>JAFLJT010000362.1 GCA_022712855.1 Pseudodesulfovibrio sp. | reverse complement strand
TCAAACCAAACGTAGGTGACGAAATCCTTATCGAACGGCAGCTCGATACCCCAGGTCAGGCGGGACTTGGGCCGGGAGATACAAAGATCTTCGAGCTCGCCGGATTCCAGCAGGCTCATGACTTCGTTTTTGTAACGCTCCGGGCGGATGAAATTGGGATTCTTGTTGATGTGATCTTTGAGCCAATCCTGATACTTGGACATCTTGAAGAAGTAGTTTTTCTCCGCAATATACTCAGGTTTGGTTTGGTGATCAGGACACAGGCCGTCCACCAGTTCTTTTTCAGTATAGAAGCGTTCGCAACCAAAGCAGTAATGGCCGCCGTATTCACCAAAATAGATATCGCCGGAGTCAAAGACCTTCTGGAGAATATCCTGAACGACCTCTATGTGGCGTGGTTCAGTGGTGCGGATGAAGTCATCATTGGAAATATTCATGTTCGGCCAGAGGTCTCTGAAGAGGCCGCTGATGCTGTCGGCATATTCCTGTGGAGACTGCTCGTTGGCCTCGGCAGCCTGGACGATCTTGTCGCCATGCTCATCCGTGCCGGTGAGAAAATAGGTCTCCTTGCCCATCAGTCTGTGGAAACGACTTATGGAGTCGGCCACGGTGGTTGTGTACGCATGGCCCAGATGGGGCTTTGCGTTCACGTAATAAATGGGCGTGGTGATGTAAAAACGTTCCAAACCAAATCTCCTTATCCTGACGGGATAGCCCGTCTGGACGCTTATTTACTGGAAGGTCTGCGCCTGCGCCGTCTCGGCCTGCGCGACCTTTTGGATTTCTCGTCGCCGGAAGCTTCTGCAGAATTGCCATTGGGCTTGTCCTGCTTGGGCGTTATGTCCTGCTTGGACTTTTTGCCCTGGCTATCCGCACCTTCGGGTTTGCGAGAGCGATCGGGACGCTCCTGGCGTCCTTTACGATCATCCCGACCACGTCTGGGCGGCTTTTCCTTGGGCTTCCGTTCTGTGTCGGCGTCCCTTCCCTCTGAAGAATCGCCGGGCTTTGAGGCAGATTCCTTTTTATTGTCAGGACGTGAAGGTCTGCGACCGCCTCGGCGACCGCGTGATTCATGCGCCTTGACCTCGGCAATGGCCTCTTCGCTGGGCGGCTTGTTAACTATTTCATTCCATTCGTCAATGGAAACTTCTTTCTCTTCGTAACTTTCAGTGAGTAAGCTCAAGGTTTTCTTAAAGAAGTTAGACCTGAGCACTTTCACGTTACCATAAGAAGTCGTATACTTTTTACCCACTCTCGGACACATGCGGTGAAATTCTTCATACCCCTTCTGCTCAAAGCTGAGACAGCAGAGAAGACGTCCGCAAATACCTGAAATTTTAGTGGGATTCAGGAACAGATTCTGTTCCTTGGCCATTTTGATGGTCACGGGGACAAACTTGCGCATGAAACGACGGCAGCAACAAATCTGGCCGCAGTTACCGATAGCGCCGAGCATCTGGGTTTCGTGACGAACGCCGATCTGCCGCAATTCAATGCGGGTACGGTATTCACGGACCAAATCTTTGATAAGTTCGCGGAAATCGATACGCCCCGGTGCGGTGAAGTAAAAAATCATTTTGGAACGATCGAAAAAGACTTCGACGTCTACCAATTTCATACCAAGTTTGTGTTTTGTCACACACTTACGGCAATGTTTGTAGGCGTCTTTGGAGAGCGCTTCGTTCTCGCCCACAGCCTCCATGTCTTTCTCATTGGCAAGTCGATAGATGGCCTTATGGCCTTCAATCTCACCATCTTCGTTTTCCTGAGGGGCTTGTTTGGTCAGTATGACCTTGCCCAGTCCCATGCCCTGATCGGTCTTAACAATGACGTGCTGGCCTTCTCGGACTACAAACGGGCCGGACCCGAAATAGTAGACCTGACCGTAATCATTGAATTTAACGCCAAGTATCTGGCTCATTTGGTATTATCCTGTATATATATTCCCCTGATTCTCAGGGGGAGAAAGTGTCTTTCGAATGAATTAACATATTAGAAAAAGGCGGTAACAGCAAATCGCCCGAAAGAATAAAAAACGGGCGGAGCCCATATCAGACCCGCCCGATTTGAAAAACAAAAAAGCGTATTAATGCCAGCTATTTCTAGAGTAAGCCAAGGCTCTTGACTTCGCCTAGTAGCTTATCTTCATCAATGGGCTTGACCAGATAGGAGGTCGCGCCACCCAAGAAAAATGCATCGTGTGTTTCTTTTTCATCGTCAAGCATGGTGGTGACGATGACTTTGGACTCGGCCTGAGGAGCGACATTGAACTCTTTTTCAATGATTCGTATCTCGCGCAAGGCCTGCTGGCCGTCGAGTTCAGGCATGAGGAGATCGAGGCAGATCAGGTCGTAAGGCTCACCTTCTGAATGGCCACGACGAAATGCTTCAATGGCCTCTTCTCCATTCACCGCGATATCGCAGTGAGCGACAGGCCGAAGGATTTCATGAATCATGTTTCGGCTATAGAAGTCATCATCCACGATCAACGCTTTCATGCTTTGCCTCCGAAATTGAATTAATTCCAACCCTCAAGAATTGAATAAATCTCACTTTTATCACAAAAAGGCAAGAACTACGCGAGCCTCTTGAAATCGTACGGAACTAGATTTCGATAACTTCACCTTCGCGAGCCATCTCGAAGTTCACACCGGAATCTTTCCATTCCTCTTGCAAGCGCGCATAGATGGCGTCCACCTGCTCATCGGTCCGGGTGGTTTCGTGGTGGGTCAAATACACCTTAGCCACTCCGGCTTCCTTGGCGAGGGCGAGAGTCCGCTCAAAGGTGGAGTGACCCCATCCCTGCTTGAGCACGTATTCTTCCTCGGTATATTGCGAGTCGGCGATGAAAATATCCACGCCACGAATGAACTCCAGAATACCCTGATTACGCTCTCGAACTATTTTTTCATACTCTTCGTAATCTTCTTCACCGGGTTCATAAATATTGTAGAATGGCTCGTGATCGCCCGTGAAGAACAGTGTTTTGCCGTCACACTCGACCTTGCAGCCGAAATCCATGGCCGGATGGTTCATGAGGATGGTAGATACTGTGGCAAAACCAAGATCCACGACCTGCCCATCATTGAGGGTCTTGTAGGAAATATCAGCCAGAAGTTCAGATACACGCACCGGAAAGTGCGGATATTCCATCTGCTTGGCAAGGACGGCTTCGATACCCGTCATGGTCAACGGGTCCGGCGGTCCGTAGATGATCAATTCATTGCCAGAAACGAACATGGGGACAAAAAAAGGGACGCCCTGAATGTGATCCCAGTGGGTGTGGGAGACAAAAAGATGGCATTTGACCGGCATGTTTTTCGCCAATTCCAACCCGAGTTCTCGAATACCGGTTCCGGCATCCAGAATTATAAGATCGTCGTTGTCGGAACGAACTTCGATGCAAGTCGTGTTACCACCATATTTAATGGTATCAGGGCCGGGAGCAGACAACGAGCCGCGAGTGCCACGAAAACGAAAACGCATTAGCTGGCCTCCCCAAGCTTGATGAAGATACGCGCATGTTCGACTTCTTCATCGAGAGTCGGCATCTCTTTAATTAAACCATCGAGATCAAGAGAAAACCGTTCTTCAATAGATTTCGGCAATTCCTCAACCATATAATCTCCGGCAGAACCAAAGGCGAGTTTCTTGCTGATCTGATCAGCGACAAACACACAATCAACCAACTGGGATGGCTTCCCTTTGTCCGGAGTGTGATGACGGGCAA
Organism: Pseudodesulfovibrio sp.; assembly: GCA_022712855.1. Lineage (GTDB taxonomy): Bacteria > Desulfobacterota > Desulfovibrionia > Desulfovibrionales > Desulfovibrionaceae > Pseudodesulfovibrio. The sequence continues at coordinate 7,900 of JAFLJT010000362.1, read as the reverse complement.
TAGCGTCGTGCAAATCGCCGGGCAGGTTCCACTTTTCGGCCAGCATGGAACCGATATCAGCATGCGTCGCACCGATGACATCAAGCTCGGCCTGCTTCAACGAAGTTCCTTGTTCTGCGATCTTCTCTCCTACCTGTGCGAATTCATTCGGCATGTAGAGGGCAAAAACGACCTTCCCTATATCGTGCAACAATCCGGCTGCGAAATAGTCGGCTGCTTCGTCGCGAGAAACGCCGAGCATGGAACCGAGCATGCGGGTTCCTGTGGCAACGGCCAAAGAATGGAGCCAGAAAGCGCCCATGTCCAAACCGGCCACATTACTCTTGGGGATGGCGCCAACAGCAGCCAGCCCAAGGGCGACATTTTTTAAGGTATTGAGACCGAGATACACACTGGCGTGATTGATGGATGTGACCTCACGGGCCAATCCGAAATATGCCGAGTTGACGAGACGCAGGATTTTCAACGTGAAAACCGGGTCTTTTTTGATGACCTCGACCAACTCTTTTTGTGAGCAATTGATATCGCCAGCAAGTTTTAGCACCTGATGGACGCTTTTGGGAAAAGCGGGCATCTGATCCACGGCACTCATGAGTTTCTTTTTAACGTCCTGCATCGGTCCCACGTATTTAGTGTTCTCAAATCAACCGCCAAACCTCACCAAGGTTGTACAACTCTATCAATTAATGAGGTGTACAACAATAAACTTATCGCAGCAATGAAGGTATTTGGCAAGTCTGGGCTACGGCGAAAATGCCCGGACCGACATTTGGTTATCCACGTCCCACACGGCGGTCACCTGACCATGGCGCGAAGTGGTGTAAATCGGCACGGCCACACTGTTGACCACACGCGAATGCGGAAAGCCAAACTGATTGAGATAGCCGTTGGAACACAGCACAACTTCGGGCAACACTGCATTGTAAAATGCCGGGACCAAACTCGTCTTGCTGCCATGATGGGGCAAGATCAAGACCTCGGCTCCCACGGGATGCCCTGCCGTCAGCAACGAAGCAATCCCTTTTTTTTCAACATCACCCGGCAGAAGCGCCAAAGGTTTCCCTTGTCGCACGAGCCGCATGACCAGTGAATGTTCATTGGCACGCGAATTCTTAAACTCTGGCGACGGGTGCAGGATCTCCAGTGAAATATCATCCGCCATACCGATACGTTGCCCTGCCATAAGAGACACGGGAACAATGCCCTTCTCTTCCAATACACGGCGCAAACGTTTGCCCGTCCTGCCCCGTGGCATCATGCCGTTGGAGTAGAAGGTACCAACATCGAAACGGGAAAGAATGAACGGCAAGCCATGACTGTGATCCGAGTCCGGATGGCTCATGAACACACCATCCAACCGGGGCGGTCTGCCCATGGTGAGATACGGGGCCACCACGGCTTCGCCGATATCAAAATTGTTGGAACCTCCGCCACCATCCACCAGCCAGCGGTGCCCACCGGGCAGCGAGATGAGTGCGGATTGGCCAAGGCCAACATCGATGACTGTGACCCGGACTTCGTCCTGTGTGTCCGTTGCCATGATAGAAATGTGCGGTATGACCATGAGCAGAAAGCCGAGGCCAGCCAGACCAATGAATGGCCGACGATTGACCCAGGCGACCAGGGCAACGACCACGAGTAGGCCGCATCCGAGAATCTCCTGCCACAAGGGGCGTAGCACGGCGAAAACTGGAGTCAGCCCTGCATCGCCTGTCAGGTGGAGTAACCCGAGCAGCCAATCCATGAGCTGCCCCGCGAACAAAAGTAACTCGCCCCCCATCGGCGCTGTCCACGAGAAGGAAACCAATATCATGCCAAGGATTCCAAGCGGCATGACCGCAAAGCCGAGGACGGGCAACCAGACGAGATTGAGTAGGATATTGGGACTCCACGTCCCGAAATTCCACGAAATAAGGGGCAGCAATGCGATGTTGGCGCAGAGGCTCACAGCCAACAATCCCCCGGCCCACCCAAAGGGCTTGAGCCACCAGCGTTGGCCCATGCTGAACAGGAGTCGAACTCGCGGATACAGCAATCCGATGCCCGCCACAGCCACGGCAGACATTTGCAGGCTGAGATCGAACACGGAAAATGGCATAACAAAAATGATGACTGTCAGAGCGAAAAAGAGGCCATCCATGAGGACTCGTCCCCGCCCTTGAAGCAACAGGAATCCCCAAAATGCAAACATAGTGGCAGCCCGGATCAAAGACTGCGATGGCTGGCCGAGCCACGCATACCCAAGCACCAACGGTGCGGCCAGCAATACGGCCAGTTTCGGGCGTGGAATTGAAAGCAGGAGCGGTGGATATATCCACCCGGCAAGCCATGCCAGGGCTATTCCAAAGGCGGCAACAAAACCGACATGCAGGCCGGACAAGGCTAAAGTATGCGCCAATCCAGCCGCGCGGGTGGCTTCCGCTGTCGCCAATTCAAGGTGTGACCGATCACCGGTTACCAGAGCCAGAACCATGGCCCCGCCCTGCGTGTCCGGGATATGTTCGGACACGCCTTTTCGTAATCGAGACTTGATGGACCAGAGCATATTCTCCGGCCGTTCTCCCCACGAAATGGGCGCGTCGCGTCCAGCGGGCCAAGCACGCCAAAACACACCTTGGCGCTGCCAATACCACTCGAAATCCCATGCACCGGGATTGCCGAAACTGCGCACTGGCAGCACACGCAATCGAGCGGTCACAGTCTGTCCGGGGATCGGATCATAATCGGGTTTCCGCCAGTTCCATGCGAGTTTTCCCGGTAGTCTGCCCTGTTTTGTACCGAGATCGTACCGCAAATCGGACAGGACCAAACGAAGTCGCCCGCCAACTCGTGGCTCGACGCGCTCGACAACGCCTGTGACCATTGCTGGTCGCCGCGCTTCCATCCAGACTGGTACAATCACCGGGTCTGGACTTCGTTGCGCCGCGTAGCCAAACCCAAAGACGGCGCAAAAAATGAATGCCAAGATTGGCAACCTACGGGGCCAGCCTCGAAAATTTGTGTCCGCAATGACGAGGACGACTAAGCCGATGAAGGCGGGCTGTGTATATTTAAATGAAAAGATACCAAGGACAAAGGCGAGGAAATAGCTCTGCCACGGCAGTAGGCCGGGGACAAATGCGGTGGATGAATTGGACGAGCTCTTGATCACGGACGGTCCCATGGTTTTGGTCGGTCGAAAGTAACGGGAAGTCGCGGCGTTAGCCAGCCTCGGAAAGCCCTTGTTCCATCATGAGCTTGAAGATGGTTTCCATGAATTTTCCGGAAACGACATCAGGCAGAGGGAATCGTGGCAAGCCGTTTTCTGCCATGGAACCGATGTAGGCAAACCAGATTTCCGAGGATATTTTATCAAGGCCCGGTGTCAGCATCTCTTCCCACAGACCGCCCTCAATACTTTCATCCAAACCAAAGGCACGGCATTGCAGGGGGCGGTGGTCAAAGAGCATACACTTATCGTCCTTGAGTAACGGGCACCAACTGCCAACTTCGGACAAACAATAGTCCTCGCTTCCCGGGTCCTTGCCAAGCTCGGCGGCGGCTTTTCGCTCAGTTTGAGCCGTTTCCACTGCTCGCTCGATGACGGAAAGGCGGTCCTCTCCACTCAGTTCCAGATTGATGCGGTGGCTCAGGAATACCGCGCCCGCCAGAGTGAGACGAACCGGGGTTCGGCAACAATGGATATGGTCGCGTCCACACGCCTGGCCATGGCCATGACTTTCGAGTTGTTCGTCCACACGCTGGACCAACTCATTATAATCATTAAAAAATGGTGACAAATCAACCAACCGTTTGAACTCAAGCGATGGCTCGCGCACCTTCAAGCGGCCTGACTGTTTGCCGTATTTGCGCACGGTTCGCCACTGTATGAAATTGGCGGGTTTGCTCTTGAGTTTCTTGAGCGCCTTACCCGCCAGCTTGTGACCCAGCCCGCGTCTGAGCAAGTAAGAATTCAGCACGGTACCAGTGCGCCCGATGCCGTGACGGCAATGAATAAGGACCTTCTTTCCCAGATAGATAGCTTCGTCCAGCCATTCCAGCGTCTTCTCCAGCGCTATGAGGTCTGGCGCTTCTTCGTCGGCCAGGGGGAGATAGTGGACTTCAAAACCTGCGTCCTGTTCGATATCATGCAGGTCGCAAAATTCGCCGCACAGATTGAGAATAGCATCAATTCCCTCGGCACGGATGGCGTCGAGTTGCGGATGGCTCATGGGTGCATGTCCCACGCCGATATGCTCGGTCACCCATGTGACCTCATATGCCGTTTTGGCTTTAGCTTTAGCTTTCAGACCGAACATTCTGTTGCTCCGCGTCTGTAATGAATCGTTCCACTTCCATTGCCACCTGTTCTTCACTCTCCATGCGCATATCCATGAGGCGTGTGATCGCCATCAGATAGCCCAACTTCACCAACAGTTTTCGCGTAGAATTTTCATCAAGGCGAGAGATTTTCGCGTCGATCAGATCACCCCGAGTTTCGGTATCGAATCCGTAGTGAACCAGTATGCGCCGAATGAATTCGAGACGCAGCAGCCGTTGATCAAACCCGGCCCCGCCGCCCTTGAAACGGAAATTGATATAGTTTGAACCCTCATCCGATCCGCAGACTGAATCGATCACAGAGAAATGGTAGCCGAAGCGGATCATAAGATGGAGATAGTCCTCGGAGATGATACTGTAGCTGGCCAAGAGCTTGGAATCAAAGCTGAAGATACCACCCGCGATCTTGTCGAACTCTTCCCAATCCATGTGCGTGAGCGTATTGAGCCATTTCACTCGCGGGTCGGACAGTCCATACCACAAAGCCCACATTGGGCGGCTCTTTATGTCTTCGGGCGTGACCAGTTTATTCTTCGCTGAGTTGGCAAATAATCCGTCGCCCAAATCGAGCATATACATGACCAGCGGCAGTGTGGTCTTGAGCCGTTTGGCCGAGCCCATGCCGCGCCCTTTCTTATCCACAAGCGAAAACATTTCGCCCACGGATTTCTCGTGGCAAAACCGCACCACGTCGTGCATGGAGCGGCAGCCTTTGGGCGTAAAATTATCCGCTTCCGGGTCAGTGAGGTTGAGCTTTACGGTCAGAGGGACGACCTTTTCGTACTGGTCGATGACCCTTTGAGGAACAGTCTTGCCCTCTCTGGCACGGGTGAGAATCGCTTCCACGCAGCCGTCGTAAATAATCCCGGTGGTGCCATCCACGGTGAGCACCTGCCCCGGTTCGGGCGGAATTTCAAGTTCACCCACAAGGACGGGCACACCCGCTTCGCGCGCTACAGAGGCAAAATGGCTGGCCCGGCTTCCAGTGTCCGCAATGACGCCGCTCATCTTGCCGATAAAGGTCAGGAGCGCAGGCTTGAGAGTGGGAGTAACAACAATGGCTCCCTCGGGAATAAGTGCGATTTCCTCGCCAGTGGGAGCGTAATAAACCTCGCCGCAGCCAACACCTGTGGCCGCACGTTCAAGCCCCTCGGCAAAGGGGATGGCCGATACAGGTTCGTGTTCCACCGCAGCTTCATCACGCTCGCGTTGCAAGGGGCGAGTCTGTAAAATATAGAGTTTTCCAGTCACATCCTCTGCCCATTCAATATCCTGAGGACAGCCGAATGTTTGCTCAAGCTGCATGGCAAGCCGCCCAAGTTCCATGAGGGTTTCCTCACTGGGCAGCCCGCCTTCGTCCGGCGTACATTCTTGATTGAGAACCGGAACTTCATCACGCGTCAGCACAGCCTTGCCCGGCGAGACACTGCCATCCACCAAGGCTTCGCCCAGACCGCGCACACCGTAGATACCGATGGCGTCATCGCCCCTGCAATCCGGGTCCTTGGAGTAGACAACGCCCGCATTGTCAGCGTCGACCATAGGGATAATGAGCGAAGCCATGCCTGTGTCACAATCGGTCAAGCCGTTGGAGATACGATAGGCCACGGCACGGGGACAATATTTGCCCGCCAGCACACGTTTGTAGGCTTCAAGAACGTCATTGGGCTGGACGTTGAGTTCAGAGGCGTACTGACCCGCAAAAGATATTTCGCCATCCTCGGCCAAGGCGCTGGAACGTACGGCAATAAGGTCATCGCCCGTAATGATTTCCGACACTGCGAATCGAATACCGCGTGCGATTTCTTCCGGCACTTCGGCGGATAAAATAAGTTCCTGCATCTCAAGGGTCAGTTGGGCCAACAAATCGCGGTCGCCCACAACCATCCGACGGAGGCGACTCTCGATCTTGTCACTGAGGTCATTGTAATCGATGAAATAATTGAACGCGTTGGCCGTCACAACAAAGCCGGGTGGAACGGGGACGCCGTCCTCATTAAAGGCTCGCCCAAGGTTGGCCGCCTTGCCACCTGCCAGTTGGGGAAACGATGCGGCCTCTTCAAGGGATAATATATATGGCGGCCCCACTTCCGGCTGATTCAGCTCCAAGGCCATACGCACATAAAAATCGATTTTGCGGAAATACTCAGGCAGCTCCATGTACCCGGTGGGATTCATCTCCACCAGTTGGTCCGTCATGGTATTCACAGCCTTGGACAACTGGGCAGCCAAGTGATTGGCCCGATGTCGATCGGCCAGCGTTTCGCCATAGAACAACTCTTCAAGATCGGCGATAAGCTCCAATGCAATGGCGTCTTGCTTGAGAAGAGTCTTGAATGCCTCGTACTTGCGCCGCAGCAGCGTGCCGGGCGCAAAGACCTGATATGACCAGTGTTTGAAGAGCTGTCCGAGTTGCATGGTGTCCTATTCTCCCAAGACTTCAGCGACTTTGGTTTCCAGTTCATCCTTGTCGATAGGCTTGACGCAATACTCCTGCGCACCAAGGCGCAGCGACTCCCGTGCCGTCTCCAACGTGGGATATCCGGTGAGCATGATCGCCTTAATTTCCGGGTTGATCTTCTTGAGTTCCTCAAGGACTTCGACCCCGGTCATCTTCTTTAGCTTGATATCAAGGATGGCCAAATCCACCGGATTATTCTTGGCATGTGCCAAGGCATCCTCTTCTTCAGTAAACGCTGTCACACTGTGATCCTTACGTTCAAGAATCCGCTTAACCAGCTTCCCAGCATCAGAAATATCGTCAAGAACTATGATATTCGCCATGACCACTCCTTATGTATTATCGGGCGCTTGACCCGCTTCCATGTTCGTATTCTTCCTCGTCACCATCGCCATGATCCAGTGGCAGGTTGACCTCAAAAAGTGTCCCCTGACCAACGTCGATGAATCCGACATCCATGGGAAAATTAAAATCTATGGGCACAGGGCTGGTGGCGAGAATTTCACCATCGTGATCCTCAATTATCCCGAAGGATACGGACAAACCAAGGCCAGTCCCCACACCCACGGGTTTGGTACTGTAGAAAGGATCAAAAATATTCTTGAGTTTATCTGACGGAATGCCCTCGCCGCTGTCTGCCACCCAGAGCGAGACAATACCAGCGGGCGTATCAAGCCGGGTACGAATAACGATAACACCACCGCCGTCAGGCATGGCGTCGCGGGAGTTTGTGAGCAGGTTGATCCAGACCTGCTTGAGCTTTTCCGGATCACCGTAAATAATCGGGAATCGGTCATCCAATTCGGAAAGAATCTCCACACGATCAAGGTCGAATGTATGGCGGACGAGACTGACCGCCTCCATGACCGAATTATTGAAGCACATGGGCCGCTTGGCCGAATGATCCTGACGGGAGAAACCAAGCAAGTCTGCCACGATCTTCTTACAGACCTGTGTCTGTTTTTCAATGATACGCAGGTCATCATGAATCTGGCTGCCATCTTCAACGTCTTCCTGCAACAACTGCGCATAGCCCAGAATGATGCCGAGCGGCGTATTGATTTCGTGAGCCACACCACCCGCCATGAGGCCGAGTGATTCCATTTTCTGCGCCTGAAG
>JAFLJT010000022.1 GCA_022712855.1 Pseudodesulfovibrio sp. | reverse complement strand
CTAATGGCAATAATACCTTCCATGACAAGCTTCTGATTAAGCAGCTCTGCCCGCGTGGAATAATTAATATTTTCTGCTATGGGCGAAAAGATGAGATTGCTCAGAACAAGCCCATATAATGTAGAAATGAACGCCACCGGAATATTCTTGAGAATAACAGCCGTGTCATTAATACCCATAAGCAGGCCGATGAGGCCGATAACACTGCCAGCTACGCCAAACGCAGGAGACATGCGCGCCATGGTCTGGAAAAAGCGCTCACTTTGCTGACGACGCAGGTTAAAGAAAGCCATTTCCGAATTCAGAGTCTCACGGATTTCATCTTCCTTATAATTGTCTACCAACAGCATGAGGCCGTTCTTGAGAAACGAGCTTGTAGCTCTGGCTTCCGTACGTTCCAGAGAAAGCACACCATCGACCTTGCTCTTGACCGACAGATCAAGAAGCGTGTTGACGATTTCTTCTGAAGTCGCGTGGCCATTAGCATAAGCATTCTTGGCAACCATAAAAGCGTTCTTCACATGGACTACCGGATAGCTGATAAGCATGGCCGCAGTCAGGCCGGAAATGACCACGAGAAAAGCGGCTCCATTCCAATAGGCTCCAGCAGCGCCCGTCAGCAGGAAGCTTCCTACAAAAATCAGCAAACTAATTGCGATTCCAAATACATTCTTCTTACTCATACAATCCTCCAACCGATTCAGAATTAATTTGTAATGATAATTTCAACACGTCGGTTCATGGCCTGATTGGCCTTGGACGTGCTCGGCAACTCAGGGACATATGATCCCCGTCCTGTGATGATAATCCGCTTGGGATTAACCGAAAATTCTTCAATGAGATGGTCAGCCACATCAGCGGCCCGGTTTGTGGAAAGCGTAAAGCTAGCCGTCCCCTGGGACTCATCTTCCGATGCGTACCCAACAACATGCACCGTGCCGACGCTCAGCCGAACCACGTCGGCGATCTCCTGAATATACAATGCGGAATCAGCCTTGAGCTGATCCTCGTTTGCTCCAAAAAAAACATCGCCGCGTAAGGTGACACGAATTTTCCCCGCTCCTTCGCGAACAACAGACACGCCATCAGTGCGAGAGCGGTACAAGACCTGATTATCAGACATACGGACGACTTCCTGGCTGCCATTGGTATCCGCCCGGCTGGCGATCTGGCCGATCAAACCAATAAGCGGATCAAGGGTGCTGGTCGCCTGTGCCTCATCCGCGCTGCTCTGGCTAAACAGGACTTTCACGTCTTTATTACTCTCGGCATAAATGAACAGCACCACAAACAACACGAACATAACCATCATCAGGTCAGCCCATGGCACGGCCCAATCGTTCATACCCCGAGCAACGGGTGGTCCTTCGATCTGCTCGAAGGAAGAAAAATCACTGCAAAAACTCTTTTTAATATCTCGCATTTATACTCCTGCGGTCGCCCGCGCACGATATGAAGCAAAAACTCTGCCATCACTGGAACATACTGTTTTGTTTGAACAAATATACAGAGTATTTCCGTGACAAAATATCACAACTCCAAAACGACAAAAAACCGTCATTCGTTGGAAGAATTGACTCATCAATGATTATGGGAGAAGAACGTCACACTATGATAAAGAAAAACACCGGACCATTTTCGACAAACGGCACCATCATCCTCGCCTCAGGCTCACCGCGCAGGCGCGAACTGCTGGCTGATCTCGGCCTGGATTTCGAGGTGCACCCCAGTAAAGCAGAGGAACCTGCCCCGCTTTCCGGCGAAGGCGCAGAAGAATACGCCAAACGCATGGCTGAAATGAAAACCATGGACGTTGCCAAGCATTTCATCGACAAGACCGTGCTCGGCGCCGACACCATCGTTGTTCTGGACGGACATATTATGGGCAAACCTGCCGATGATGCCGAGGCGCTGAAAATGCTCTCCTCGCTCTCCGGCAAGACGCATCAGGTCATTACAGGCTTCTGCATCATCCTGCCGAATGGTGAAACCATAGTTCAAGCTGTCAGCACTGATGTAGACATGCGTACCTCTGGTAAAACGGCACTCAAGAGCTATATCGCCACAGGCGAACCTATGGATAAAGCTGGAGCATACGCCATTCAAGGTATAGGAAAAATTCTGGTACTGAGGGTACGCGGTTCGTATACTAATGTTGTAGGACTTCCGGTTACCCGGGTACTTGATGAATTAATTGAAGCCGGCATAGTCGCAACAAGAGAAAAATAGAGATGAAAGAACAATCCCCCCTCGACATATTCGCCACCGCTCTGGCCACCCTCGGTCCTATTGGCAATTTCCCCAAAGCCCCCGGAACATGGGGTTCACTGGCTTCTATTATTGCCGCGCCGTGGCTTTTCCTCCCCTTCCCGTTGTGGGGGCGTATCCTAATTCTTATCGCGATTCTCGTCGTCGGCACATGGGCCTGCTCACGTGCAGAAATTGTCTTAGGAAAGAAAGATCCGGGCTGTGTGATTATTGATGAGCTGTTCGGCCAATGGCTTACCATTGTGTTATTCGTCGGCTTCCCCATCTGGTATCTCGCCGTTGCCTTCGTCCTCTTCCGCCTCTTCGATATCTTCAAACCATGGCCCGTCAAATGGTCAGAAACAGCCTTCCCCGGCGGCCTGGGAGTCATGATTGATGACGGCGTGGCCGGACTCTATGCGCTTGGATTTTTGCATCTCATTGCATATTTTTTATAATCATTCCCCGCAGGTTATACCTCGTGGTTATAACGGACAACCCTCTCTTGTATCCTGTTTTTCAATAATATCTATTGATATTTATCGCACCGCAGCATAAAGGCAGTAAATTGTTTTAATCTCGCATAGAATATTTGTCGAATTATAGCTTATTCAAGGAGACTGCTAATGCGCCGGACTTTTCCATTTACAGCCAAGATTATTCTGATCCTATTAATGCTTGCATTCATCTTGTCACTTACTGCATGCACACCCGTTTACCATTACAATCTTCAAGGCGCATATCCAGATATATCACAGACAGGAATAACAACTATTGCCGTGGGTACGCTTGATCAAAGATCATTTATACTAGATGGCGAGAAAAAACCCGATTTTGTTGGGCTTCAGCGGAGTCAAGTTGGCATTCCATATGATGTATTAACAGCCTCCGGCAATCCTTTTGCTAACGACGTAAGTGTAAGTGCGGAGCTCGGACTCGATAAAATCGGATCCAATGCCAACTTTACTTCCATACCATTTACTGCCACCCCACAAGAAGCAAAAGATGCTATTTTCAGCCTTGAACAAGAACGTTCATTATTCATTGTTATAAATAAATGGAAAACAGACTCATACTATTCTGTATACCTCTCTTACGACCTGCAAGCATTTGTATACGACAAAGAAGGCAACCTTCTCGCTGAAAACAGGACCTTTGGAAGTGATAAACTCGGTGGCGACATGTTCAATATATTAGCTTACGCTAGGAATGCAGCCACATCTGCACTTTCACAGAAACTTGATCAACTTATCGACACACAAGTAATGCTTGATGCTCTACTGAGGTAGTACAAACCCACGACAAATAAAAAACGCCGTCTCCAAGTGGAGACGGCGTTTCTTTTTACAAAACTGATTTCAGCTATTGAACAACGAATTCGGACCGGCGATTTTCTTCCCAGGCGATTTCGGTGTGCGCCGGATTGATCGGGCGCTCTTCGCCAAAGCTGACGATGGACATACGTTCGGGGTTTACGCCGAGAATGACCAGATGCTCGTAGGCGGCACGCGCGCGGCGCTCACCAAGGGCAAGGTTGTATTCTTCGGTTCCACGCTCATCACAATGGCCTTCAATGACCACACGAACATCGTCGTACTTACGCATGATGTTGGCCTTAAGAGCCAGGATAGCGCGGGATTCTTCGCTCAACTCGTAAGAGTCAAAGCCGAAATGAATAGTGACACTGGTCAGCTCTTCAACTGCTTCGGACTTGGCGCGAACTTCAGCTTCGGCAGCCAGAGCAGCTTCGTCGACCTTAGGCTCGACGGGCGGCGGAGGCGGAGTCCACTTGGTGTCGTCCTTGATTTCAACTTGCGGGTCAGGAGGCGTGCTGGTTGTTTTCTTCTTGGCACAGCCAGCGCTGACGACAAGCGCCAGAGCGAAAATAACCATAATTGCAAGGGACCATCTCGATTTCATGCTCACTCCTTGGGTAAGACCGCAGCCGGGCCATTAGTATTTGAGCTTTTGAGTTCTGGATTAACCGTATTAATGGTGTACCCTTTTTCCAATAAAAATCAACCCTAAACGCAGGAATTACCTTTGAAGTGCCGTATCCCACGCCGGGGCGAATGCCTGCCCCTTGCCTGTGGATATTTTACGAGGCGTATCGCCATGTCGTGTGGAAAGGTACAATTTATACTCGCCAGATCGACTCGAAGAGAAAGCAACAAAGTAGCCATCAGGTCCGAAAGCCGGATACTCATCGTTCCCAGGACCAAATGTAATTTGCTTTTCTCGCCCGGTGGTCAGGTCATGCAAATAGATACGATGTCCATTGGATGTACGATGCGTATACGCAAGATACCGCCCATTGGGACTGAGACAGGGATGCGTATTGTACTTGCCCGTTGTGGTCACGCGACGCACCTTGCCGGACTTCATATCCATCATATATATATGGGGGTTACCCGCTCTGCCTGAGGTAAAAGCCATTTTCGAACCAGTACGGTCAAAGCTCGGTGAGACATCGATATACGGGCTTCGAGCAAGCATTTTTTTCGGCTTGAAGCTTCCATCCAACTCATGAATATTTGTCGATCCATTTCGATTAAGCGCAACGATAAGACGATCGCTTGGCCCAAAGACCGGACTGATGACAGTCTGTCCCAATCCCTTGGTCATCATCGTAATCTTTTTTGTTGTGCTGTCATAAATGCCCAATTCATGCCGGGTCCTGCCTATGTGCGTAAACGCGATTTTCGTTCCATCGGTGGACCATGCAGGACTCAGGTTGAAGCCACCCAGTTTGGTAATGCGCCTTAACTCGCGCCCTTGCGGCAAGACAGTGAATATTTCCTTGGTCTTATTCTCCTGACGAACAAAAGCGATGGGAGAATCAAAGAACCCTTTCTTTCCGGTCAACTCTTCAAGAAAAGCAGAACAGAAACGGTCAGCAGCTTGGGCCAAAGTCATCGCGCCGACATCATTGTAGGATTTACCCACAACGCGGCGGCCGGAGAATGTCTCGAAAACCCGAGCCTCGATGTAGCTCCCATTCCAGCCAGTGGTCATGGCCAGGTCGATTCGAGCAAGGCGCATGGGTTTGTAATCAATATCGACACCCTTCACGCCCGTACTCGGATCACCGCCAAGCAGCGTAGAGATGGGGACGATTTTAAGGAACGGGATGTAGCTCAAGTTGTTGGCAACCAGTTCCTCGAATGCCTTGGCTGGTGCAGATGGTACTTGAGAATCATCAAGTCCTTTTGGCGGCAACAAGGTAATGTTCACCATACGTTGACCCGGGCCGTGAATATCCACGGTCAAAGGCCCTGCTGCCATTGCAACAGATGCCACACACAGGGCTAACAGACTAAAAACACTTATAATAATATTTCGTTTCATACCGATTACTCTGAGAGTTCCTGGCTATTGAAATTAATGCGAAGAACACGATCTCGATCAGTTCGGGGCCGCTCCACCACTTCTGTTTCCCTAATGGCTCGAAGGGCTGAATTATCGAACTCAGGATTGTCCGACGATTCAATAACTTTCGAGGATAAAATTTTTCCGTCTTTGTCCAACACCATTTCAACAGTGACAACGAGGTTGGCCTCGCCCGCAAAACTCGGATAGCGCCAATTTTTCTTGATCGCCGTTCCGACGATAAGTGCATACACTTCGGACAAACCGGAACCGGTTCCACCGACAGTGCCGCCCACTGTGCCGCCTTCCACGCCACCGGGCTGCCCACCGTGGGCATAGACCTTATCGCCGCCTTCTTTTTTCTTCAAAGCAGCAAGTTCATTTTGCAGAGCTGTATTCTTTTTCTGTTCTTGTTTCTTTACACTCGCCTTGGCCGCGGCCAATGCTTCGGCACGCAACCGAGATGCAGTCTTTTTAGGTTTAGGCTTGGGTTGAGGCTTCGGCTTTTTCTTCTTCTTGACCACGGTCTTCTTTTCGACCTTTTTCGGGCTGATCTTCTCGACTTTTGGTTCTGGCTTGGCTTCAACCACTGGTGTCGCCTTCGCTTCTGCAACAGGTATAGCTGCGGCTTCAACCACGGGAACCAGGGCATCTGGCGACGCTTCCGGCGCAACCTCGATGACCGGAGTAGGTCCGGGCGGAGGCGGAGCCAGTGAAATCAAATCGACCTGATACACAGGGCGATCCATGTTCACACGCACATTCTGTCCGCCCGCCCAATACAGGGCGTACGCCAGGAATGTGACGTGAAATACGATGGAAAATACGAGGCCCAGACTTAACCGCATAATCTATTGAATCCCTCAGGATTACTTATCTTTATCTTTCTTGGCCTGTTCAGCGACAATACCCAGCCTGTCGATTCCAGCAGACTTGATCTCGCCCATAATCTGAACCACGATGCCATACGCCACTTCTTTATCAGCGCGTAGGAAAAGCTGCTTCTTCTGTTTGGCAACAAGCCGTTTCAAATGTTCTTCCAACTCGTCGTGCCCCACCTGATATTCATCAAGAAAGAGCGTGCCGTCCTTCTTGATAGAAAGCACCAGATGCTCGGAATCCTGCGGCAGGTTCTTCACCGTCTTGGTGGTGGGCAGATTGACCTCGACCCCCTGCGTCATGAGCGGTGCTGTAACCATAAAAATGATGAGCAGCACCAACATAACGTCCACAAAGGGCGTAACGTTGATTTCGTTGAGGAAGCCGTTGCCAGCTTTGATTGCCATAGCTAGTCCTTCTTCTCGCCTTTGGACGCCCAGGCGATTTCACGCTCGGCGCGGTTGAGGAAGGCACCAGCAAAATCAATCATGCCGGTTTCGACTTCGTTGAGCTTACCCAAAAAGTAGTTGTAGGAAATGGTAGCCGGGATAGCGACGAGCAGACCGACGGCCGTAGCAATCAGCGCCTCGGAAATACCGGGGGCAACCGTTGCCAATGCTGCGGATTGGGCCAAGCCAATGGCATGGAAAGAGTGCATGATGCCCCAAACCGTACCAAAGAGACCGATGAACGGCGCGGCATTGGCGCAAGTAGCAAGGAACGGCAGGTTACGCGTTAAGTGACGCATTTCCTTGGTAATACCCTGCTTCAAAACTCTGCGAAGTGTATCCTTAACCAAAAGGCGTTTACGTTCGCGATTGACGTCAGCTTTTTCCAGTAGCCGAAATTCCTGCACAGCCAGAGTACTGACCCGCGCCAAGGGAGAATCTTCCTTGCCGCCCAGCTTCTTGAGACCTGTGGTCAGGTCGTCGGAATCCATGAAGGCATCATAGCCTGTCATGACTTTCTTACGGGCCGTCCCGATGGTGAAAAATTTGAAGAAGATGATGGTCCAACTCCACACAGACATCAGTGCGAGGAAGATCAACACCATTTTTACGGCCAGAGTTGCGCCCAGGAGTAGGGTCAGAATGTCGCTATCAGGCATACAATTTATCCTTTCGCACTCAATCGATGTTTATGGTTCCTTGCGGAGCCTGCTTCTTGCAAAGAAAGCCGCGCCATCAAGGGCTACGGCTTTCCGTTAATACCAATTATTCACATTTCCATCGTCACGAATCCGTGACCTTTCCTTACTTTTTCATGCATCGCTGCACGATCTCCCAAGCGTTGGACTCGGTCTGACGATATTCATCCTTCGTCAAACCAGCGCCCAGAGCAATGGTCTTGCGCAAATCAGCGCTTATCAAATCTCGCGGCTCATGGGCGTCATTATTCACGACCAGTTTTGCGCCGTACTGACGCGCCAGCGCTGCCACATGGCCGTTCGTATAACTGTGTCCGCCACGAGTGGTGATCTCAAGAGCAACACCCCTCTCTGCGGCCAGTTGTACTTCTTCTTTAGTAATAAGACCGGGGTGCGCCAGTATATCAACGCCCGCTTCAATGGCCGCCAGATTGGTTCCGGGAGCCACTGGTTCTACGGGCGTTTCACCGTGCATGACAACAATCTGGGCACCGGCAGCGCGGGCCTTAATCACCATTTCTGAGATGAGAGCCGGGGGAATGTGGGTCAATTCAACTCCGGCCAACAGATTGATATCATAGAAAAATCCGTGTTTCTGCACGAAACGAAGAACATTTTCCACAGCATGATACAAAGTCGCTTCGTCCGCATGATCGGTCATGCAAAGCCCTTTGTACCCGGCAACTTCGGCCCGGCGAGCAAGCTCTGCCGGAATGAGTTGTCCATCACTGAAAACCGTGTGCGTGTGCAGGTCGATCATAATAAGCCTACATCTTGTATTTAGAGTCTTCTTCGGAGAGCTTTTCAAGCTCATCCATCCATTTATCGGAATCCACGGTCTTGATAACAGCCTCGGCGGTTTCCTGAAACGGCGCTCCCGCTTCATCCATGACGTTTTCACTCACATGGATAGAACACTCGGCTCGAACAGCCAAGGCGATTGCGTCCGACGGACGGCTATCAATCCGTTTGGTACCATTTTCCATAGAAACAATAATTTCGGCGAAAAACGTCCCCTTCTCGATATCCGTCACTTCAACGCGGGTGACAGTACCCCCGAGAGCGTGAATGGAATTCAAGAGCAGGTCGTGGGTCATGGGGCGTGGAAAAGGAACCTTGTTGATGGCCATGGAAATTGCCATGGCCTCCATAGCGCCGATCCAGATTGGAAGCGCACTTCCGCTCTCATCCTTGAGTACAAGAATGGGGGATTTGGTCTTCTCATCCAGCGCCAATCCAAAGATTTCTACTTCTACCACGGCTTGCCAATCCTTTTGCCAAGGAGTGAATGATTCTTGGCCTCGGTTATACGAACCGGGACCATCAAACCAACCAAACCATCGCTTTCTTCCATTTCAACATTGATGATTCGTCCAGCCGGGTCGCGCCCTTTCCACCATGTGTAATCGCCACGCTGCTGACGGCTCTTACCTTCGATGAAAGCGACTGTTTCTCGACCCTCCAGATTCTCTAGACATTTTTTAGTAATATTATTTTGCAATGTCTGCAAGCGCATCAAACGTTCTTTGGCATCTTTTGCTTCAACTTTCGGTTCCATGTTCACAGCCGCCACACCGGGGCGGTCGGAATACTTGAAGGAAAAGCTCGATTCAAAACCGATCCGCTCGACCATTTCTAGGGTCTGCGCAAAGTCCTCTTCCGTCTCGCCAGGGAACCCGACAATAAGGTCGGTAGTTAACGATATATCAGGACGGGCCTTCTTCAAGTCGTCGACAATGCTCAGATAATGCTCGATTGTGTACTTGCGGCGCATGGCCTTGAGAACAAGGTCTGATCCAGCCTGCATCGGCAGGTGCAGGGATGGACACAGGTTCTCCAACTCACCAAAAGCCGCTTTAACTTCGGGCGCAATATCCTTGGGATGGGACGTGGTGAACCGAAGCCTATCCAGCCCCTCAATTCCAGCCACGCTATGCAGCAAATCGGCAAAACTGACGCCTACGCCGCCCTTGTCCTTGCCAAAGCTGTTGACGTTCTGCCCAAGGAGCGTGATTTCACGCACACCGGATTTAACCAGTGCGCGACACTCTTCAACGACTGCTTCAGGGTGCCGTGATTTCTGACGGCCACGAGTATATGGGACGATGCAGTAGGAACAAAAGTTATCACAACCCTGCATGATATTAACGAATGCCTGCCGTGATTCCGGCATGGTCACGGTGCGTTCTTCCGGATTCTCCCGCTCTTCGTAAATGGAGACAAAGTCGAGCAGCGCCACGCGATCGTCTGCGCCCTCGGCAATCCGTTCCAACGCATTGGGTGCATTGGCAATACCGTCGGACCCAAAAACAAGTTTCACGAACGGAAAGCGCTCAAAAAAGCCTTTGCCGATCTGCTGGCCCACACATCCACCGACTGCGGCGAACATGTTTTCATCCCGCTTGAGATGGGCGGCAACGCGACCAAGCTCGCTGTAGACTTTTTGCTCGGGTTTATCGCGCACACTACATGTATTGAGTATATAAACCTGTGCCGAATTTTCGTCCGCAACTTCCCAGCCACGACTCTCCAAAGCACGGGTCAGCCAATCGGAGTCGTGCACGTTCATCTGACACCCGAAGGTGATAATGTGAAATTTCATGTATTTGATTTCCTACCCTTAGCTAACGGGCAGCCTATGAGTTATGTTGACAGTCAATCCGCGTAATCAGCATTTAAACACTGGTACGCCAACTGTCCAGAAAGTGCAGAGTTTTTCCCAAGGTTTCTTCTTTGGTGAAAAGCGTGTTGTCGATGATCAATTCCGCATCAGCATCAACTTCGAACTCGACGTCTACGCCAATGACCTCGCCAAGCCCCTCGAATTGTTCACCAGTCTTCTGACGACGCAACGCTTTTCTATACAAATCGGCAATAATAGCGCCGTTTGGACGATTCTCTTCACGCACTATGGCCTCATCAAGATCACAACGCACAAATACTTCGGCAAACCGGGGTATCCGCTGACGGGCATAGGTTCGCATAGAAACTTTGTATGCCGATCCATCCATCAGAACGCCCTTGCCCTGCTTAACGAGCTGCGCAGCCTCATCAACAAACATGGCATACGCTTTTTCGCGTTCTTCGATGGTATATTTCGGATCAGGGAAATAGAGATGACGCCGTTTATCCATCTGGAGTCCGACCACGTCCAAACCTTGGGCATACATATATTCATGCACACCCTTCGCCAACGTGGTTTTGCCGCTTCCCGGCAAGCCGACAAACCAAACAGCCCAGCCATTTTCATACCCTGACACGATCATGACTCCATATACTTATTGATATTCTCCCAATCGAAAATATCGTCCTCAAGCACATTCACTATGAGATTAAAAAGTCGCTGACGTACTCTCTTCGGATGATCAGGATACCACTCTGGCGAAGCAATGACGAGGCCCCGGAAAACAAAAAATGGTGCCATAACCTCAAAGACTTCCGTATCTCCGGTCTGCTTAAGATACTCCTCAAAATATGCCCGGTACATGATTTCATACGGTCCGTTCAAATGATCATGCTCATAGAGACTCCACAACAGATAATTGACGGCCATGGTAGCGAGATCGCCCCCCGGTTCGCCCCACTCGCCTCGACTGCGGTCCAGCACGGAGAAATCACCACTGTCATCCACCAACACATTCCATGGGTGGAAATCGCCATGTACGGCACTCAGCCGATGTGCATACTTCTTGAGCTTCCAGCGCCAATCGATGAGCCGTTTTTCCAAAGCCATGAACTGCGTATTGCTGAAATCTGGATAGGGATGGGGGAACGCTTCATCAATCAGGCCGAGAATACACTCGCTTGAACCGATCAGATTGCGAATACGGCGGTAATATAGATGGGGATCATCAAGCTTAGTACTGTGCACCCGCGCCAGCCACCGGGCAAACTCGCGGGCAGTTTCCACATCGGATTCACGGAAACCACCGTTCTTTATGCGTTCGAGATCAAGGAAGTAGTCATGCCCCTCAAGCTTTTCATTGAGAATGAAAAACTCCTTGGGGGCATCGACCGAAATGAGGGTATCATCCTCATCCACATAACCAAGCCCCATTGGGCGGACGTGGCGTTCCATACGAGCAGAAGTCTCGTATTGGAACATGAGGATGGCTGCACGGTCCCAATAAAATTGATGGCCGTACTTGTCCCCCTTCATAAGGGACAGTACGGCCTCTTTGATTATTCCATCGACTTTAAACTGGATGAGCAGCGGCTTGCCATAGCCGAAGCCTTTCATGCCCTGCTCGTCCAGATTGCCGATATCACCAACCTTGATCAGTTGGGCGTCATCACCAAAAGCTCGTTTCAAATACATCTCAATATTCTGAAGCTTCAATTGGATCATAGCGCCCCCTATCAGGCTGCTGTCAGGAAACGGTTATTCCATCGGCCCGAACTTCGCCTCGTAGCGTTTGTTGAACTCTTCCATGGTAAAGGAATGCTCCTGCGTGCCTTTATACTCTACAGCATATGCGGCGCAAACGGAACCGAGTTTGGCAGATTCGACAACAGTCTTGCCCATGGCCAGCCCTTTGAGCAGGCCGGAGCGGAATGCATCGCCAGCGCCGGTGGGATCGACCACATCGGTGACAGGAGCGGCTTCCACTGCTGTTTCTTCGCCCTTGCAATTGATGACCGAGCCTTTTTCGCCCAGAGTCGTGATCAGATAAGCCACGCTATCAATGACCTCATCCTTGGTCATGCCAGTGGATTTGAGGGTCATCTCAAGTTCGTAGTCATTGGTGATCAGAATTTCGGCACCGCTGAATGCTTCAGCCAACTGCTCGCCTGTAAAAGCGGGAATCTGCTGGCCCGGATCGAAGATGAACGGGATGCCGTTGTCACGGTAATATTTAGGATGGTCGATCATGTCGGTAAGGTTACCGGGAGAGATGATGCCAAGCCCTTCGCTCTTATCAATGGAATCCATATTGTACTGAGAAGGATATTTCATGGCGCCGGGGTTGAAGCCGGTGATCTGGTTATCCGACTGATCAGTGGTAATATACGCACCAGCAGTATGCTCCGTCTCAACGGTACGGATGCCTGCCACCGAAATGCCATGCTTTTGTAACCATTCATCATAGAGAGCAAAGTCTTTGCCTACCTGGCTGAGAAGCGTCGGGTTCTCGCCGAGCAGCGCCAGGTTGTAAGCAATGTTACCGCCTGTGCCACCAAACTTCTCGTCAAGGCCGTCAACGAGGAAACATACATTCAAAATATGGAGTTTATCCGGCAGGATATGATTGGAAAACTTGTCCTGAAAATTCATGATGCGGTCAAAAGCGAGTGACCCGGAAATGTAAATCTGCATTCTTCCTCCTGAAGATACCGTTATTTGCTGGCCGTGAGACTAATGCCTTGTGCCCGTGGAGTCAACGAAGACGGTCTATCACCCATCTTTTGTCTCTTCCCGAATCCAACTGAGGAATTGCGGATTGCCACCTATAATCGGCATGGCAACGACACACGGGACGTCATAGCTGTGCATAGCCGTGACCGCCTCGGTCAATTCGTCAACAAGCGTTGTCCTGGTTTTAGCGATAAGCACGATTTCATCCGACTTCTCCACTTTGCCTTCCCACCAGTACATGGACTGCATTCCGCTGAGGATATTCACGCAGGCCGCCAATCGGCGCTCCACGATAATGGCCCCAATATTCTCAGCTTCTTCTTTGGTTTCGCATGTTATGTAGATCAAGGATTCAGACATTGGTTCCCCTCTTTATAGATAATGGAGGAATGATACATGTTTCCAAAACGGACGCAACTGGATTCAAGCGCAATTGAAGATCACTGCACGGTAAAATAACACAAAGTATCAAGCGCAACCTTTTTATGTTTAATATAAGTAACTTAAGAGATTCGCCGGGTATTTGAAATTGTTTTTTCTTGAGAGTGATGTAGAATTGTTCGCTGGGTAGGCGCGAAAAAAGTTCAAGACCGAAGCGTACTTCCTGTACGTTAGGGTTTGAACTTTTTGAAGCAACGACGCCATCGGGCAATTATGCAGTGCTCTCAATTGAGACTTGAGCCGGATAGAGACAGGTGCTAACCAGAGCCTCACACGACGGAGTAATAATGATTAAGAAAGATCGCGCCAAAGAAATACACGTACGCCTCATAAAGAGGTACCCCTCACCCAAGGCGGCCCTGACATGGTCCAACCCGTGGGAACTGCTCATAGCAACCGCCCTGTCCGCACAATGTACGGATGAGCGGGTGAACAAGGTAACCCCAGTCTTTTTCGAGCGCTGGCCCGAGATTGAGGATTGCGCCAATGCTGATGTGACAGACATAGAAGAGGTCGTCCGCTCTACTGGTTTCTTCCGCAACAAGGCGAAAAATGCCAAGGCTGCGGCACAACGTGTCATGAACGAATATGGCGGCGTAGTTCCGCAAACCATGGAAGACCTTATCACACTGGGCGGCGTTGCCCGCAAGACCGCGAGCATAGTGCTGTCCAATGCATTCGGCATTAATGAAGGGATTGCGGTAGACACCCACGTCAAGCGCCTCGCCTTTCGCATGGGGCTGACCACCAAGACCGATCCTCTTCATGTTGAAAAAGATTTGATGCCCTTGTACCCGCGCGAAGCTTGGGGCGACATCAATCATCGTCTCGTCTACTTTGGCCGTGAAGTTTGCCCGGCCCGCAAACCCAAATGCGATATTTGTGAACTCAACGACATCTGCCCGAAAAAGGGAGTGAAATAATACCATGACTAATCCCGGCGACTTCACCGTCCACACCACTGACGGCCAGGCCCGACGCTCTACCCTGAGCACGGCCCACGGCGACATACAGACCCCCATCTTCATGCCAGTCGGTACCCAAGGCACAGTCAAGAGCCTGACCCCGCAGGACCTTGAGGAAATGGATGCCCAGATCATCCTTGGCAACACCTACCATCTCTACCTTCGTCCCGGTGACGATCTGGTAGCTCGGCGCGGTGGCCTGCATAAATTTTCTAATTGGGATCGCCCCATCCTTACGGATAGCGGTGGATTCCAAGTTTTCAGCCTTCAGGATATCCGCAAGCTCTCTGAAGAAGGCGTCGAATTCCGGTCCTACCTCGACGGTTCCAAGCATTTCTTCTCGCCAGAAAAGGCCATCGACATTCAGAAGAATCTCGGTTCCGACATCATGATGGTGCTGGACGAATGTGTTGGTTACGGAGAGGACAAGGACTACACGAATAAATCTTTGGAAATGACCACCCGTTGGGCGCAGCGTTGCCGCGATCATTATCCGAAAGGATCAGGGGATCAGCTCCTGTTCGGTATAGTTCAGGGCGGTTTCCATAAGGATCTTCGTGAAAAGAGTCTTGAGCAACTGCGTGAAATCGACTTTGAGGGCTTTGCCATCGGCGGCCTGTCCGTGGGCGAATCCACCGAAGAGATGTACGACATCCTACACCACATCGCGCCCATGATGCCGGAAGACAAGCCGCGCTATCTCATGGGTGTCGGCACACCGCTCGACCTGCTTGAAGGTGTCTCTGCTGGCGTAGATATGTTCGACTGTGTAATGCCATCGCGCAATGCTCGTAACGGCACCCTGTTCACCTCTGTGGGCAAGATAAATATTAAGCGCGCTGAATTCAAAGAAGACGACGCCCCCCTTGATCCCAACTGCAACTGCTACACCTGCCGCAACTTCTCCAAAGCATATTTGCGCCATCTGTATCACGCCAAGGAACTGCTTTCGTATCGCCTCAATACGTATCACAACCTCTACTTCTATCTGGACCTCATGAAGCAGGTCCGTGCTGCTATAGAAAACGGTACTTTTGCTGAACTCAAGGCGCACTACGAAGCCATGTATGCCAAGGCGTAAATCATGGTAAAATTCATCAGATTCACCCTGCAAGCTCTAGGAGCACTGACATTATTTACCCTCGTAGTTAGCTTTGGAATGCTCCTTTTTGCAGGGCTTTGGATGGATGTAAATGACGAGCCGATTAAAGCTGATTTCATCCTGCCGCTGGCAGGTAATGACAATCGATTAATCAGTGCTGCCGAACTGTATAAACAGGGATACGCCCCGACCATTCTCATGAGTAATGCGATAGTATTTCCGCATACACGGCTAGACCGTCTTAAACGGAAGATGGGCTATCCACAGTACTCTCGGACTCAATATCAAACACTTATTCTTCAAACCCTCGGTGCAGATTCCGCTAAACTTGAAGCTTTTGGTAATGGGCATATAAGCACTGTTGAAGAAGCTGAGGCTCTCAAAAAGCACCTCAATGGCAAAAAGGCGAGTTTGCTTATCGTCACTTCGCCCTATCATGCACGCAGGGCTAAAATGATATTTGAAAAGATCCTGCCCGACTGTCGGATTGCCGTGACGACAACGGAAGAAGGTGCATTCGAGAGGAGCTGGTGGAAGGATCAGGTGTCAGCACAAAACCTGATTTTGGAATTTGCCAAAACCATGCACTACATTTTGGGCGGAGCATTCAGATCAACGGACGGTAACAAGATCGGCTAAGAAGTGCTTCCCACTTCATGGCATCGCTTGACGTATTCATCATCTGGATCGATATCGAGAACATAGGATGGATACTGCTCGGCACATTCAAGCAAGGTAAGATTCGCTTCGCTGGTCATTGTTGACTGACCCAGTTTGTTGAAAAGCGCATCAAGAAAACCAAACTTCTCGGCAAACTCTTCAAAGACTCTGTTCACCCCATCCATATTGATCACCCGGATGACATCAAGCACCCGCACGTCATCAAGCGCACGAGCCGGGGCATACACTTCGCAGCCTTTGATGTCCGTCAGGATGGTGTATCCCGCCTTTTGCAACAGCGTAAAAATATCTGACACCAGCGAGGTTGGTGCCATGAGGCCATCAGAAATTTCTTCTACTGATGGCAATGGCCGGCCATCCTGGAAACGTTTGGCGAGTACGATCATCATTAATACCGCGATCTTCTGTCGCTCAAAAGGGGTGGCTCTGCCGAAATACCGTTGTTTCACAAACGAATTGAGGTTCTGCCATGCGTAGCTTACCTCAGACCCGAGCAACACGATGACCCAGCTTATGTAAATCCAAATAAGCAAGACTGGTAATTGGGCAAAGCTTCCATAAATGGCGTTGTACTTTGCTGCGCCGATTTGCCAATAGATGTACGCCCACTGCGCCAACTGCCAGAGTATGCCACCCACGGCACCACCGAGTACGGCTGACACCAACTTGACGCGAACGTAAGGGATGAACGCGTACATCATGGAAAAAGCCATAATTATGAGTGCATACGGAGCAGCCTTCAAGAATATGGCTTCAAGATAGCCAATGGCCTCGACGCTCAGGACCGAAGCGACTATATCTTGCTTCTGCAAGCTGACATTGAAGCTCGATGCCACAAAAAGAATAAGTGGGCCAAACAGGATAACCGGGAAAAAGTCCGCGATCCTCCGCCAGGCACTTCTTCCCTTTTCCACGCCCCAGATAGTGTTGAACGCTTTTTCAATGGTCCCAACGAGGGACAGAACAGTGAAAATCAAGGTAGCGACACCGACCCAACCAAGGGCTTGGACGTTGGTTCGATCAATATATTCGATGATCTTGTCGGCGACTTCCGGGCGACCTGCGGTCAGGGCCAAGACCCACTCGCGCATCTTCTCGGAGTTTTGTAAGCCAAATCCCTTGGAAATAGAGAAGGCAACAGCGAGGAATGGGACAATGGAAAGAATGGTTGTAAATGTCAGGGCCGCAGCGCGAATAATACACTGATCTTTTACGAATCCAAACCCTATCAAATACAAAAGACGGCAAGCTCCACGCCACAGTTGAACATAGATCGGGGTATCCGGTGCATTGCGCATCCAGATGCCCTCTGAAAAATGGCGTTTAAATTCCTTTGATTTCCGCTCAAGCTTGGCCGCGTTCATATCTGCTCCCTATACCGGGTTGAACCATTCGAAATACAACCATATATCCATAGTGCCGATAGATGCAAGTTGCAGTGGATTATTGAAAAAGATCACGAAAGAATTCAAAAGATTTTTCGGGCAAACTTAAAATATTGCGAACTGTGTCATCCACAATTTTACCCTTGGGAACGGTCACCTCTGGATCGGAGAGGTCGCCTTTTATCTCAATGGTCACACTTGGAACAGCCACAAAATCGTTGCGAACAGCAAAATCAATAGTCTCGTCCGGCAAACTGAAATTACCCTGTCCATAGGATTGCAATATTGGCGGAGATTCCACGCGGAATTTATCGACAGTGAACACGCCCTTCTCAACGGTAAAGTAGCCCATGGCTTTATGGAAAACAGTGCGGCGCTTCCTTGTTTCCGACACCCCACCAATCGGTATGTTCTTCTCAATATCATGTGCAGGCGCTGAATTATCGTACCCGCTCAATTTGAATGAACCATTACGAATCCGAACCCATGCAGTACCACCAAGATTTGCAACTATATCATCATCAGTCGTGCCAGAACTCTTGAGGTTCAAATCCACATCGGTTTCGCCACGAACATAATCCCTCTTCACCAAGTCCTTCATCAACGGTCCGGCCAGAGCGTCTTCCACGTGCAACTTGAGATGGGTGGTCAGGCTCTTTTCGCCAACTTCTCCGACCCAACCCGCTTTGAGCAAACCGCCGTATATCTTCCCTCGAACATCAGAAACATTAATCGCACCATTGTCCGCCTTGATGTTACCAGAAACATTTGTGGCATTGATTTTGGCGAGTTTAAGTCCTTCAAGCCACACCTTACCTTCGATAGGAAGCCAACGGAAAAATGCCAGCGGAAGATCAACAGGCGGTGCCTTATGCTTCTTCCCGGCACGCCGTTCCTCAAGAGTCGGCTTGGAGGATGGTGGGATAAATCGGTCGATATCGAGAACGCCACCAGAAAGAGAAAAAGCCAATTTCGGATTTTTGAGACCATGGCCAACAATCTCACCATTGAATGACATGCCATCCAATGAACCTTCAAGTTCAGTCAGCTTGAAGCCATCTTTGTCAGCCGTAAAATTCGTCATAAGCTTGAACACTTTGAGAGCTTCTGGGGTGCCTGTCCTCAGTGCAAATTTACTGAGAAGATACACAACACGCCGCAAGTTCGCGGCAGGCACTTCCACCTTACCCTGCGCCTTGAATGACGTGTTCAAGTCAGTCAGCTTTGCATCCCCCTTAACGGTCGTCTCCAATGTCCGAACGGTTGCCTCGTCAATCTGTGCCACACCCTTTTCTGTATCAAAAGCCACCTTGCCGTTTGCAGTAATCCGGCTCGACATATCTGTATACAACGTTCCAGCAACACTTCCCTTCACCTGTAAACCGGAACTGGCTAAGTGGTTCTCTTCCATGTCCCAAGTGAGCGGCCCCTTGGTCGTCAGTGAAAAAGTTCTGACAGTCTTGCCACCATTCCCTCTGAGGGTCAGGTCAGTGTTGAAGCCATATGCTCCTTCCTTACTGACCAACACAGGTGACAGCTTAAGTGCACATTCAGCCTTTGAATACAATATGGAAAATTTGGATGACGCGTCCTGAGTGTAAGCACCCTTTCCTGCCCCAAGGCTGAGCGCAATCTCTCCACTGGTACGTCGTAAAATCCCAATGACATTTTCCTGTGGAGGACAATCCATTTGAGCGACATTAACGGAGGCTGTCAGTTGACCAGTTCCAGTCACTTTAAACGGCTCAATATTAAGAAAATCAAATCCATTGGCTTGAGAATGGGCGGTTAAATGTGCACGCATGCCGAAAGTCGGCATATTTGTTGTCTCATTGCGTCCAATACTGAACACAGCATTCCCAGCCAGCCCACCTTGGTCTTTCCGTATGGCCTCAGCATCAATACGGATCGCCTTATCGTCAGCATTGAGGGCAAGGCGAACAGCAGAAAGCGTGTTGTCCAATGCCTTGAATCCGTCTGCCTTGATTTTGCCTTGAGCCCGGATAGCTTTGAAAAAATCGAGAGTAATATCGTCCCAAACAACAGGAGTGGTGCTCCCTGTGAACAAAGGAAGATAACGGTCAATATCAACCACGCCGCTCTGGAGATCAAAGGCAAAGGCAGGATGAGCATACCCTTTCATCGAAATGCCACCACGCACGGTCAAATCATCAAGGGTCGCCACGAGGTTTTTCAGGGTTAAACCAGCTTCATCAACCAGAAAGTCCGAGGAAATGGCTCCATGTTTCAGGCCATCGATATCAGAAGTCGGGGCATCTGGTAGATACCGATTTACGATATCTGCTGGTTTAAACGGTAGAACAGATAAATGCCCATATCCTGTCAAACTCTGAATAAAATTGTCGCTCTGAACATTTCCTTCGGCTCTTATGCCAAGAAAACGCACACTGACCCCATCAAGGGCGATAGTACGTTTTTTCCAATCCATGTTCACACGTGCAGTCATTTCACCAGGATTAGCCCCGGACGGTAAAAATGCGCCACCAACAGAGGCATAGAGAGTCGAATCTTCAAGGGTGAAACCTTCATATTCAGTTCCTTTGATCATGCCCTTGAGGATGATCTCAGAGGTAACTTCACCGCTTTTCAATGCAAAATGGCTCTTGGCAGTAAAGGGAACGACGCGTCCAGGCACTATGGCACCTGTTCTCAGATTGATTCCACTCAGGCCGAAAGATTGCCCCTCTTTCTTATCAGTATAAACAATAGTGGCGTTCATCACGTCCAATTCACTGAGTGAATATTCAGTAGCACCGTTTCCTGTTGAAGGAGTATCGGAAGCCATAGCGGAAAAACGATCAATCAGAGATTGCCAATTGAGTTCCCCTTGAACGTTCTGAACAATATTAACAGCCATGCCCTGCACAATGATCGATCGAACATCGACTTGATTAGAAAGCAACGGCAGCAGGCGAATACTGACTCGCAGTGTATCGAATTTTACAAGAGGAATATCGTTATCTTCAGGCCCGCCATTAACAACTAATCCGAGAGCTTCCAGAGACAAAGCAGGATACAACGCGATGTTAAGTTCACCCTCAAGTCGAACAGGCGTTCCAGTGATTTGTTCAACAGCATCGGAAAAGCGTTGTCGAAATTCATCGGTATCAACGTAATAAGACGCCCAGAAAAGTCCTGCTGACAACAGGATCAGAGTGATGCCAATTATCTCGGCAGATATGATCAAGGAGCGCCGGAGCATGATCAGCCCTCGCCCCTCTTCATTGAATTATTGTCGTTGGAATCCGGACCAAATGTTCTGAGAAAAGCACTGCTACCGAAGGGCAAACCTGCATCTTCTGCCACGCGTTTGCACTTTACTTTAAAGGCGCAAAAGACACCGGGCCAAACACCTTCGAGAGATTCGAAGTTCCCCTGCCCCTTGCTCAGTATGATATCGGCGGCTTCCATGCGCTTCAAGAACTCAGGCGTACATCGGCTGAGAACAGTACCCGGGGTATCAACGCCGCTCTCCACAACTTCGCACAAAGCGGTCATGCCAACAGCAATGGCGTCTTCCATGGTCGCGTCATTAATGACTGGCTTGGAACGTACGGCGTAAGTTACCACACATTGCTGGCGCTGTAGCTCCTCTACAAGGAGCATATCCAGTACGATTTCACCGGTGTTGTCGCCAAGAATAAGAATGTGAGAGCCTGGTTTTGCCAGTGATTTAAATTCATCAAGGGTTGAAGTAGGGACGCTGTCAGAAACATTCTCTAGCTCTGCTTCCCAGTCCACACCGAGATCAACCCCGCGATCAATATAATTCCCAATGATTGCCAACTCCAAGGAGAGAGCTAACGGATCACCATCAGGTTTAATCCGCTCCGTTTCCAGCATCACCTTCAAACCGGGTAAAAGTTCCTGCACTCGCGCATTGGCTTCCAACTTGTCTTCACGATACAGATCTTCACACCCGGTTTTTGAGCGAATAAGATCAGTAAGGTGCCGGGCAATGTCTGGCGGTGGCACACTCAAATCAAGGTCGCCAAGCATGCGTCCCCAAGCCATGACAATTTCCTGGTGCATAGCCTCGTCATCTGGACACGCCAGTCGGGCATCGCGCAGAGCCATTTTCATGAAACATGGCATACATTCAAGTGCAGTATTCATCGAAGATTCCTATATGGCATAAATACTTAAAACTATTGTGACATCAAACTTCAGAAGAATCCCACGAATAATCGCACATCACCCTGCCCTTGGCAAGATGATGCGTCACCATATAACGGTTAAACAGAACCGATTATTTTGAGAAATTGAACTGGTCGGCAGTGATGCCAACAATAGAAATACCGTGCTTGTCGGCAAAGGTAATCGCTTCTTCGCGATCAAAGAAAAGGCTTTTATCAGCTTCTACGCCAAGGCATGTTGCCTTGCCGTCCGCCATGGCCTTGATGGTATCGAGACCGAAACTCGGCAAATCGACTTGCTCTTGTTGACCGGGTTTAAACACTTTGACAACAACGCACCCTGCACCAGCAAGTTCACAGCCGCGCTTAATGGTTGCATCAGTTCCCTCAAGAGCCTCAACCGCAGAAACGATGCCTTCAAAAAGAACCAGACACTGTCCAATATCCAACCGCCCAAGCTCTTTGGCCAAGCCCCAGGAATGACGAAGGTCTTCCCATTCGCGGGCATCGGGTTCCCGACGAGTCAGAACACCAGCAGGTGTCAACAGATCAGGGAGATACTCTTGAGGTGGAACTACGGTCATGCCTTCTTTTTCAAACTCATTGGCAAGAGCTCCAAGTATGGCAGAGTCACCCTTGTCCTTCCTGCTGAAAACCAACTTGATGGCTCGCATGTCCAAATGGCGAATATCCATGACCTTGGGCTTATTAATAGTCCCGGCCATGATAACTTTGTCCACGCCATTGGACTTGAAATAATCAAAGAGTTTCCCAAGCTTACCGAGCTTTAGCTCTTTCCAGACATCGGCATGGGGAATAACATCCATATTGGTGTGTCCGGTAAATCCGGCAACAACCAGTTTGTAGCCACGGGCTTTGACGCCTTCGGCTACCATAATGGGAAATTGTCGCCCGCCTGCAATCAGGCCGATGGTGGTCACTTGTTCAGACATGGTCGTGGCTAGGAGTCGGAATGCCCGTCATGTTGCTTGTGATCAGGAGCCACACCGATTTTACTGGCGCGAATAAACTCAACGAGATTATCCACTTGCGGAATCCCGGTAATTTCCTGTTCGACTTGGGCCAGTCCCTTTTCTTTAGTCAGCCCAGAGCGAAAAATGATTTTGTATGCCTTTTTAAGGCTCTTGCAAGTAGCTGAGTCAAAACCATTGCGTCGAAGCCCTATCAGATTCGGACCGAAAAGTTTCCCGCGTACGCCGTGCGCCAGCATGTAAGGCGGAACATCGTGCTTATACCCGCTAGCACCGCCACAAAATGCATACTCACCAATGCGGATAAACTGCTGAATGGCTGACATGCCACTGACAATTACGTGGTTGCCGATCTCAACATGGCCGGACAGCATAGCGGCGTTTGCCATGATGACATTGTCACCAAGGATACAATCATGAGCAATATGCACGTATGCCATCAGCATACAATTGGAGCCGATACGAGTCTCACCGTCACCTTGCGCAGTACCGCGATGAATAGTGGCACACTCACGAATGATGTTATCATCACCAATACGGGTATATGTTTTCTCGCCTTTGTAGGCAGCATGTTGCGGTTCGCCGCCAATAACGGCGTGGGGATGAATATGGTTATTAGCACCCATTTCAGTAAATTCTTTGATGACACAATGGGATTCAAGATAGGTTCCATCACCGATCTTAACCTCAGCTCCAACAACAACAAAGGGGCCAATGCGAACATCAGCGCCGAGTTCGGCCGAAGGATCAATGACCGCAGTGGAATGAATATCAGTCGCCACTACATATCCCCTTTATTGACGATGGCAGCAGAAAACTCGCCCTGAGCAGTGACCTGCCCATCTACTTTAGCAACTCCGTTCATTTTCCAGATATTGAGCTTGCGCTTAATAAAAGTAACTTCCAGAATCAGTTGATCGCCTGGAACCACTGGTCTGCGGAATTTCACTTTGTTTAATCCGGTAAAGAGAAAGAGTTTCTCATCGAGAGCGTCATCGTCATCAAAAGATCCCATAACGAAGACCGCGCCAGCCTGAGCCAAGGCCTCAAGCTGCAATACGCCGGGCATAACCGGCAAACCAGGAAAATGACCCTGGAAATAATTCTCATTGATGCTGACGTTTTTATACGCCTTAAGGCTAACGCCGGGCTCGATTTCAAGAACACGATCTACCAGCAGAAAAGGATAACGATGCGGTATCATCTCCATGATCTTTCTAATATCAAAAGGCATTTCATTACTCATTATCTTCACCATTTTCAGCAGCTTCTTTCACTGCTTTAAGTTCTTTTTCAAGCTTTTTCACGCGCTTGAAGAGGTCTGGCAATTTAGGCATACATACGCCAGCAGCCTTAAAAAATGTCGTAGCAGGCATAGCAGGGCTTCCTATCAGTTTGCTCCCCGGCTTCACTTTACCCATGACGCCACTTTGGGCACCGATCATAGCTCCTGCACCAATATCTGAATTGTCAGCAATACCGACCTGACCGGCCAATACGACGCCGTCACCAAGTTTTGTACTACCGCCAACAGCAGCTTGCCCAATGATCAGGCAATGCTTGCCAACTTCAACATTGTGACCGATCTGCACAAGATTATCGATCTTGGTGCCTTCACCGATGTGCGTGACATCAAGTGCGGCCCTATCAATGGCAGAATTGGATCCAACTTCGACATTGTTTTCAATGACGACTGTTCCGATCTGCGGAATTTTCTTGTGCCCGGCTGGAGTCTGAGCATACCCATAGCCATCACCGCCAATGACCGAACCTGGTTGCAGAATGACGTTGTCCCCTACAGTCAGACCGCCCATGACAACAGAATTAGGATACATGATGCAGTTGGCACCAATGGAAGTATCTTCTCCGATATAGCATCCAGAAAACACCGTTGTATCTGGCCCAATGACTGCATTGGCACCAATAAAAGCGAAGGGATAGACAGTGACACCTTCGGCAACTTTGGCATCAGTATGCACAAAGGCCAATTCACTTATACCATCAAGGCACCCTTGAGGTTCTGCAAAGAGGTCTACCACCTTGGCAAGATCCATATACACATTGGAACTAATGAGCGCCCTGTCTACCTTATCGGCATACGGGCCGGAAGTGAGTACACATCCGGCCCGGCTCGTATCCAATTGTTGTACGTATTTAGGATTGACCAAAAAAGAGACTTCATCGGGACCGGCTTTATCCAGGGTGTTCACCCCGACGATCTCAAAATCGTCACCAGTATACTCGAGTCCAAGCTCTTCAGCCAATGCCGACAACAGAATTTTCATGAAAACTACTTACCAGCTTTCTTCAGCTTGTTGAGTTCTGCGATGATTTCATCGGTGATATCAGCAGCATCATCCACGTAAAGAACAACTTGCTGCATTTCGACAATCAAGGTGTATCCATTTGCTTTGCCGTACTTGTTAGCCACTTGGATGATCTTTTCAACGATAGGCTGCTGCCCCTGCTGGGATTCCATCTGGAACTTCTGACGAAATGCAACAACGCTATCCTGGTGATCACGGACGTTACGACGATACTCACGCTGTTTGTCTTGCTTGGCTTCCAGCTTTAATGCAAGATCTTGATTCTTGAGTTCTGACTCAAGTTTCTGAATAGCAGCAGCATCGCGCTCAAGTTCTTTTGACATAGGCTCAAACTTGGCTTTGAGTTTAGCGGTAAATGCCTTTCCGTAATCACAACGTAACAGCGTAGCTTGAACGCTAAATGCGCCAATCTTTGACTCTGCAAAAGCTGCTACCTGCAATGTAAGAACAAAGATTGCGGCAAGAAATAAAATCTTTTTCATTGTATATCTCCTTGAAAATTAAAACTCTTTTTCTAGAACTGTTGTCCCATTAACAACTCAAACTTATGTCGTCCACTTGTACCAATCTGGTCAATTCCATATCCATAAACAAATCCGACCGGGCCCATGGGAGAGTACCAGTTCAAACCGGCACCCACACTCTTATACAGTCCTAGAGTCGGGCTTTTCCCTTCACGTTCCGGAGAGGACATGAAAGTTTCATCCTCTTTCCATGAGTTACCAGCATCAAAGAATACCAACGAACCAATACCATACTCTTTGCTCAACATTCTTTTAAACTCAAAGTTGAGGTAAAAGGCTTTGTCGCCACCCTCTGCTGCATCATCATCGTCCAAGGGCGTGATGGCATACTGCGAATAACCACGAACTGTTCCGAGACCACCAATCTTGAATCTCTGAGCAGTTGGGATTGTCGAACCACCAAAGTTTTTGTGAACATAACCACCCCAGAATTTGGCATAAAACACAACCTCTTCAAAGGCCGGAGTATATGACTCAAATGTACCAAGATATTTAACAAAATCATCAGTTCCACCCAGCGGGCCACCACCAAACAACATCGCCACTGATGTCACTGTTCCAGAGGTTGTATACTGGTATGAGTCACGAGTATCGCGAGTAAATGATCCAGATGCTTTACTCAGAAAATGGGTGCCTTCGTCTTCTTTAACCGAATCAGAAGCATCCTCACTAATGTTACTCAGCACGTAGTACTCTGAGGTGTATCCCCAGTTAACTCTTGAATATTCACCAACTGGATAAAAGAAGTTGGCAGAGCCACCTGTCGATGTTTTTTCGTAGTCGTTAAAATCTTCCAAACGATGATGCACATTAGCACCAAAGCCCAACTCCGTATCATTGATATGTGGGTTCTTAAAACTCAAGACAAATGAAGTCTTTCGACCACTAAAAGCACCGTTAAGTCCAAGATGATATCCCTTACCAAAAAGATTGGACTCTGAAATATCTGCAGCCAAATACACGCTTTCATAGGTGGAATAACCAAGACCACCACCGACGCGACCGGTCGGTTTGTCCTTCACCTTGACGATAAGGTCCATCTCTTCAGGATTTCCAGTAGGAACCGGAGATATGTCAACTTTTTCAAAATAGCCAAGATTGCTCAGCCTTTGATGAGACCGCTTAAGCTTATCTCCACTGAACATGTCGCCATCAGCAAGACGCATATCTCGCATAATAACGTTATCACGCGTAATGGTGTTGCCTTCGACCAGAACTCGACGAATATGTACCCGCTGATGCTTTTCAATGGAATAAACGACATCAACAATTTTTGTTTCAGGATCATCTTGAAGATTTATCTGAACGTCGGCGTAAGCATATCCATAGTTATTGTAATAGTTAGTCAGGGCTTCCTGGTCGGCTTGCAGCAAAGAGCGGTCAAAATATTCATCGTTTTCTTTGAGTTTATCAATTGCCGTCACTCCCATGAGCTGCGCAGGATCGTCAATCAGGTCTCCCTTGAAAAGAGTGTCACCCATTTTGTAACGCTCGCCTTCCCAGACCTGGTAGATGACATCAATACCATCTTCCTTGATCTCTATTTCAGGCCGACCAACTTTGACATCGATGAATCCTTTGCTTTGATAGAAAGCCTGAATTGCTGCGGCGTCACGATCAAGCAACTCTTCTTTGAGCACGCCTGAATTGGCAATCCATGAGAACATACCACGTTCTTTAAGAGCCAATATATCTTTAACATCGTCCGGGTCCAACTGCTTGGCGCCATCAATAACGACATTTTCAATATAAAGCTTGGGACCTTCATCGACAACGTAAGTCAATCGAGCAACACCGGTTCCGGCGCTTTCGACTTCGTGTGTCACTTTTGCTTTATAGTAACCATCTTTGCGGTACATTTCACGAATGACGCGAATGTCATCAGCAAGCACCTTCGGGTTGACGACGCCACCCTTCTTTGTGGAAACAGCCTCAAGGATATCTTCTGAATCAATAGCATCGGAACCACGCACACCAAGAGCCTGGATACGCGGTTTTTCTTCGACGACAAATATAACCTTCTTGCCGTCGGGAATGGTATCAACTTTGACTTCTACATCATCAAAATACCCAAGATCGTAAATATTTTTAAGCGCGGTGTTCACTGCTTTGGCAGTCAACATGTCACCCTTTTGCAGAGTGAGACGCATGAGAACAACATCTTTGTCCAATACCTTATTACCAATAACATCGACTTCAGCGATGATATCGAGCCTGAGCAGGTCCATCTTCATACGGTCAACCAGAGAGTCAACAGCAGGAAGCAGGTTGATCAAACCTTCTTTGGTCACGGACATTTTCTTGCCTGGGCTGGTGCCATAAGCGTCAACCAAGCGAGCGTCGAGAGTAAGGTCATCACCAATTTGATTCAAGGAACCATGGATAGAAAATCCTGCGCCTGTCAGCAAAGAAAGTTCCCGGGCTGTGCGAGTGTCAACGGAAGTGATGCCCTTTTCGTCGACCAGACGATTGATTTCCTCGGTATCGACCACTTCAAAGCCTGCTTCACGCAAACGATCAGCGATCAATTCAGGGAGACTATCCTGAAGGTATGAAAGATCATCACCAGCATTAACGATAAAAGGTAATACAGCGACCTTCACATCTTGTGTGACATTTTCAGCAGCCTGCGCCACACCTGTGGCGAGTAATAAAAGAGTAACAATGACTCCAATTACAAAGCTGCGAAAGCGACTAATGATCATACAGTTCTCCTGAGCGCAATTCCACTCGCCGATGCATCATGCCGGCAAGTTCGGGATTATGCGTTACAACAATAAAAGTCATACCCAATTCAATATTAAGGGAAACCAGCAACTCACCAATGCGTGAGCCATTTTCTTCATCAAGGTTCCCGGTCGGCTCATCAGCCAAAAGAACTTTTGGCCGAAGCAGTATGGCCCGTGCGATAGCAGCTCGTTGCCGCTCTCCGCCAGACAGGGTTGTTACCTTGTGCTCTTGCCGATGAGCCAAGCCAACCATGTCCAAAGCCTCTTTTGCCAATCTGAGACCTTCGCTTCGTCCTTTACCTGCAATAAATGCGGGCATAGCGACATTTTCCAGCGTGGAGAACTCTGGCAGCAGGTGATGAAACTGAAAGACAAAACCCATATCTCGGTTTCTCAATTCCGCCCGTTGTTTGTTCCCCAAGGTGCTCAGATCAACACCATTCAAAAAGATCTCCCCGGACGTCGAATTATCCAACGTTCCGAGTATATGCAACAAGGTTGTCTTCCCCGAACCGGATGCCCCAAGAATGGCAAGCGATTCCCCCTGCTCAATGCTCAAATCAACCGAGCGGAGTACGCGAACCGTTTCAGACGGTCCTTCAAACTCCTTACTCACGGCAGCCAAGCGGTACAAAGGGTCTTTATTCATAACGCAAGGCTTCGCTTGGGCTGAGAGCAGCCGCCCGGCGAGCCGGGTAAATAGTCGCTAAAAAACACAACAAAAAAGCAGCTCCGCCAATAGCTATAAGATCAAATGCTTCAAGCCGCACCGGCAGATAGTCCATAGGGTACACATCGCTCGGTAGCTTGATGAACTGATACTTCTTGAGCAACAAGCTGATAGGCACTCCAATCAAAAATCCTATGAATGTACCAGCCAAGCCAATGAACGTTCCCTGCAACATAAATATTCGCCTGATACTCGCAACGTCAGCACCAATAGACATAAGCACCGCTATATCTTTGGTTTTTTGTATTACCAACATAACCAGAGTCGTCACAATGCTGAACGAACCAACCAGCACGATCATGGCCAGAATAATGAACATGGCCGTCTTTTCCAGTTCGAGAGCTGCAAAAAGATTGGCGTTCATTTCTTGCCAGTGCCGTACATAGACTGTGAAAGAGCCGACGGCTTCCCTCACGTCCTTGCTTATCTGTTCCACATTGTAGACATCGTCCACGCTGATTTCCAGCCCGGAAACAACATCCCCCTTGAAGCCCAACAGTTTTCTCGCCGCCGGAATAGTCACATAACCGAGGGATGAATCATATTCGAACATCCCTGTACGAAACACGCCAGCAACGATGAACCGTTTAACGCGCGGCGTATGCCCAGCAGCACTTGATCTGCCGGAGGACGATAGCAAATTAACTTCAGACCCTTGGGTCAAGCCAAGCCGTTTCGCCAACTCCGAGCCAACGATGATACCCGGAGTATCGCTACCCGCTTCAAGGTTTGCCACATCTCCGCTGACCATGTCTTTGGACAAGCTCAGCACGGAACCCGAAGTTGATGGATCGATCCCGCGCAACACGACGCCTTTGACGCCGTTACGGGTGGACAACATGACTTCGGAATAGATGAAAGGTGTCACGCCAATAACGCCCGACACTTTAGAGGTTTCATTGGCCAATTCCCGGTAATCCTTGATTCCACCGCGCAGGGAGGTCACCAGGATATGGGAATTTACACCAAGAATTTTCTCTCTCAGGTCTGTGGAAAACCCGTTCATAACGCCGATGACCACAATCAACGCACCAACACCAATCGCCACCCCACAGATGGCGAAAAGAGAAATGACGGAGATGAACGCCTGCTTACGCAGTGCGAACAGGTACCTCATTGCAATGAAAGTTTCGAATCGCATCGATTCTCGCCTGGGGGCCGAAGCCTTACCCAGCCTCCGGCCTAAGCAGCGGAAACAGAATGACTTCGCGGATGGACGCGCTATCGGTCAGCAGCATCACGAGACGGTCAATACCAACACCCTGTCCGGCTGCCGGGGGCATACCGTATTCAAGAGCACGAATATAATCGTCATCCATGAAGTGGGCCTCTTCGTCGCCAGCTTCCTTTTCCTTAACCTGATCTTCAAACCTGCCCCGTTGGTCGGCGGGGTCATTCAGTTCCGAGAAAGCATTCGCCATTTCACGGCCTGTCATGAACAGTTCGAAACGATCAGTGATATCAGGATTCTCCTCGTTCCTACGGGACAAAGGAGATATATCAGTCGGATAGTGATAGATAAAATACGGCTGAATGAGCTTGGGCTCCACGTACATATCAAAGATCTTGGCCTGCAGCTTACCGAGGACTTCGCCCTCGACAACCTTCTCGCCCTTCTCTCTCACAAACGCTTTGCACTTCTCGTAGTCAGCAAAAATATCCGGGGATACGCCACCGATCTTTTCCAGAGAGTCATGGAAAGACACACGGTTCCAAGCGCCAACGGACAGATCAATCTCCTCTCCCTGATACGGCACCTTAGCCGAACCAGTCACCTTTATGGCGACACGGGAGAACATCTCTTCAGTGAGGTCCATAAGGTCCTCAAAGTTCGCATACGACCAGTAGAATTCAAGCATAGTGAATTCCGGGTTATGCTGAGTAGAGGTGCCTTCATTACGGAAGTTTCTGTTGATCTCGTAGACCTTTTCATAGCCACCAACCAGAAGACGCTTGAGATACAATTCCGGCGCAATGCGCAGGTAGAGTTTCATATCAAGAGCATTATGATGAGTTTCAAATGGCTTGGCTGTGGCACCGCCGGGAATGGCTTGCATCATGGGTGTCTCAACTTCCATGAAACCTTTCTCGTCCAGAATGCTCCGAAGCTCACGCACAATAGCTGTACGAATCTTGAAGATTTCCTTGGTCCTCGGTGTTACGATAAGATCAACGTAACGTTGACGATACCGTGTCTCCACATCCTTAAGGCCATGATACTTCTCTGGAAGCGGCCGCATGGATTTGGTCACGAGTTGGAACTTTTTAACCTTGAGCGTTAACTCATCGGTCTTGGTCCGAAAGAGATCACCAGTAACACCAACGATGTCACCGATATCCGTTTTCTTAAACAACTTGTACGCATCAACTCCCAGATCATCTCTGGCAGCATACACCTGAATCTTTCCACTAAGATCTTCCAAGTGAAAAAAGGTGACCTTACCAAATGAACGGTAGGAGACGACACGACCCGCAATGGTAAAATCCCTCTCTGTAGCCTCAAGGGTTTCGGCATCGGATTCAGAGTATTCATCCGTTATGGATTGAACTTCTGTATCCCGCCTGAAATCATTGGGGTATAGATGGATGTTCTCGTCTAAAAGACCACATGCTTTTTCCACACGGTTCTTAATGACAGCATTGAGCTCGTCCTTGGCTTGCAAGGCTTCGAGCATGGGCATGAACCGAGCGGCGTGTGCCGACTTGGTTGCAAGCTTGATTTTCTTATTCTTTTTTTTGTTCTGCGACAATTTTATTTTCCCTGTCCCTTATAAAGTCTAGAAAATAACAAGAGACGTTGAATCCGTAAGCCAAATAACGATTCACGTCAAGAAAATGAACCCTTTAACATCCGAAACCGAGCTATTTTGCTTTTTATAAAAAAACTCAACATTTTCTCTTGACCGCCACTGCTGATTTGTTTAGACCTTTTTTCGCCTGAACGGCAAATGTTCCCCAGTAGCTCAGTTGGCAGAGCGGGTGACTGTTAATCACTAGGTCCGCGGTTCAAGTCCGTGCTGGGGAGCCAACGAAATCAAAGGCTTACGAGTAAAATCGTAAGCCTTTTTCTTGTTGTATAGCGATTTAGTGGCGATATTGGTGGCGGTACGGCATAATCTTGTCATACTTGCTTAAATGCGCTGATCATGACTTCTGACCAAACACCCGACTCAGCTGCATCTCACATTAATCAGCCCCCCCCCTTCGCTTCACATCAAAAACGCTTTCGTTTTAGCGCCTTCATAATGCTGTGCGCATTGCTTGTGGCAAAGAAGATGAATAGTTATACTGCTGAATAGCTTAAAAAATATTAGACCAAAGTGTTATTAACGAACTCGTCAAGTTTTTTAGCAACTATGGAGACATAGTGATTGAAGACTTGGTCCAAGCAGCTTTTTTACGTTCACAGCCACTGCACAACGACAACTCGCCTGAATTTACTGACAAATGTCTCCGAGCGCTCACCCTGCTCCTCGTTTGTCAGAACCTTGCAACAAGCTTGGCCGACGATGTGCCTCCAGAGAGTGTACGTCACTTGCTACTATCGTTAATCGCTGGATTTGCCCCCACAGGAAGTCTCATTCCATTTGCTAAAGACAAGACAGAAGTCCTAACTAAAGCTCCTCATATTCGCGCTTTTTATTTTTAGAGGTGGCAGTACGTTCAGCGAAATGCAGGCTACCGCAAAATTCAAAAATTAGCCGAAAAGATTCTTGAAAACGATACTATCCGCAAAAGCATCGTCCCGTTGGATTTGTCGGAATACTACATGCTTCACCACTTCAAATACAATCGCATTTGACTAATTCCATTTTCAGGGAGGGCATGCAGCCTTTTTCAAAGATGAAGGAGGGAATTCATCAACTGAATCTCTTAACAGAGCAAAGCCGCAGAAAGTACAATATGTTTGTGGCTTGGCCGCTGCAAGATTATGACTCTGAAGTTATATTGAATCGTATTTCTAGTAATAAATTCAATTATTGGGAACGCCCTACTCCACCATGCTTTCTTATAGATAAACCTCCAAGAATATCACCTAAGCAACAGGTAAAGTTTGACGAGCTATGGATTGATTATCAGGGCCAACGCCAAGTAGTTTTCAACTCTGAAGAAGTGGATGGCTTGATTTATGCTGAAGGCCTCAAAGCCTACTACAACCAGCAGCACCAATACGGAAAAATATTCAGTCACGAAATAGTACAGAGAATACGCCTAGAGACTAAACACAGAGCTATTGGCCTTTGTCTTTGGGACTCTAAGCAACTTCATGGATGTACAAGAACTGAAGCAATCGAAAATATCACGTCAAAGTATTTCGAATTATATGATTATGACACTGCGCACTTTGACCGCTGCCTCAGGACTGCAACAGCAGCTATACATAGGGCTGAATATCTCAAAACGACCAATAATACCAAAAAAAAGTGGTCGACCTCTCAAAAAGCGCACCCCCAAAAGCCGGAGAAAGTCATAGCTGGCGGTCCTTCCCGATGATCGTTTACGTGTTTCGCTAACTCCTTCAGTTTCAGTCATTCTGATCGAAACGAAAGGAGTATTCATGTCTAAAATTATTGATTTCGATTTCCTAAAAAAGAAACTCCCAACGCTCATTTGGCGATTTCGTTGGAACGAACTTACGGAAAAGCATGGTTTGCCCTTCAAGCGTGGATACCTCCAAAACCTCGACTCACTTGGAAAGGGGCCCCAGAAGTCTCACTTACGAGGTCGAGTTGTTTATCAACGAACCAGAAGCAGGAATTTCTAATACGCAAATCAAGACCCTGAAATCCGTGTAAGCCTAAGTTTCTGCAAAAACGTCTGACGACTTGTTGCACTTCTTTCCGCACTGACCACAGGATTGCTTTCAGTCGTTTCGTGGGACCAGCCAGCATCCAGAAAGCCTACTAGACAGCCATCCGGGGGGGGGGGAGTTCAAGAGGATGGTCAGATTCCAGCCGTTCCAGAGGAAGGGACAGCGTAGGTTCTGAAGGAAGCGGTGGCGATGGCAGCCAGTAATAATAGACTGAAAAACCCACTCGCTATTTCATGCCGATGCGTAGAATATCCGCACCAAAAGTCATAATATCGAAATAATACGAAGCGGTCAGAATCATTTTGCAAGCACCAAACTCTGATCACCGATCAACCGGGACCACTTCTTGTGTATACAATGAGAAAAGGCTTAGAATGTATTCATTCTAAGCCTTTAAAATATATAGTGAGTTGGAGAGAATCGACCCCAACGACCTCTTGAATGCCATTCAAGGAAACTTGTGGAATTGAAACTGAATCACCAACTATAAAAAACTGAGTTTTCGTCCGTATATCCTAACCTGTGCAGAGTGCGCACGCGAGCATCGTGTGCCAGATATCGTCGGTTCATGCATGTTGTATCTATGAATGTGGACACAAAGAGGACACAAAAAAGGTTTTAATGACTACCTAGCCTCATCAAGCAGCTTATCCATTACACACTTAGCAGCGTGCTCAGGAGGAGGGACACTTTTTTTGCAATAAGACTCGAACTCGCGGCCTCCGACGTGACAGATACGAGGTTTAGCTTATACGCATTGAACTTATTATTTTTTGTCGCAACACGCAATTTAAAGTAGTCTCGAAGAGGTTTAAAAGCCCACCTTAGGACCCACCACAGCCACTCCTACATGAGAGAATAGTACCTCCAATCCCCTCATAATTTTTCATCAATCGCGTTTAAGAACACTATCCATTCGGGGACGGGATACGTTCAATAACAACGCCATAAAGGGGGCGCCCATAGGCCACTCAGGACATGGAGCAAAGGACTGCAAGTTCACCCTAATTTGCCAGACAGTGACCCAATACTGGTGTAAGATGCAGACTCCTATTCTCAAACCTAATGAGCTTGCCTGGTAGCGGTTTTGGTTTTTTTTAAATTCCAATCGTCAATAGCCCTTGTGTCACTCCTCCAGACCCCACCTCTTCTTTCTTGCCATGCAGGGAAACAGCCTTGTCGAATCCATTTTAGAACAGTGGGAGAAGAGTAACCTCCTACATATGCACAAATTTCATTCATTCCATTTAATATATACTCAGACCGTTTCATTTTCCTAACCTCATATTCAATAACAATTTGTCAGAAGAAACAATAATCATGTTTCTCGGCTAACATTTGCCTCCCCCCATCTGACCACACCGATATCGTAATCACAGACTATTGTGACAATTATTGCGACAAATTCATCACTAGAATGAATCAAACA
Organism: Pseudodesulfovibrio sp.; assembly: GCA_022712855.1. GTDB lineage: Bacteria > Desulfobacterota > Desulfovibrionia > Desulfovibrionales > Desulfovibrionaceae > Pseudodesulfovibrio. The sequence goes on along the minus strand of JAFLJT010000022.1, from coordinate 23,447 downwards.
CCCCAACTCAACATAAATAGACTTCTCACATACAAATGGTAACTTGTATGAATTATACAATTATTCTGACTAATAGTTGTAAGTTTGCAAGCCACGACACTATGTAAATTATATACTTACCAAGTAGTAATTTAATAATATCAGCGAGCAGTGGATAAACAACCTGAAATGTTACTTATCTGATTAACAAGTATCATTGATTTGACACCAACCACTCTTAACTCAAATGGATAGATACATATAAAATTAGTACAATTATCTTTTTCAGTGTATCCAACAAGCTACAAAAAGAACGATCACAATAGTCTCACCTGTTTCACCTCATTTATACATGTAAAAATTTACACTAATCCTCACTTCCAAAAGCGAATGTCGATCGATTGCAATATTCTGACCAATTTACATATAGATTTCAGCGTATAGCGTTAACTCTTTCGCCAGCGCCAAGCCCAGTTATTGCACCTAAAAGACATATCGATTAAATTAAGAGGGGCGACAAACCGGAACACTTTGGCAGCACAAAATAGGGGTAGATATAGTTGACCACCAAAGTGTGACGGTAAGAATAGTTCAGGAGTTTAAACTCTTATTGAAAGGGAGATTCCTTGCTAAACATTCTTAAGGTGCAACAGGCAACTTTACCATAAGCGGGAATCCGACCTGTTGCGGCATATCCCTGAGTGTCTGGCGATAACTCTTCCAGAGCGCCATGTCTTCGTCGTTCAGAGTGGAATCCGCAAGCTGTGTCCAATCGGAAGCCATGAGCATCTTATCGCGCTCAGCCCGTACCGTGTCAGCCGTGGCGTTTGCCTGTGCCGATTCGTCCATCGTGGTTGTAAGAATCTCCTCTCGATAGATCAGGTCGTTGCCTTTCACCCATTGGGTTGTGTACGTGGTGAATGGTTCGCGCTTAGCGAGAATGGCTTCGTTGTAACCAAGCTCGTCCCATTGTTCGCGGGTGAGATCGCTGAAGGTGCGCATGAAGCCCTGGTATTCGACCGTGGCCGGGGGTGTCTGTTTGAATTGTCCGTTATTATATCGAAACATGATCTTTTCCTTTTAGTATGCGTTTGAATATTTGGTGGATTCGAGGATCGCGAGGCCAACTACAAGAGTACCGCTAGGGTTTATGTTGCCGTCATTTGTACCCAACTTGAACCCAGTAGAAGCAAAGTTAAAACCAATGCCGTTATCCACCTCCGCATTAGGCAGGTTGGAATACAAGACCTTATCAACGGGATTTAACGGACTACGAGCGGCATCTGAATTATACCATTGTGCGCCAGCAGCATCGGCCTTAACAAAAGGCAGACTCAGCGGCTTCCCACCAAGGTTCACAAACGGCCCATCAGCAAGGCCATTACCTTCAAAGCTGAACGCCTTGAATATGGGGCCATCGGCAAAAAGGTATGCGACGTGTTCATAGCCACTCTGATTAACATTTCCGGTACTGCCGAGTGTAAACTCTGTAGAGGTAGGCGCGGTGTCATTCCATGTAGCCGAAGAGACACCAGCAGCGAGGTCTAGGTTAAACCTCACATACATCGTCGGCCCGAGATCAACGTGATAGAGCATCGAGTGCTGGCCAGCGACTTCGAGGTTGTTGACGATCATCACTGTGGGAACTTGGCCTAAGCCGTGAGGTACAGTCTTCCCAGACGTACTATCACCAGTGTATTTGACAATATCCAACCCGCTTTCAGGACAAGAGCGGATAAACGTGACCACATAGTCATCGCCGTTTGTGATCAGGTCAGCCGGGATTGTTACCGTCGAGCCGGAGACTGTTACAGCGGTGGTCAGCGTACCTTCCACATCGCTTGTGTCACTCTCCCAATATTTGTTGAGGCCACGCACCGTATCAACCCAGACCCAACTTTCAACCGAGTCTCTGTTTTTGAGAATCATCAGCCAATCAGTCGAGCCAACGTCCCAACCAATTTTCAAATCAACGGTGGTGTCTGTTGGTGCGGTGAACAGGATTGTTTCTACATATTCTTCGGACTTGAGGATGGTGGGGACAGCAATGGAAGTACTGTCGAGTGGGTTAAACCCTGCTGGCGCGGCATATGTAAAACCTCTCGCACCAGATTGCAGAGTGACAATCTGGTCTGTGCGATAGGTTGTAACGAAAGGAACCATCTTATCCCGCAGTCCGGTCATAAGCGGATTCGTGTCATTAGCGGGATCGCCACTTTCCAGCCAATCGTTATTTATCCCAACCCACATCTTGCCGTCTTTCAAGGCAAATCTGAGTATGTCACCTGTACTAATTATCCCCGGTGAGGACCACGGAATTGCCGTACCACCATCAGCATAATAGTTGTTTTCATTAACCGTGAAATAGTTGTTCCCGGCTATAAGCATGTTGATTGACGGGGAGTCGAATTGCACAGCCCCGGCGTAGAAAGATGCCGAAGTCGTGAGCGTGTCCAAATCCAATTCCCAATACACGCCTTCTGATAGGTTAAACGGCTGGTCACCCATCGCCATGACAAAGTTTGAATTTGACGGGGAGGTGGTGGTTGTGTTGCCGTTTGACAGCGTGGTGTCGTTGGAGTTCCACGAATCAATAAGCGGATTGAATGTGCAGTGTTTATTCGTCGGCGTATCAAGCGTCTGCACAGGCGAACCACTCACGGCCCAATCGTTACCGTTGCCGCTTGAATCTTCGCCGAGGTCGATGGCGTTGCCGAATTCAAGGAGTGAACCTTCGTCACCGAAATCGAGTGAGCTAATGTTTTTCAGAATCCACAAGCCTGTGACCTGATCGGAAGACTCACCAACATCGGACAACGCGAGGGCTGTACCATCTACCAAATACGTGTTCGCAACGTAGTCCTTGAATGAATATTGAAAGTTGAACTTGGTGAATAGGTAGTGGACTTGCCCCGCTTGGTTCACAACGAATTCTTCGTTCTGCACAAGATTGTTCGTCTCTATATCAAAAGCTGTTACTTCCTTCTCGTTCAAGTACAGGTGAAATTCTGGCGTTGCCAGAGAAGTATCGAGGGTAAAAAGGAGGTTGTACCAATCTGTAGGGTCACTCAGTACAAGTGTTGTTGCCAGTTGTAGTTTTACACCACTGGTTTTTGATAGGTAAATGCGGAGTACATTAGTGTCCTCTATCCGAATTTCAACGTAATCTGCCCCTTCTGTAAATACTTGTAACAGGTAGTGGTACTCGTTCAGTTCAGACCTCTTGAACGAAGTGCCAAAGCTCCAAGTTTTCATGTTTCCGCTCACGGCGGGAGTGCGAGACATGTACCCGCCATTGAGCAGTGCAGAGTAGTCGATGGGGTAGGGGAAAATTGCAGCCGCCCCACCTCCTGTATCCCTGCAATTTGGTGTCAGACTCATGCTATACCGCCTTGGCGTTGGCGATAGTCACGCGCTTGTCAGAGCCATTAATATCCACACTCACCCGTACCTCGGGAGCCGTGTCATCGAAGGACTCGCCGTACATGATATAAACGCTAGCAGCGAAGGACAAAGTGAATCCGGCGGGCTTGATGTAAAACACCAAGCTTACGGGATTGTCCTGAGACAGTTCGTCAAAGGTGGAAGCTGCGGTCAACGTCCATTCGATCTTATTGCGAATGGGCGTGAAGGCTGCCAGGTCTGTTCCGGTGTGCGTCTGATAGTCGTCGCTAAACATTGTTTCAATGACATTCGGCATATCCGCCTTGAGAATGGCAGGATTCACAATCTCAAACTGGAGAGAGGGGCCAGCCCTGAATACCTCCTCCCAAGTATCGGCCTTACGCTGTAGGACAATCCGATCGCGGGTATCGGACAAAACAAGGTCACTCTCATCATTCAGCAAGACCTGACCCCAGCCACCCATGCCATGTTTGAGGGTCACGCTACGACTGTTATCGGCACAGGAAAGCATGAGAATGCGCCCCTCAGGGTGCTCAGTCACGGCAATACGATCGAGATCATCTGAACTGTCTTCGTGCTCGGTATCCACAGAATGCGCCGCAGTCGCGGGCGTGACTGCCCCTGAAGAAATAGTCAAATTGCTGACAGCCGAGCCACCAGGCAATTCGGCGATGCAATCAAGAATTTCAGAAAAGAATTGGTTTTTCAGTTCGCTTTCTGTCCGAGCCTGATCAAGAAACTGAATGTCAGGAATGGTGGTCATTTAAATTCTCCTAATATTATATAGTTCTAATACTTTGTTGTTATGCCACTGCCAGAAGGAAATGACTGATGATTTAGCGGTACAATTCCACCTCCTCAATGTAGTCTTCCACCTCGGACAGTCCTGCTGATCCGATACGCAATTCGGCATACCGATCCCCGAGAAAGGGATTGTCGTCCGCCCCAGACCTTTCTGGTCCAAAAGAATGACCACCCAAATGGTCCCCGGGGACTTCGTCAGCTCCACCGAGATGAGAACCAGCAATATCGTCTAGATAATCAATCAATTCTTCGGATTCGCCAGTACTGTCATCGCCAACTTCTTCCGCCGTTTCGATCATGAAATCTTCCGACAGAATGGGAATATCATCGCGCTCTACATTTTCTTCGCTCATGCCTCGATCTCCATTTACTCTTCAAGCCATGTACGGAGACGGGAGGAATCTGCAGGCTGGCTGCAAAGACCAGCGCCTCCCGTCTCCAAAAGAAGACTACATGGGGCAACAGCGGGAACCTCAAAAGTTCGTTCCGCAGCTACACTCGTTTCAACTCACACCTGCTTCATAGGACGCAACTTTCCTGTTCGGACTGTTTTTCAATCCGCTACAAAGCGCCATAATAACGTTATATCAAGGGGTTACTTTATTATTCAGCAGAAGTGATGAAAGTAGTTATGTTTACTGCCAGCTGGAATCCAACTCGAATTCGATGAAGTAGAGATAATCGTCATAGGTATTGATAGAGGGGACGAGTTCCTCGGATTTACGACGCTGCTCAGTAAAGCAGGCGCGAATATGATCCCGCATGGATACCATGAGTGCTGCATACTTGGCCGAATCGATAGAAACCCAGACACGCTCGTTTGTCTCGGGGGCGCGTGCAAGCCAATCCGTCTCCACATGATTGATATCAAGGTCAAAAGCAGCTTGAGCACTCTCTAAAGCAGTGCGCCCTTTCTGATCGGTGGCGTAAAACACTTCATCAAAAACGAAACCGCCCTCTTCAACAACTTTTCGTTTACCATCAATCTTCGCCATCAAATCAGCCTTGGCCTCTCCAACCTTGAACTCGACATGGACGGGACGTCGGATCTTTATGCCGGCCTCTTCCACGACTTCCCAATCCAGGACATCATGGAATTTGGCCACTCCATATTCCTGCCAGGGCAAGATGCCTAAAATTTCGCGTTCTTCCTTGGAAAGTTTATTTGCAGCGATGGCACAAGCAATACCGCCGCGTTCGACTTCGACCTTGGTTGCAGGCAGCCCACCAACTACGGTGCGATTCCAGGGACCGACCCACCAGCCAGACGATTTCAATATGAGATTTTCCATAGTAATACTCCTTCTTAGTATGAGTTTGAATATTTTGTTGATTCGAGGATTGCGAGGCCGACATGCAGGTTGCCGGAGCCGTTCAGTTGGGAGTCCGTGGCTTCAATCTTAATGCCGTTAGATGTATAACTGCGTTGAAATGCGCCGGAAGTACCCTGCGCTAGCGCCTCACTTGGCAACAGATAGTTGGTATCGGGATTAACGGGTGAAGTCGCAGTATGAAAGCTGTGCCAGTAGCCATCTACATCAACGTTCTTCAAGAATGGCACACTCAATAGCTTCCCACCGAGATTCGCAAACGGCCCGTCTGCTACTCCGTTGCCAATGTAGCTGAACGCCTTGAATATGTCGGAGTCGGTGAAGAGGTAAAAGACCATTGGGATACCGTTCCAACCAGCCAGACCATCCGGTGTGAACCCTGTGGATGTATTGGTGGTCATTAGGTTGGTCGTACTGACTGCGTAGGTCTGGTTGAGTCGCAAGAATTTATCTGCTGGCAGGTCTTTGTGGCAAACAAACCAGTCACTCGTTCCCGTAAGGGGCTTGTAAATCGCGAATGTAATTGGCTTGCCCAAGCTGTGGGGTCTAGTAACCCCGCTTGCGAAGCTGTTCTCCACCTGAATCTCGAACCCTTGGTCAACGCCAGCCTTGAGACAGAGGTCGAGGAACGAACCAGTATCACTATTGGTGTTGAACCCTGAGCCTAATGTATATCCATCGCTAGTGAAGGATTGCATACCATCAGGATTGTCATATTCTGCTCCTGATCCGTTGGTATAAATCTCCACGCCCGCACCGCGCACGGTGTCATTTATAACCCACGCGGATGATAATGATGTTGACTTTGTGGACACAAAGTCAGGGCCACCTTCCATATCAGGGAGGACTACTTCTGTTTCGGCATAAACACCAAAGGCGAGGAATGATACGTCAATGTAGCTTTTGCCTCCATTGACAGGGCTGGATACCTGATAATATTTATACGCTGTGGTATTCGTGAACGCATGTTCCGTTCTGTTTGGTGTAGATTGGGAGCGGCCAGAAAAAGTGCCGAGGGTATCCCATGCAGCACCATCATGTGACGCCTGAATTGTTCCACCTGTAATATTATAGGCAGTCTGGTCAGTACGGTTGCCAACTATCAACCTGTCACAAATTTGTGGATTCGTAAAAGTATAGCGGAACCAATCAGCACTAAATGATGCAGATTTGTGCCATCCATCATTAATACCAGTCCCATCTTCTGTGTATACTCCATTGCTTGAATACTGACTTGTGCGACTAACAGATTCAACCCCTAATCCGCCAAGTGTCAACTTGGTAATTCCATCGCCAGTACCAACCCTCGTTACGAAGTCAGCAACAGTCGAGGACTTGAGGATGGTTGGGTCTGGGAGATTGGTTGTGTTGAGTGCGAGGAAGCCAGTAGGAGGTGTATAGGTGAAGCCTGTTGCGCCGAAGTTCAGTGTTGAGTCTGTGGCTTGTGCGTTCCAAAAATCGCCAGCCATCGGGAATAAACTAATAGTAGCAGACGATAGGTCAACTGGGGTTCCATGATCCGAATTTTGCCGTTTGAACTGTACAGTCTGAGCGTCTGCGTCATAGCAGATTCCCATTATGTTACCAGCCTGAATAGCGGATAAACCCGACTGACCCGTGGCCCAAGCACTACCGTAAAGAGCCGTAGTTTCAAATCTTATAACATTGTTAATATTTATTGTAGTGTCGGCTCCTATTCCACCAGTCCCATTTGCGCCAGTCATCTCCTGTTCCCAGTACCACTTGCCAGAAGTGGGCAACTGGAATGCTCCATTGTAAAGGCCGTAGTCAGCGGTTCCCGCTACAACCCTGTTATTGCCTTCTGACAGAGAAACAGTTCCCGCGTTGATGTACTTATGGAGTGGATTCAGCGTGCAGTAGTTATTAGTCGGCGTATCAAGCGTCTGTGTGCCGTTGACCGTCCAGTTGTTGCCGTTGCCACTTGAATCTTCGCCAAGATTCAGTGCATCAGCGAAGTAGTACTTGCCGCCACCGGGACCGTAGGTGTATTCAACAGCGTCAGTAATTTTAAAGGTCACCTCGTATGTGTAAGAAGCACTACGAGTAACCCCACTGACACCGCTAATGCAGTAGTAGGGGAAAGCTTCAGTATTTGCGCTGAGATCACCCATCACGGACAAAGCTGCGCCACCCAAGGTAAAGTCAGCCGAAAGGTCAGTCCACTCAACCCCATCGTTACTACCCTGCCATTTCCACACACCCTGCACTGTGCCGTATTCCTGAAACCACTTAGCCTCTGTTATTATTCTCGGTGTGCTGAATTGCCATATCATTCTGCTACCGATAGTTGCCTTGGCTTCGACGAGCCAAGAGTCAGTCAAGTTAGTGCCATTGATCAGGGTTGCAAGACTACCAGTCTTAAACGGCGCACCCTCCTCAGAGGTGATAATTGTACTTGTGCGGTTACCTGTGCCATCGGGATTTGAGTAAGACGCAGGAATTGTGAACACAGGAAGAATAACTTCTTTCGCTACCCATAAACCTGTAACGAAGTCGGAACACTCCCAAAAGTCAGTGTAAGCCATCTCCTGTTCAACAACGTCCAGACGGGAGTAGTAGCCCTTGGCGCTGCCAGCGTAGGCGGTCAACACGCTTATCAAGAAAGCAGCGTTTGAAGTGAACACGCCGCCCGTATAGTTTGCCAATTCAACGCCCTGTTTCCAGACGCGGACCGTGGAGCCGATCTTTTGAATGGTCAGCAGGTAGTGCGCCGTCATATCATTGAGTGGTGCAGTGGAAGCGGCTGTGGGCTTAAAACCGAGGGCTATGGTTGCATCTGTGGCTACGGCTCCGGTCGAAGAGTAGCCGCTTTCAAGAAGGGCAGAGTATGGAATATCGACGGGGAACACCTTGCCCGCGCCACTGTTCAAAACATCCTTGCTTGTCAAAGGCATGCTATACTCCCACGTTACAAATGGAGAGAGTCCTGGTCGTGCCGTCATAGTCATAAACAATCTTGATGTAGGTCGCGTTCACATCAGGATCGTCGCCGATGACGGCATAAGACACCGGGATGCTTAATACGTTGCCTGCTGGATAGACATGGAAAATCCACTGTCCCTGACCGCCGGGAATGGAATCAGGGAGGGTCCATGCCGTGGTCAATGTTTTCTTGAACTTACAGGAAGCGGTGAAATCCACGGTGTCTGCGGGGATATCGACATATATTTCATAGTAAGCGGTTGCCAGAGTTTCCAACTCATTGGCTTTGAGAATGTCAGAATCGGCAGGCTCACTCATGAAGGAAGGGCCAGCTCGGAACAGTTCTTCCCAATTAGAGCCAATGAGTTGCAAAAAAAGACGATCACGGGTGTCGTTCAGAGTAAGATCTTCATAGCCATGAAGGAGCACCTGCCCCGCGTTACCACTGCCATGCTTAACAACCACGCTCCGGCTGTTATCTGCGCAAGAAATAGTAATAATACGACCTTCTGAATGGTTGCTCGCATCCAACGATTCCAGATCGTCACTGGAGGCACCAGCCTCTGTATCAATAGTATGATTGGCTGCAAAAGGAATAGCCACCCCAGAACTGAGAGGCAATCTGGACACAGGTGCTCCACCCAGCATCTCAGATAAGACGCTAGTAATGGGTCCAAAAAAATGATTCTTTAGGTCACTTTCAGTACGGGCATCATCCAAATAGGTAATTTTAGGAATGTCAGTCATCGGTAGTCTCCATTTATATTATAGTGTTTTTATTAAAGATACGGCACGGTCAACATGGCACAAACTGCTACCAGTTCAGCCCAACCGCATGGACAATCAAATTTTCGAAATTGTGTGAAGTGATCTTGTATTTGATGTCAGTCCCGGCTGGTTGTCCGGACACATCGACCAGAGTTTCGTAGTAGTCTACGGCTCCCTCGTCAGCGATCTTTGAAAGAACGCCCTCTGTCCAAGTCGTACCGCCATCACGGGATATTTCGCCCTTGAAATCCGCATTAAGCGTACCGGAAAACTCGGCTCGAATAAGGGCATGAACGGTTTCAGGGGGAGTAAGGGCATTGTGAGTATTGGATTGAAGCATCATATCGTTAAGCGCCGCATCAAATACATAGAACTCATTCATCAGGAGGTTGGTACTCGCCGACATATTGGCATATCGTATATAACGATATGAAGAGGTTATCGGGACCTCAAAGTATCGAACCTGCAATGCGGACGACCAGGACAACCCTGTCTGGTCATCAATATCAGTCCAAGTGGATCCGTCATTGGACCCCTGAAAGGTTATGCGGGAGGGGCAACGCGCCGCGCCAACATAACTAGATGACATAGTTATTCGGCACCCCCACTTCCAGAAACGTTTATCGTTTCCAGTGCCAAGGTCATAGCTCCACCAGACATTGGATGTTTGATCGGAATACCACTCCGTGCTGGATCCGCCGTCCGCGGCCTTTTCTTTACCGTAGGTGCCAGCACGTTCACCAGAAGCCGTAATGCTGCCACCGGCCGTATGCATGATCGATGTCTGCCCGTAAGAGCAGTTTGAGTACTGGCCTGATGTGTAGACAACTCCCGAACAGGCTGTAGCGTCGATTCCTGTTTCATCGACAAACTCGTCGATGGTCGAACCGGACAACCCAAACTTTGAGAGCCCCTCATCCGTCAAACGATGCATAGTATTCCGCATGGTGGATTGAATGAGCCAATTAGGTACATCTTGATTCGGCAAGCCAGTTAGCTGACTCCCATCCAGTGCAGGCAACACGCCACTCGGAGCCACGACGGTATCGGGGTCAACCGGTTCGTTTTTAAAGGATGGTCCTGCCCGGAACATTTCTTCCCAGTAGGTATCGACCCGTTGCAGAAACAAGCGGTCACGGGTGTCATTCAGGGTGAGATCTTGAAAGTCATTCAAAATCACCTGGCCAGAGCCGCCCATGCCGTGCTTGATGGTTATTGCCCGACTGTTATCCGCACAGGACAAAGTCAAAATCCGCCCTTCGGGATGATTGATGACATCAACTGTCGCCAGTTCATCGCTAGACACACCGCCTTCAGTGTCGAGTGTATGGTTGGCGGCCGTCGGAACAACTGTCCCCGACGCAATAAACAACTTGGACACTGGGGCACCACCGAGCATCTCAGACAGGATCCCTACAATATTGCCAAAAAACTGATTTTTAAGTTCGCTTTCAGTTCGGGGTTCATCCAAAAAAGTCATCTCAGGTAGCTTGGTCATATATTCCTCATCATGCTTTTTAGCGCATAGTCGCCCAGGCGAGCCGGATTTCATCCGGCTCGCCCCCGGTCAAAACCGGGTTTGTGACGACTTTCGCAATTTGGTTTGGGATTGTCTGTTTAGTAGCCTTGCACCACTGCATCGATGGTTGCACCGACGTAATTGCCAGCCACGTCCTTGGCTCTGACTAGCGGGCCGAGGTCAGCGTCCTTGTCGTAGACTTTGACCATGTCAGCATTGCCACCATCATCTTGTATGGTGAGTGAGATATTCTTGATCTTCCGATAATTCTGGGTGATGGGCAGACGTGTCCCGACTTGGTCGAGCACCACATCATTTATAGACTCAGCAATGTCCGGCATATCTAGCTGACAACCAATTTGGGATATAATGCCCTGGCTAGGCCCTCCTGCCAGAGATATTTTAAAGAAATGGGCCTGAGGCTCAATCGTGTGAAGCTCGCCGGGCCAATTTGCCCAGTCCGTACGACCATTCCACCAATCGGCATCAGCAATGGCGGTCCAAAGCTCGTTGGCAGGTTGGCTGGTCCACAAAAGGTGCTGAGAATCTGTGGCATAGAGGATTTTAAGACCATCCCCTTCCACTCCTTCTGTCAGCAGAGTCATATTTGCACCAAACATACTTTCGTCAGCTTCAACACGGAACTCGTAGCTCAATTCGGCAAAAGTATCTGACCAGAAGTTACTTTGATCCATGCCTAACCAGATCTGATTCCCGTCGTTACCGCTCCACAAGGGAGCCCCTTCGGCTTTGAGAACACCATCTGTAACGATGCCACCTGAGGGGGTTCCTTCAAAATCAGGAGCCATTTCAAATGTCTCCACAAGATTTTCCGGAATTGTATCGCCCATATCTTTATAGAGAACGGCTGCGCCTTGGCTCTCAAATCCTGCCGAATCAAAGGCCTTAACCATAAAGGTTAACTGGCCGCTTTTATCCGAGATGTCGTGCTCGTTGTTCGTAATCAAACCAGTGTCGAGATCAGTCCCTCGCTCCCATATGGAATCTTGGCCGGAGTTAAAACGAATCTTAAAACCAACATGATCAAGCGGTGCATCTGGATATGTCCAGACAAGTTTGCCATTGGTCATAAACAGTGTCGGAACATCAGGCGGGGGCGTTGTCTTGCCTACCACAGTATGCGCGTTGATCAACGCCCAATCAGAGGCCTTGTTGGTATGGGATACTGCCCTGATGCGAATATCATAGGTATCCCCATCCTCAACGCCTGTAAGCGAAACGGAACCACTGTCAGCGGGAAGATTGGGGACAGTCAGCCAATCCCCACCTATCGGTCGATAATGCACTTGATAGTACTCGGTATCGAGATCACCAGGCGCACTAGAAATCGACATCAGTATACGGGTCTGCAGCGTACCGTTGGGTAAACGCAGGAGCACGGTCTCGTCGGACTGCACCGAGTGCACCACCGGTTTTGCGGGCTTGCGTTTGGTTTCAGGGGCACGGGTGATGTTCGACTCGAAAGCCGGAATTTCTCCCTGATCAGCATTGAAGACTTCAGGGGCATAGTGACGCAACGTCATTTGTGCCGTGTAGTTAGAATTGGCATCAATCTTCGTAATGATACAATCCTCAGCTTCCTTGCCTGCTTCGCCGTACCAGATCAGCTCTCCACCTTCGGGTGCTGCTGTGGCCGGAACGGGATCGACAAAGGTCAAAACCTTATGATCACCAACCGTGTTAGACAAAGTCGCCGTTACATTCTCGCCATTCATGAGTTGAATGCCACAGCTGTACGTCTTTCCTTCCTCGATAATCCATTCAGAATCAATCTCAACACTGGTCACACGGCCTTGCTCATCCTTCAGGATGGGATCATAAGCCACCTCAACGCCATCCACATATCGGGTGGAGCTGTTACGAATACGTGCAGATCCAAGGCCGATCAGGATAACGTCGTGTACCAGTTTGATACGATCGCCACGTGTGCAACGCAGGTTCTCGATATCCGTGTTGATGGTAAAGGTCTCAGGGCGCAGTTCAGCATCAGCATAGTGGAATCGGCCCTGTCTCCAGGCCTGATCCGAATTGGTGACACCCCAGAAATCAATATCTTCAAAGACTTCTGCATTGGTTTCGTCATAGCCATCTGCATACACATACCGCTCGTCCTGCTGATAATCTTCTGTGGCGTTGACAAAGCGACAACGCAATGCATGCGGTTTGTCCGGGAAAGCTTTGCTACCTTCGAAGCCCCAGGAGTTACGCGGAGTGAAGGTCTGCACGGCAACAGATTTCTCGTTGTCGACACAGACAGAATACAGGTTATCACGCATGGAACGGCTAGCCCGACCGACGCTGGCGACATCGTGCAACACCTGCCAGACCGTGGACGAATAATCTAGGACCGCATTAATACGCAGATCGTTGTCTTCGCAGAATTGTGCCCACTCGATTATCCGGTCCATATCGAGCCGATCATCAGGCACAGGCCGTTTATTGGCTGCACCACGCAAAACGTTAACATATGCCCAAGCTGGATTGTCGGAAAGCTGCATAACGAACTGTTCAGTTTCGCTGTCCCAAACAGGTAAGTACGCCTCACCCAGGAAGTTGAACTCATTAAGAGTTCCATTAAGCTGACCATTGGCACGAATACGGATATCAATCTGTGCCATGGACGGCAGGTTCACACGATCAATACCAGGACGGGATGTGACAGTCCGGATAGCGGTCAACGCGGTAGTATTAATAATGTAACCAGTTTCGTCATCAACTGTTGTACGCTGCCAGCGAACATCGTATTGACCCCGCCCCACCTGAGCTTTGAAGGAACGGGCTGTTCGGGAAAGGTGTTTGCCTGAAATGGAAAGATTGCCGCCGGAGGCTTCCGGGAAATCCTGCCACCCCCGATCCTCCGGGGCCACATAGTTATCGATATCTTCAGCGTCAAAGTATTCGGCAGTGGGGTCAACTATAGCATACTGCGCTTTGAACTGAACAGTTGTAGACTCCCGTTTTCCATTGCCCTTCCCAATTTCATACAAGCCGCTGGGACAAGCAATATCAAAGATAATCTCATCGGCATCAGGATTTGTACGACGTTGCACCCAGCCAGTATCTTCACGCAGGTCAATGCTCAAAGACTCTTGGTGAAAGTCCTGACCGTCAGCATAGAGGGTCGGAACAATATCCGTAGCCCAACCTTCGCAGATCTCGATTTCAACATCCTCAAATTGGTCAATGGGTGTATCGCCGATACGCATATCGGAAATTTTCATGGGACCATACATGGCGAACCGCTGGCGAAGGAAAGTGTCATCGCCAGATATCTCTGTGTATGGTTCTGCCGCGTGCGGTGGGAAAATGCGGTATTCGCCACCAATTGCTTGTGGGACAGGACCATACTTGTTGGCTTTATTCGAGCTACCGGTCAGTGAATATGTTGGGTTAGTGGGCCCGTTGCCTGCACCACCAAGGGATGGGGCCTTGGGGATTGGGGGAGGCGCTATGGCATTAACAATCATATTGCCAACCATCATCATTGCACCACCCAACCCAGCCGCGAGTGCACCATTACCAACAGCCAGACCTGCCGCTGCTACTGTACTGAACGATCCAGTAAATCCCATCATTGCACCAGCTAAATAGGGAGCAAAGACCGCAACAGCCACCATAACAGCGATCATCAATATCATACGTACAGGGCTCTTTCCGCCTCCGCCACCACCAGAAGGCAGAACGCGGACACCAATGGTATCGCCCGGAATGGGTGTAAAGGTCATGCACTCATCATGAGTCAAATCTATGACTTCATCTGGGCGCTCAATTGTGATTATTGCATTGGTCTTGGGGTTGAGAACGTATTCATATCCCCCTTCGCATAGCACATCGGCCACTGTGCCGCCGAACTCGGCGACGGAGTTTTCTACATGCGTCCTCAAAGGATGGGGACACACTGACAGTTGCATACTATTATCCATGGCGAAACACTCCCATGATTCTATTTTTCCAAACAAGACCGTCATATCGTTCCAGGCAAGAATCGCTGCCTTCTTCGACATGGAGCATCCAGCCCGGTGCCACGACAACGCCAAAGTGGATGGGGCCGCCGTTACGCAGCCAGATCACGTCTAAACAATCGACGGGGTCATCCATTTTCAAGCGATTCCAATCGATGGCAGTCTTGTCATATTCTTCAATTGCCTTTCCCAAGGCGCGCCGATCACAGCCTCGATGGAACTTAAGGTTTTCTAGTAGTGGCATTTTGATATCGGCCTCTTCCTCCAGGACCAGGCGAACCAATCCCCAGCAGTCAAGACCGCCTTCGAGATTACGCCCGTGATCCCGATAAGGAATGCCCACGTATTTTTCAGTCCACTGGGGCAGCATTAGAACAACCCCGGGAAGTTGGCCGGCGCATAGTCGTGGGCCGGGTATTTCTGGTTGAGGAAATCCTCCCAAACCAGTTTGCCCGTGACTGTGGTTGAGTTGTAATCAGCCTCACGCAGGGCCATGTCGAAAGGTCCGGCCTCGATTTGGTCGGGCGCACTGGCCATGACCACAAAATGAGAGACTGTTGGCGGAGAGGATATCTCTCGCAGGGTTTCAACTATTTGTCGGTCCACATTATCAATAGTCAGGGATATCTCTGGCATGGACTCCGCATCGTCATCGGGTAGGTCGATCCGAAATGGAAAAGCAAAGTATTGTTCACCATTATGAGTCAAATTCTCTCGACTGTTCACAAAGCAAAGTGATTCAGGCAGTTCGTGATGCTCAATGCGCAGGCAGGAGAGGAATACCTCTTCCGTTTCCTGGCTCAACATCGCGTTTACCGCTGCTGCAGACTGTTGTCTCACGGCTGCACCTCCAGCTTGTAAGAAGCGGAAAAGAGTGCGTTACCCATGGGGGCAATGGATGGAGGTTCAGTGAACCGCATTTCGCAGAATTCCTGAGTCACGGGATGGACCCAATCAAAAGCCAATGCGCCATCATGCGTTGTTTCCCTAAAAAAGAGCACCAGGAGTCCACGCTGTGCACGTGTCAGTATCTGTTTACATTGAAGCCCGGTCACAGCGGCCACATCTTTGCGGCGAACCTTGCCAGGGCCATGATCCATCTTGCTTTTGATTGTGTTCTTGGGCAGCTGCTCGCTAAACCCTTGCATCTGAATATGTTGAGGAAGGCCCGTGGGCCAGACTACATCAGCCATATTAGTACCCCTTTCTGGACAGGCCATAGGCCCGGTTCATGGATGTATCGAACTGCCCGGACGCAATGCCTTTTTTCACAGCATCACCAATGAGCATACGGATCTGTTTCTTGCCGTCAGGACCGGTTTCTTCCTGCGACTGAACTTTTTCTTTGGAATGATTTTCGACAATAACAGGGACAGTCACGTTGATACTGCCATTCATGCGTCCTGCAACATTTCTCTGTTGCGCCGCATTGAGAATAAGCTCGCCGTCCTTGGCGATTATGGGACGTTCACCGGGGCCAAGCCAGCCGCCAGAATGAAACTTTGGTGCGTTGGCGAATAAGGATGCGGGGGCATAACGCGTTGTTGCAATATTTCCTACAATGCCGCCATCATGTGCCACCATAGTGTGGCCAGACACAGGCGGTGCGCTATTTCCACCTCCACCTGTCCCACCAGATGAAACTGGAGCCGAATAGCCAAAATATGCTCCGATAGCCGATCCCGCGATATTCATGAGCCCCCCCAAGAATCCGCCGCCTCCGCCGCCGCCGAAGTTCATACTCGACAGGCTGCTCATGTAACCTTGGAGTTGACCAAAGAATCCCTGAAGAGGGTTGTTGGCGGAGAGATTCAAAAGCTTGTTGGCAAAAGTTTCAATGGAGAAATTGCCCTGGCTGAAGACGGAAAGAAGGTCTTTCTGCCAACCTCCGAACATCTTGGACACAGATGTGTTTAGGAAGTCGAATTTAGTGGTCCAGGTTTCAATTTCGCCTGTAAACAGGTCGGTAAGCCCCATGAATGGCAACTGTCCTTGGCCGTCTGTAGGGGCAAATGTCGGGATGTGGTTGCCCATTGCCGACCCACCAGAGGCAAAGGCTTCCGGAGAGGAAGGAAGGGTGGATTTCCCTTTTGGTTCCTCTGGGACATCTTCTTTAGGTTTTAACTCCTCTTTGGGAGCTTCGCCTTTTTCGCTGCAATCGCACTCGCATTTAAAGCAGATGTCTTCAATATTTTTACCGGCGAAGGGGCAGGAAGCAGATATCTTCTCAACTGATTTCGCAACCTCAGACTGGACAGACTCACTAACAGATTCTTGTTTATCCCCGCCCTTAAACGCTTGAGTTTCTTTGGCATGAGCTCTCTTTGAAGCTTCACGGTCTCCCTGGTCTAAGTCCTCTAAGAGCATTGTCAGGCTATCAATATTCTTGCTTATCTCTTGAAATATAGCCTCTGTAATTTTCCGTTCGCCTTCGCTAAGATGACCTTCTAATTTAGACTGAATTCTGTTTTTGGTATCTTTCAGATCTGCTAATTGGGCTTCGGCTTTCTCCCTTTGAGTCGTATCTGGTTCTAACCATCCACCAAGGTTAAAGTGTCTAACAGCCTCATGTACTGTATTCTCTGTTTTTGTGTATAACCCAGCATCCCCTTGAATAGTGGTCTTGTCCAAACCGCCGAACAGCCCTTTGTCAAAAATTTTTCGATAATTCCCCCTATAGCCTGCAGAATCTCCACTGCCTTGATGCATAGAGAGTTTCTCAAACTCTTCTTTAGTAAAAGCACCAGCTATCATCAGCTTCTCAAGCTCTCCTAAATTACCATTAAATGACTCTGCGTATGTTGAAGTTGCTGTTACTATATCTGTTTTTAATCCAATTGATGTTGAAAAAGACGCTTCAAGGCCATCCATTATGTTTTTCTTTGAACGTATGCCTTTTTGAAGCATGATTTCGATTGATTTCAGAGCTTCAAGACGGTGATTACCAGTTTTCGTCTCGTAATCCTCAGCCATTTTGTATGCATCTTCTATCGAGAGTTCGCCGCCTTCTCCTTTATTAATAATATGGATTATCTGTGTTATGATTTTATCCTCATCCAACATCATTTGATCAACTTTTGCGTCAAGCTTACCTAAACGAGTGATGGCTTCCATTGCGAGATCTAACTTCGTCGGTAGTATTTTTCCCATTTCTCACTCCTTAATCCGGGCACGTGCTACACACGACTTCCAGCGCGTTGCCAAAGGTGGCCCTGCACTCTTCGACATTTTCTCCGCCGCAGTGTTCACCTACGGCCTGGTTCGTCTTGCGGTCCTTTTGGCGCCACTCGACTCCGAGGGCGCCCAGGACCGCTTCCTGAAAAATTTCCTCCCGATGGCGGGCCTCTAGGTAGAGGCCCGCTTCGGCGTAACCACAGTTCCACAGAACCTGGTCACGTTTGAGGATGTCGCCTCCGGTTAGGAGACAGACGTGTCGGTCGATTGTTTCTCGTCCTTCTCTCCAGGACCGGGGGCCTGTTTGGCCGCCCGATCCGTCATGATCATCCCGCCCAGAACAAGCATCGCCTGTCCCGCACTCTTGATCTTGCCGGGATCGAAGCCCGGCTGACTGAAAAAACTCTCGATAACCTCGAAGGGAATATGGCCGTCAGCGGCCCAGTCGATGTCTCGTGCGATACCATCCATATCCCGGTCTGCTGGGTGAGTTCCCTGTGGAGTAATGAACCCCGCAACGAACTCACCCGTTCGATCGGCCAGGACAGCGCGCAGATCGTCTACCGTTTCGACTTCGCCTCCGGCTTCATCACAAAACAAATTTACATGTCTGAGTACCCCGAATACGGGGGGGAGCAGTTCGTAAACGGTACCGTTAATCTCATAGGTGTTACGCTGATCGGCCACTGTAATTTCCTCCTAGAAGTAGATGAGGCGGAGTTCGTCGTCGCCCGCTACATCTTTTTTGAGTTCGAAGTTCAGAGTGCTGCCCATGACGCCTTCACGGTCGGCGTAAGCGGGAGTTGTGTACTGGATTTTTGGTGCCTCGATATAGACGCGGTTACCAGCTGCTGCACCGATTACGCAGGAGAGCATAGCCATGTTGCCAGTCTTCCATTCCTGCCAGGGGTTGAAGTTGTCCAGGCTGTCAGACTTGGGATTGAGAGTACCAACGGGCTGGCGACCGGAGATGTAATAACCAGCAAGGCCATCAACAGCGTTCATGTCCTCATCTTTGGTCATCTTGTTTGCCATGGCCAGGGTCATCTCATTGACGCCCATGGGGGAATAGCCACCGACTTTCAGACCCATTTCAACGGCCAGCGGAGGCAGAGCGGTATTCAGAGTCGGGGTAGGCATGGCCTCCTCAACGGGAATGGCGAAACGGCCCTGCTGATTGAAGGTAAGGGTGCCGGGCTGGCCGACGGGAATGGACATGGAGAAGTCTGCACGACAACCGGTCAGAACATGCTTGTGGCCGTCCATGTAGTAGATGGAAGTCATGGTCTTCATGGCATCCGGGTCGGACATGGGCATGTACTGGTAACCGGTGACGGCAATAGCAGTAGTGGAAACCGTCGCTGCGGAAGTGCCGCCGGTCAGGACCTCGGCTGCATCGAAAGTACCAGTGATGGCTTCGATAAGCAGAGTACCGGGAAGCTCAGCGATAACAGTGGCTGTGGCAGCGGAAGTACCGCCGGTCACAACTTCACCGCGTTCGAAAGCACCGGTAACAACACCGATAGCAAGGGACTCAATATCGGTACGAGCCATGGCGCAGGACTGCAGCAGGGCGTCATAATCAGGCATGCTTACAGCACTGCCGGTGATGCCGCCGCCACGCAGTTCTACGCGGCGCTCGAGCTTGCTGGAAACTTTGCCGATCTGATGCGCTTCCAGAGACATGGTCGAAGAAAGACGATCATTGGCGATAACTTCGCCTTCGGCGGTGATGGTTGCGCCGGAAAGTGCCAGACAGGCATCTGCCTCCGGGACCGGGTAGGCATTCTCGCCCGCAACAGCCTCGATCTTGTCAAGGAACACCTGACGCTTGGTCAATTTTTGAGAAAAAGCCATAAAACCTCCTAAGTTAAAATACGTTGAATCCTGATTTTCGCTTTTGCGAAACTCATCAAATACGTCTGCCAATCTACTGAGACTCCCGTAAGATACGGCCAGTCCTCTGTTTCGGGCTCGAAACTAACGAGCTCCATTGGGTAACCGTTGGCGGCCAGGGTCTGAAAAATCACCTGCTCCACCAAGCCAGTCAGTTCATCCAGGACAGGAGAAGACGGGAGTGTCTTCACACCGTTGGAAGACGAGTAACTGGCGTCCTTGTTTAAGTAGACCTCCACACCCATCATCTGAATGATGGAATGAGGGTCGGCCCTGTCGGCTTCCTGCCCGTGGGCTAAAGGCCGGAAAGCGACCGCAGGCAGGTCCAAGGCCTGTGGGGCAAAGCCGGGCACCATTTCCCGAAAGACTGTCAGCGTAGTTCCGCCACCATAGGCAGCCTCCACGACGTCCGAGATCTCCTGAGAAGCTGTCAGTGCATTGGCAGCCAGTATGCGGACCTGAGTAAATTCCTTGCTCACAGTTCACGCTCCAGTTGAGGTTGAAATCATGGGGCCTCTGTCAGTTATTCAATTTCCTGCCGAGCTCACTCGGTCGGAAGCGTCCTTGACGCCCCGGATTACGCCGGGCAGGTAATCGCCAATTTTTTTAACGCCGAGTACAGCGGCGACAATCCAAAATGTTATTTGCAGGAACCAATCTGGGAGCATTTCCCAGGCCTTGATCACCCCGGCAGCGTCTTCGGGGCGGAAACCGCTCCAGACGAAGAATCCAATCCAAGCGAAGAACAGAACGTCATCCTTCCAACCAGCATTCTCGAGCTGTTTCATTTCCCACTCGTGGTTAAACTCCTGATCACTTCGTGCAAGGCGCATGCGATTTTCCATGACTACCTTCTTCAATTCCTGCTTGCGCTTGACCGAGTCTTTGACTCCGTCAACAACCGCACCCAACAGTCCGGCAATTGCTCCGATAATGGGGATGGGCATAGCTAACTCTCTTCCGTAATTTCGAGAAAAAATTCATCGACGCCCCAAAGGCGCTCAAGAAAGAGATGCACGGCAGTGCGGCTGATCAGAACGGCGGGATCGCCTTCCAACGCGCCCCGTTTCTCGCCAAGCAGGATGCAACCGCTAGTGTCCTTAGTCCTATTCCCTGCATGAAACAGAATTCTTGACCGGCCCTCAACTCCCATCACTTCGAAGGTGGGGCCAAAACGGGTGGAAAGCGTCCTTCCGCACTGGTATGATTCTGCCGGGATGCATGACTCGAACGGCACGTTGTCGAACCAGGGATTCTCAATAGTGAAACAGAAAAAATTGTCGTTGACGAAGAGCCTTCCCTGCGAGGCCCGGTCATCCATTTTGTCGCGAACGAGTGTCAGTTCAACCATGGAAAGAGTCTCCTTTGCCGTAGATGATTGTGTGAAAAATGCGCTCCCATAGTAGGGCTACCGATCTGGCGAATTTTCTCGAAAATCCGATCCGCAATAGTCGACATTCTACATGAAGCGAGTTGAAGCGATCTTGGATGGAAGGTAGTCGACGGTATTTCATTTCAAGCCCCCTTCACCATTGTCCACTTGGTCGCGATATGCCTTCAGGCGAGACAACAGCCACGGCGGCATCCGCATGCCGAGTTTCGCCAAATGTTCGGAAACAGAGAGAAATTCGTTCAAGGCGAGGTAGCAAACCATGAAGTCTCGGGCAGGAGTATCGAGCCAAGAGATGGCTCCATCCACAGCAAGATCCAGCATGTGAGCGGTCATGATGGCCGCTACGTATAAGATAAACTTGCCGACACCACGCCAGAGCTTTCTCGAATTGACCTTCTGGTTCATCCAGGCACAGTAAAATCCTAGGGCATAATCTGCCAAAAACAGAATCACGAGAGCCTTGAAGGCCAGATCGACACCCCCCAAAAGCCAGCTCAACACAGCAATGACGGCTGATCCACAAGCTTTGAACGAAAATTCGTCGAAGATAGGGCAGAAAAAATCTCGCCATTTCAGCCCAAAATCGATCAGTGGTGTGTTTGAACTCATTGTATTTTCCTTAAAGGCCGGTTCTACATTGATGAGCTAGAGATCAGACTCGAAGCTCAAGCTGTTGAGGAGCACTCTTTTGGTTCTCGATCCAACGAAGTCTGCCGGACCAAGTGTATGTTTATGTCGATAACGAGTGCCGTCCACATGGATACGGCGCCCCTCTCGCTTTGGTTTTGGGAGCCTACCCCTGGTTTTTCAGCGATTAGTCTTAGTTTCGAATAGTTTTGAATCCACAAGTGCAACTTGCTTAAATTGATTCAACATTTCGCTTGACAAGGTTGAGACAAGGGCTCTCTGAACCCGCATTTTCGCAGCAGAGCGAAAGTCCACCAAGAAAACCCAAAGTTTGAGAGAACTAGGTAAATCGAGATGAAAAGAGGAATATGAAAGAAAGGAAAGAGGTGGCTTCGGTTCCACAAGCAGGTCGACCTATAAAGTCCCCATATAATAGGTCCATTGCAAAGTAGAGACTTCTGCTCCAAACTAGGAGCAGGAGTTTCATATGCGCAAGTCAAAATTCAGTGAGTATCAGATCGTTAAGATCTTGAAGTCCGTGGAAGGCGGCAGGACGGTCGTTGATGTTTGTCGGGAGCACGGTGTGAGTAGCGCCACTTACTACAAGTGGAAGTCAAAATACGGTGGCATGGAGGCGTCCGACATCCAGCGGATGAAAGATCTTGAAGCCGAGAATCGTAAGCTTAAGCAAATGTTCGCCGACCTCAGCCTTGAGAACACCATGCTCAAGGATGTCATTGAAAAAAAGCTCTGAAGCCAGTTCAGCGAAAGGGATTCGTGACTCACGCAATCTGTGAGCATGAAATGAGCATCCGCAAAGCGTGTGCAGTCTTGGGTGTCAGTCGAAGCTATTACGCCTACAAGCCCCATCCTCGCGATGACAGTGAGGTTGTTACTGCATTGATTGAACTGGCAGAAAAGAAGCCCGCCAGAGGCTTTAGCAAACTTTTTACCAGGCTAAGAAACATGGGCCATCCGTGGGACCATAAACGAGTTTGGAGAGTGTATTGCCTTTTGAAAATGAATTTGAAGCGTAAGGCGAAAAAGCGGCTTCCCCAAAGGGCTCGGAAAGCATTGGCTCAGCCACTGTCGGCTAACTTTTGCTGGTCGATCGATTTTATGCGCGACACGCTCTACAGCGGTCGGACTTTCAGGACCTTCAACGCTGTTGACGACTATAACCGTGAGGTTCTGGCCGTGGAGGTTAATACCCGGAAAATATCAGAATGGATAATGGCCCAGAATTTATCGGCACAGTCATGGCCGCCTGGGCTGAACAGCACGGCGTTGAACTACAATTCATCCAACCGGGAAAGCCAACACAGAACTCATATCTTGAGCGTTTTAACCGTACATATCGTGAGGAAGTCTTGGATTTCTATATCTTCAATAGCTTGAGCGAAGTTCGAGAATCTACAGAAGAGTTCATCCTGGAGTACAACGAGGATCGTCCTCATGAATCCCTGGGAAATATGACGCCAATATAAAGCGCCGCGCGATAATTTGCGGCGATCTGTGAGATAACTCTCTCGCCTTTCTTGTTTCATATAGTGAAATAGCTTTTCAAAAATAAAGGGTCACGTCAAAAAATATCGACGTGACCCTTTATATATGTATTAGGCTCG
>JAFLJT010000107.1 GCA_022712855.1 Pseudodesulfovibrio sp. | reverse complement strand
TGTTAAGGGTCGCGCTGAGGCCAACAAATCCAAGAACAGGTTCAAGTCCGATGGAGCCAGCAAGAACAATGCTGATTGATTTTTCATGTTCTATGCTCATGGCACGAATCCATGACATGAGGTCTGCCACGTTAATTATGGTTTTGGCTTTTTCAATGTCTGGGTCGCGCAGCATGTTGCTGATCATGATGGGGAGTTCATCAATGAACAGGATGACAGGTTGGTCATGTGCGGCTAGGACAGACAGCAATTGCTCCCCTTTGCTCTTCCATGTTTCGCCAGTCATGTCAGCGCGTAATTTGATTTTGAATTCGGCCATGCCAATTTCTTCTATGTTGTCTCGTATGGCACCGAGGGCATTGCTAAAGATTCCAGCAGCTTTTTTCCATAAGGGCTTATGTTTGCTGACCTCAATGCTCAGTTTGGTGATGAAATATCCGGGATCGCTGACATCTTGCAGGTCCACATGAAGGCATACGAAGTCATCGGATAGATTTCGGCTGGCCTCATGCATCAGGCTTGTTTTACCAATGCGTCGTTGCGCAATGATTGAAACATGGGCACCGCTCTTCAACTTCTTGATGAGCAGCGACAGGTCCGCCTCTCTTCCCCAAAAACGATCCCCATACACCGGGGAGCCGACCATGCCTTCCAATTTCTTATCACTCATGCGAACTCTCCTGACCAAGGTGTTCAAACGAAACCATTCGCAACAGAATTGTTGCCAACGCTTTTGTTGGGTACTCTGTTGCGGCAATGTTGGTCAAGTGCTTTTCTCAACAATTTTGTTGGCAACGAGGCCGTTGTGAGAGTAGGTGCCTGTTTTGCAGAGTGAATACGGTGTATTATCGGTGGGCAGTCCTGAACTCTCTATCCCGGATACTCCAGAACCAGGTCTTTCACATTACCATTATAATACATGGCATGGGTCAGCACATATCCTAATCCTAAAAGTTCGGTGTCGGTCACTGATTGGTTGATGAGGACACGATAGAGTGTGCGGCCTGCCGCTCCGGCCCAAGGGTCGTCTTCGTCGGTGAGGCTGTGATGGCTGTTTCTGAGAAACTACATCGCCGAGCAAGGCCAGAGTGCGGGTTTTCCATAACTCTCGTGTGGAGAAGAGTGTTTCGGCCAGCCAGCGGTGGCGTTCGGGGGAGAAAAAATGCATGCCGGGCCGCGCAAGCCGCTCGTCGTGGGCAATGATTGTGATTGTAATGATACCGTTTTTTCAGCTGACGGACAGTGCGGTCGAGAACAACCTCGCCGCCTATTTCACGAGTTGCTTTGGGGTTTTCCCTCCCTCGAAACGCCGCTGATGTCCTGCACAGAGGATGATTGCTGTGGTCATTGTTTCTCCAGACCATTACATTTAATTTTAGAGAGTTATAATGTCACAATTTGTTGGATTCTGCGAGATTTCTTAATAGTCATCGTTGTAATAATGGTGTGTAGTCTATGTACTGTTATGAAACTGGACATAATTGGTAAGAAATGTTCAAAAATAGATAGGGATAGACGGTACCTTTCAGCTTGTTGGATTGTTTTCTTTCTGACTCGATTCGGGGGAATTGAGATGAGACACTACATAAAAATTTATGTCATTGCGATATGCGTCGTTTTGAGCGCGTATTCTGGCGTTTCGCATTCTGCGGAAATCATGGCGTCAGAGTATATGACTGTGGAAGAGTACCAGAAACTCCACCCTGAAGAGGTGGGGTTGATGCAGCAATTTGAAGAGATCGTTCGTGCGCCGGGCGATATAATTGGCATAGCTCAAGACAGACCTGTTCGTATCGCGTTCATTTATCCGGGACATCAGGCTTCGGACTATTGGCGGCGAAGTGTGGCCTCTTTCAAGGGCAGGATGGATGAAATCGGGCTGAAGTACGATCTGAGCGAATACTTTACCACGATTTCCTCAGACACACGTACGCAGGAAGAACAATTGCGGGACGCTCTTTCCATGGACCCGGATTACCTCGTCTATACCCTCTATATAGGTAAGCATAAACGCCTTATCGAGCGTATGCTGACCCGTGGTCGGCCCAAACTGATCATGCAGAATATCACCACACCTCTGCGGTCATGGGAGGGTAACCAGCCTTTCATGTATGTGGGATTTGATCACGCTACTGGATCATATCTGTTGGCCGATCATTATTTGAACACGACAGGCAAAACAGGGAGCTATTCGGTACTCCATTTTTCCCGTGGATATATTAGTGTTATGCGCGGCGATACTTTTGTGGATTATGTTGGCAAACACTCTGATAAAAAGCTGGTGGATGCCTACTATACAGAAGCTTCCCGAACCAAAGCCAAAGCGGCCACCGAGGATATTTTGAACGGGTCTAAGGTTGATTTTATCTATGCCTGCTCCACCGATATCGCATTGGGCGGGCTGGATGCTCTGAAGGAAATGGGCATGGTCGGACAGGTTCCCATCAATGGTTGGGGTGGCGGCAGTGCGGAGCTTGAAGCTATTGCACAAGGTGAGCTTGATGTGACGGTCATGCGCATGAACGATGACAACGGGGTTGCCATGGCCGAGGCTATTCGACTGGATTTGGAAGGAAACGATGCGGCCATTCCGACTGTCTATTCCGGCGATTTTATTCTTGTGGAAAAGGGCATTGCCCCCAAGCGTCTCGATGAACTTATTCGTCGCGCTTTCCGGTATTCGGGTACTGACTAAGAGCAAATCACGTTGTTTATATGAGTACGAAACCCAGACAGTATAATTTATATACGGTCATCGCCCTTCCTCTTGCAGGGGCGATGCTTCTCTTCGCTGCTGCCTTGTTGTGGTGGACGTATAGTGGTTCTCTGCGGGCCATTAATAGCGAACTTACGTCGAGCTTTGAGCAACGCCACGTCATTGTTGATCAGATAATAGAAAATAATCTGATTCACATTGATCAGGGACTCCGGGAACTGAGTCGTGCTTTGGATATTTCCAGTGGAATTACCTGGAATGATACTGATGGGGTGAAGACTCGTTTACGGGGAATGGTTGGTGTTCTGCAAGATCCGCCGTTGGACATTCTTTTTGTCCGTCTGAAAGATGGCTCCATTTTTGCCGATGCAAGTTCTCCTTTTTTTAATGTTTCAGCGATCCTACCTGAGTTGTCCCAAAAGCTTTCTCCAGCACTGAATCGTGGTGGCGTCGTTATGGCCGGCGGCCAGGCCATGCTTCTGACCACTGAACCGTTGGAAGATCAGCGCACCGGGCGTTCTCTTGGATCCATCGTTGGGGCAGTCATCCTCAATGACAATCTGGCTTTTCTGGAAGATATAGGTACGAGCACGTATTCTCAGGAAGTCGCGCTTCTTGCTGGTGGTGAATTGATTGGCTCCACTGCGCCCAAGGAGGGCGAAACGGTCAGAACGCTCATCTCCGGTGCCCCCGATTTTCTCGGTACCGAGGATGCCATTCTTCTCGATGCCGAACCACAGGACGGGCTGGTGGTCGGATTCATTCCCATATTCATCGAGCATAAAGCGACCCCGCTGATTCTTGCAGTGAGTGCCAGTGATGAAGCGCTGGTCGAGATTCGGCAGTCCTATCGGGCGACCATTTATGCCGTACTCCTTTTTACTGTTCTTTTTATTGTTTTCGCTACCGTGCTGGTACGCAAGACAGCCTATCCTTCGTTCCGGCGACTTCTGGAGTACTCCAAAGAGATCTCGGATGAGAAACTCGATGCCACGTATGATCATGGCTCTATCAGAGAGGTTAATGATATAGGCGGCGCCATGGTGGATATGGTCGAGAAGTTGCGTCGGTCGCGGCTGCTTATCCGCAATGTCATTGATTCCATGCCGTCGGCACTGATTGGTGTGGACCTTGATGGTACCGTTACCCAATGGAATCAAGAAGCCGAAGAACTTTTCGGGATAACGGTCAATGACGCTGTTGGGAATCCGCTTGCACTGGCCATTCCCCGCCTCTCCAATGAGATGAAGCGGGTGAAGGAAGCCATTGCAACGCGTCAGGAATTTACTGAGCTTAAGCAAAGCAGCGATCCCGATGGCGAGGCACGCTACGAAGATGTGACCATTTATCCACTCATTGCCAATGGCGTAGAGGGCGCGGTTATTCGTATCGATGACGTGACCGAGCGTGTTAATCTAGAGAAGATGATGGTGCAGTCGGAAAAGATGTTATCCGTGGGAGGCCTAGCTGCAGGCATGGCCCATGAGATCAATAATCCGCTGGCAGCAATTATTGGATATTCTTTCAACATACAGAAGCGCGTGTTCAGTGATTTGAAAAAGAACCACACAGTCGCCGAAGAATGTGGTGTGTCCCTTGATGATGTTCGGAAATATCTGACCCAGCGGTCCGTTCCGAAAATGCTGGACGGCATTCATGAATCCGGCGAGCGGGCTGCCAAGATCGTGAGCAATATGCTCAGCTTCAGCCGCAAGAGTGAGAAACGATTTGCCTTCCATCATATGGCGACGCTTTTGGACAAGACGCTGGACTTGGCCGCCAATGATTATGATCTGAAGAAACATTATGATTTCAGACAAATACGTATTGTCCGTGAGTATGATCCAAGTGTTCCTGCCGTGCATTGCGAAGGCAATGAGATGCAACAGGTATTTCTTAACCTTCTCAAGAATGGCGCGGAAGCCATGGGTGATAAAGATTATTCGTCAGGTGGACCTCTTTTTATATGCAAGGTACGAAGAGAAGGTGACATGGCCGTTGTAGAGATTGAAGATAACGGCCCCGGCATGTCCGAGAGCGTGCGTAATCGGGTATTTGAGCCATTTTACACCACCAAGGAGGTGGATAAAGGGACCGGGCTGGGATTGTCCGTGTCATACTTTATCGTCACAGATCAGCATAACGGGAAGATGGAGGTTCATTCCATTCCCGGCGTGAATACGCGGTTTATTATCAAGCTCCCCATCGGGGGCTAGGAGACAGGGCATGGAACAGAGCATATTGATTCTTGATGACGACGTGCATGTCAGGAAAAGTCTGGCCATTAGTTTGGAGGACGAAGAATTTACCGTGCACGAAGCGGGAAGTTCGGAAGAAGCTCTGGATATGCTTGAGACCACACATGCGGATCTTGTCATCGTCGATTTGCGCCTGCCCGGTATGGATGGCACAGAGTTCATCAGTTCGGCCCGTACCAAATGGCCCAAGATGCGTTTTATCATCTACACCGGTTCCCCTGAATTTCGCATTCCCGCTGAACTGGCTTCGGTGGACTGCGTGTCCAACTCAGTGTTCCTCAAACCACTCCCAGAGAGTGAAATTATGATCTCCGAGATTCGGCGTATGCTTAAGTAAGAGAACGTTCAATCGAGAGAGTCATGCCATTTTTTAAGGCGGGAAAGATAACCTTCCCGCCTCAGACTACTGACAAAGGCCCGATTGCGTCGTTGCTGCAAAAAGATCAGATCCTAACGTACAGGAAGTACGCTTCGGCCCTGATCTTTTTTTGCGCCTAGCACTCGAACCTTTCTCAGCAGCCTGCAAGAGTGGGGTTTGTCAACACACTGAGGCGGGAAGGAGAACCTTCCCGCCTCTTTTATTGAAAAGAGTTGTTCGTCTGTCGTATCAATGTATTCGGGCCGGGGGCTATCACCTTCCCGGCCCGATCTCGTTGAGCTGGGCAGACTTACAGGCGGCTGCCTGGGGCGTAATCGCCGGGGTAGAGGGTTTCAAACCCCTTGCGGACCTGTTTGACGTAATCGGGGTCGCGCTTGAGCGGGTCGTGGTAACGGGGGTCCTGCATCATTTCGCGCAGTTTTTCGCGGGAGAGTTCTTCGCCCCAGCCCTGACCCGTGCCGCGCAGACCGCTTTCCAGCACCAGAGGTGCGATTTTGGCAAATGCGTTGATAACCGCGGCATGATCCCCGGCTCGGGTGGTGTCCAGAGCGTTGAGTAATGCCTCGCCGCCAATGACTTCGGCAGCACGCATGGCGGTGTCGAGCATCCGGGGGGTGTCGCCACGATGTACGGCGCGCAGAGACTCCAGCTCACAATCGCGATTCTTGCACGCATCGGCTTCGAGACCGTGGTGGGCATCCAGCACGATGGGCAGGAACCATTCAAACAAGCCATTCACCTGTGCGGGTGTCATACCCAGTTCATGCGCCTTGCCCTTGAATCCGGAAAGCAGGGCTTCCTTGATTTCGTAGCCTTCAGGCAGGTCCATCTGCGGCAGCTCATATCCATCAGCCATTTCCGGGCGACCAAGGGCTGCGTAGAAACCGTCGATCTCTTCTTTGCTCTCATCTTTGCCGGGCATGCGGACGTACCCTTCGGGTGTTTTGCCGAGCATCCGCTGGGCATGGACAAGCGCTTTCACGGCTTCATCTTTGCTCTTGTAGCTCTGGAGAGCCGGGTGTTCGCGCAGGGGGATTTCCACCTCCACGCCGTCTTCACCGATCTGTTTTACGGTCCATTCTTCGGGAAGGGTCATCTGCCAGTTTTGGGTGTTGTTCTCGTTCATTATTCGTCGTCCTTGGGGATGAAGTTGGTTTCGTCGAGCATGTGTTTCACATGCAGGACCATAGATCGGCGGCCTTCGTTGAAGTCGGTCCGGCCGGTGTCAGTGGAAAAGGTGGAACGCATGAAGCATCCCCGGTTTTCCATATCGTCCATGACGGTCTGGCCATCATGGGTGTCAAAGAGTCGCTTATAGGCGCGGTGCAGTTCCAAGGGGCTAACCAGCATCGATCACCTCCTGCGGCGGTTCGGCGATGGGCGCCGTTGGCGTTGGAATCAGGGAGCCATCTTCAATGTTGGCCGTCTCTGTTTCGGCTTCCGCTTCTGCGTCCGACTGCACAGCGCCAGCATTGGTGAGCATCTGCCATAAATCGGTGAGTACATTGGGTCGATCCGTGTGAGCCTCAGACAGCGTCTTGGCTATAGCCGCACCCTGAGCCATCATTGCAGTGGTCTGCATGGTGGATTGGGTCTTGGATTTCTCTGTACGTGAAGCCGCCACATCCGGTTCCGGTTTCATGTAATCCGAAGGCGTACCGAACATCTCGGCCACGTGGCGGGCCATACGATCTGTCTCGAAGTTGTCCATGATGCCAAAGGGGTCGCCATTGGCCATCAGGGGGCTCAAGTACTGCAAGGTTTGGGACAATCCCTGGGCTTCGTACTGTTTCTGAGCACGGGACACAGGCGAGTTGTAACGCACCTCAATATCGTTCGGGGCAAGGCCTTCCGGGAAGGATGGCAGCGCTCCGGCGCGGAGCATGATGTTGAATACTCGCATAATGAGCGGGCTGAGGAATTCGGTCTGCAATCGACCGAGAACCGGACCGAGCACGCGCATTTTTTCGCTCTGTCGGATGACTGCTTCCGTCGCCGTCACAGCCGGGCCTTCCGGCGCAAGCTGGTCGCCCAGGAAGATACGCCGGATGGACTCACGGCGCTGGGCCATCATGTTCTCGGTGGCACCGAGGTCCACACGTACTGGCAGTGGTTCAATGCGGTCAGAAGAGCCAGCCCGGTAATAGGACAGCCCTCCCGGCCCGGATCGAACAGCGCCAAGAAAACCGTCATCCGGCACCATCAGCGGCGGGTCAGACATCTTCTCGGCTGCCATAAGTGCAGTGCGAGCCATGGCATTCAGCACGCGGGTGTCAGACAACGCCGTCTGGCCCGGCCCACGGCCATAGGTTTCGCCCGCGGCTTTTGCCCATCTGGGCACCAGATACGGCATTTCCAAATACCCGGATTCCTCCAGAATATTCTCGTTGGCCATTTCCATATATATGGAGCCAAACGGGAAGTTGGCCGCGCCAATACCAAACGGATCACGGTCAGTACGCGGAAAAACCGCGTGCAGTATCTCGATCTTCTCGTCTGGTTTATCCTCAGCCTTTTTCTTGGTTTCATCGGCTAAAGACGCGCCCCATTCCTGAGCCGCCTGCCTGGCCGTGATCGAATAGCGGCGATACACAGTATCCACCGCCCCGCGAGCAGATTCGGCTACATAGACTTCACCCAGTGGTCGGGTAGAAAAGCGAACCACAGTTTGCGGGTCCGCCTCAACATACATAACCGCCGTACCAAGTAGTGCTATGTCCAGATACAGTTCATGCACATTGGTCTGGAAGCCCGAATCCTCGGCATTAAACATCATGGCAATGCGTTCCCGTGCCTGTTGCAGGAACGTCCGCACTGCCTTGTCGTCACCCATTTTAGGGTCGCGAGTTTTGATGTCGAACCACGGCATGGCCGGATTGGTCAGCAAGCCGCCCAAAGAAGACGCCAGCATTTCCAAAGCATGCATAGGGGTAGAATCAAAGATGCGTTCATCCCCGGTCTGGCCGCGTGTAACACCGCTTGCACCAGTCGCGGCGAAGCTATCCTTGCGCGGCAGCATATATTCTGTCAGCTCCTGCCAAGAGCCGATCCACGGTTGTCTGGATTGTTCCAGCCCGTTGAATCGGGTCAGCAGCGAGCGGGCAAGTTCTGTTGTCTGCATACGCTACTCTCCAAACTTGGTTTTGAGCTGCGGCACATCCACTTCAGGGTCATTAATCAACCCGGCACCGCCGTTGCCCAACATGGTTTTTCGTTTCGAGCCAACTGCCAGTCGTTTCGCTTCCAGCTGACGAGCCTCAGAGAGTTTATCTCTCTCCCGGCTACGCTCATCAGTCTCCCGCTGCAGTTGCGCAGCCACCTGCGCTTCACGTTCAGCTTTCAGACTCTGATATTGGCCGGATATTGCTGTTTTACCTTCGGCCTTTTCCATACCCGGAAGTACTCCCAACGCCGAATTGACAATTTCCATTGCTCCTCCCATAAATCAAATCCTCCTGTTAAATTGTTTGGCAGAAGCATACCCCCACTATTTCACCCAAACCGATAACGGGCGTCACAGACCCCAAAACAGGCGAAAAAAGCATAACTTGGACACTTGACAGGGT
>JAFLJT010000203.1 GCA_022712855.1 Pseudodesulfovibrio sp. | reverse complement strand
GACGTTCGATCTTTAACGAAATACCGCCTGATATAAATTCGATTTACAATGAACCCGCCAGTTTGCTATGAGATATGGGTTAATACTATATTTTGGAGAACCACCGTTATGTCAAAACGTTTTGCCGCAATCCTGACCACTCTTTTTATTGTCTGTTTGCTCAGTATGCCACAGGCCGCTTCCGCCACCAGTGCGGCTGCCCTGGCCTTGGTGACACAAAACAGTAAATCGGCAGAAACCGCAACGGCTGAACCTCCAGCCACGCCGGAACAAGTCCGGGAGATGATGGCAGGGCTTACCGATGAGCAGGTGCGCGCGCTGCTTATCGAGGAGTTGAAAAAAGAGGCCGACGCTACGAAAGTCGCTCCTAAAGAGACGGGGCTGGCCGGTCTGGTCAAGGATATGAAGCAAGGGACAACCTTTGTTCGTGATCGTTTTGAATATCTTTTCTCAAGCGCTTCCACCGCACCGCGTGAGTTGCCGAAAAAGCTTTCCGGTATTCTCTCAGGCAGTGGTAAACTGACGCCGGGCAGACTTCTTATTGCTCTGGCCGTTTTGACCGTTGTCTGGTTTGGGGTCATCCGTTTTTTCAAGAAGAAGACCGCGCCAGCACGTAAATCTATTTCCAATACTCCCGACGATGCTGCGTGGTTTACGCGCATGGGGCGTTTGTTCCTGCGGGCTTTGCTCGATCTGGCTGGCGTCGTGTTACTCACCGTGGCTGTTCTCATTTGCTACCTGACGCTGTTTAGCGAAGGTTCGGCAGGCAAGCCCGTGCTACTCGCCTGGCTTGGTGCCATATTGTTTCTGGAGCTGGTCAAGGTTGCCACGCGGTTCCTGCTTGCACCGCATGCGCCGACATTGCGTTACCTGCCCTTGTCGGATTCCGTGGCGCAGTATCTGTTCCAATGGACGCTGCGTGTGGCTCGTGTCATGGCGTTCGGTCTGCTTGTCAGCACGCTCATTCGCCTCGAAGGCGGTAGTGAGGCACTGTCTCTGCTCGTGACGACTGTTCTTGGTTTCATCATAGCGATGATGCTTGCTTTGCTGGCCCTGTGGAACAAAAAGCCCGTGGCCGAATCGATCAAGGCGAACAACTGCCCTGAATCGCTTTCGTATCAATTCGCCGATGTCTGGCATATCGGGGCGATCACATATGTCCTCGGTTTCTGGATGTTCTGGGTCTTTGCGCTCATGGTTTTCGGTGGCAAAGCGCTGCTGCCCGGCATCGTGACTTTGCTCATTATTCCTACCTATTTTCTCTTGGATTGGGCCACGCAACAACTCGTCACGTTTGCTGTTGATATGGCCGGAGCCAACATTCCCGAAGACTCGGAGGATGACGAAGAGGGGACTGCCGAATCCGAAGGACAGCGTGTCACCAAGTTTCAAGGATTCCTGTCCAAAAGTTTCCGTGTGCTGGTACTTGCTGCGAGTATTTTCTTTTTGCTGCGCGTCTGGGGCATGGACCTCACCGTGGGGCGCGAGGTTGTCAGGGCGGGGCTCAATACGCTGGTGACTTTGATTCTGGCGTACATTTTCTGGGTCTACATCAGCAAACTCATCGAACGCAAATTGCGTGAAAAGCAGAATGATGATGGTCCTGGCGATGGCGAAGGCGGTGGCCCCGGTGGCGATCGTTTCTCGACGTTGCTGCAACTCGTCAAAAAATTCATATTCGCGGGCATTACCGTGATTACTGTCCTTATTGTCCTTTCCTCCATTGGCGTGGATGTTGGGCCGCTTATCGCTGGTGCATCCGTCTTTGGCATCGCCATCGGCTTTGGTGCGCAGACGTTGGTCAAGGACATCATCTCCGGCATATTCTTCCTTATGGACGACGCGTTCCGTGTGGGGGATTACATTATCGTGGGCAGTGCTCGCGGCAGTGTTGAGTCTATTTCGGTTCGGTCATTCAAGCTTCGTCATCACATGGGTTCGCTTTTCACGATTCCGTTCGGCTCCGTGAAAAACATTCAGAACATGACGCGCGATTGGGCCATAATGAAACTGCAGTATCTGGTGCCGTTTGAAACTGATATTGGTCAGGTGAAGAAGATCATCAAGAAAATCAACAAGGAAATTCGCGCCGTCCCCGAACTCAACGATGTCATGCTCGACGATATCAAGAGCCAGGGCGTCAAGGCCATGGAAGAGTATGGTATGCGCATGCGTGTGAAGTTCATGACCAAACCCGGTGGCCAGTTCACATTGCGCAAGTTGGTTCTCGCCAAGATGCGCAAGGAGTTTGCCGAAGCTGGTATCGAATTCGCCAAGCCGCGTGTATCGGTTCATGTTCCCGATGCAGCGAATATGAGCGATGAAGAACGAGCTAATGTTGCGGCAGCAGCCAGCCAAACCTTGAACAAAAAGGCGAAGACTGAAGATACGAGTCGATAGATTTGGAAGAAGAAAACTCTCGTAATAAACCGGACATGTTTTGCGTCAGCCGATTTCGGTTGGGCGCAAAATATGTCCGTTTCTTGTTTGTAGCCATTGACCTTAGCCGTTGCGCTGGGTAGTTTGGAAGATGACCTATTCTCTCGCCTTCGTCGTTCAGGAGCGCTGGCTATCAGTCACAGCGCGAGGTGCTGTCCAATCTGTTGAAACTTTCTCCGAGAAAGCGGCCACAGTTGTTCAGCATATTATGAAATCTGAGAAAAAACGTATATTTCTGGACGACAGATGTCTTGATGTCGCCCTCGATGCGCATGATATTACTGTTATCGCTCAGCAGTTAGAGCAGAAATCACTGCCTACAATGGGGCTCCGCCTTGCCTGTATCCCAAAGCCCGGCAACGAAGAGACCTACAGGACAATAGAGACTATTTATCAGAACAGGTCATTCAACTTCCGCGTGTTCAGTGATGAGGAAAGTGCTTTCGACTGGCTTTTATCCTGACGAATCCTACTTGTTCCCTTTGTCCATTTCAGGTTAGGCTCTTCGAGTCGTTAACCACTACCTGATCAGGAGCCTCCCTTTGAGCGCCAAGGACAATCTGCACGCATTTTTCTATCCCGAGTCCGTCGCCATCATCGGCGCATCCGCTTCCCCTGGGAAAGTGGGGCATACTATTGTCTCCAATATGATCGGAGCGGGGTACAAGGGTGATATCTATCCAGTGAACCCCAAGGCCACCGAGATCGAAGGGCTGACCGTAGTCAACGATATTGCGGACCTGCCGCGCGGGCTTGACCTTGGCGTCATCTCCGTACCGCGTCAGTTTGTCATCCCGTCCATCGAAGCGCTGGCCGCGATTGGTGCTAAATCCGCTATCGTCATCACGGCTGGATTCAAGGAAGTGGGCAAGGAAGGGTATCACCTTGAGCAGGAGATCATCGCGCTGTGCGACAAGCATGGCATGGCGCTGCTCGGTCCCAACTGCCTCGGTATGATGAACACCGCTACCGGGGTCAACGCATCTTTTGCCGCCGGGCATCCCACCCCCGGTTCCATCGCATTTTTCTCGCAGTCCGGTGCGCTTTGTGTCGCCATTCTCGACTGGGCGCTGGGCGAAAACATTGGCTTCTCCAAATTTATCAGCCTCGGCAACAAGGCTGTGCTCGATGAAGCGGACATGCTCGAATATTTGAACAAGGACGAGGATACCAAAGTTATCCTTGGCTACGTTGAGAACGTTGAACATGGCGAAGCCTTCCTCAAGGCCGCCCGCAAGACGTGCCAGAACAAGCCTGTCATCATGATCAAATCCGGCACCACCATGGCCGGTGCCAAGGCCGCGTCATCGCACACCGGCGCAATAGCCGGGTCGGATCAGGCCTACACCGCCGCCTTTGATCAATCCGGTGTCATTCGGGTTGGGGACGTAGCGAGCCTGTTCAATCTGGCTCAAGCATTTTCCAATCAGCCGCTCCCCAAGGGACCGAATCTCGTCGTCGTTACCAACTCCGGCGGGCCAGGAATTCTCACTGCCGACACTGCGGACCGTTCCAAGCTGACCATGGCCGCGCTTTCGCAGAAGACTATTCAGAAGCTCCAGGAATTTCTCCCCAGCTACGCCGCTTTCTACAATCCGGTGGATATCATCGGTGACGCCGACGCCAAACGGTATCGCCAGACCCTCGACGTCGTTGGCGATGACCCCATGGTTCACTCAATAATGGTCCTGCTCACGCCCACGGCCACCGTGGAGATCGAGAAGACCGCCGAGGCAGTCATTCGAACGGCACGCAAATGTGGCAAGCCGGTATTCGCCTGTTTCATGGGCAAGACGCGTGTGAAAAAAGCGCGGACCATGCTCATGGAGGCCGGGATACCGTGCTATTCCTTCCCGGAACCTGCTGTGCGGGCCATTGAGACCATGTACGAATATTATCTCTGGAAGCATCGTCCGGAGCAGAAATACGCCAAGATTCAGGGCGATAAAGAAGCCGCGTTGAAAGTGATTCGTGAGCATGAGTTGCGCAATGAGTCGGAGATCGTCGAATTTGAGGCCCAAGAGGTCCTGAAAGCGTATGGACTGCCCACGCCGAAGACCGTGCTGGCCCGTTCGTCAGACGAGGCCGTGGCCGCCGCTGAGGAAATGGGCTACCCCGTAGTGCTCAAGATTGCGTCGCCGCATATCTCCCATAAATCCGATGTGGGTGGCGTTAAGGTCAACCTGCAGAATGCGGGCGAGGTCATGGCGAATTTCAAGGATATTACGGCGCGGGCGCAGCGTATGCGGCAAGGTGCCTATATCGCTGGTTGTCTGGTGCAGGAGATGGCGCCTCCCGGGGTCAAGGAAGTTATCATTGGTTTTAAGCGTGACGAGCAGTTCGGCCCCATGTTGATGTTTGGGTTGGGTGGTATTTACGTTGAGATCATGAAAGATATTTCGTTCAAGCTTGCGCCGCTTTCACGTCAGGACGCGTTTGAGATCGTGCGCGAGATCAAGTCGTACATGTTGCTCAAGGGGTTGAAGGGCGAGCCGCCTGTTAACTTTACGGCGTTGGAAGATATTATTCTGACCATGTCGCAGTTGGCGATTGATTTGCCGCAGGTTTGGGAAGCGGAGTTTAATCCGGTTCTTGTTAATCACGAGCGGGCTATTGTTGCGGATGTGCGGATGACGTTGCATTTGAAGGATAGTTAGGAAGGGAGAGGGAAGGTGGCTGCCTTTCGGCAGCGATGGAGAATCAGGTGAAAGCTCAAGACTGAGCAACGCCAGTTTGGAGGCTTAGCCTCCAAAACCTTCCATGTCCTGCGCGGACGGCGGTCCATTTTTTGGCTGAGCCGCCACAAAAAATAGAGGAAAAAATGTCGGCTTTTAAGAAGTAGTTTGGCCGCCCGGTTTTAGCAGATCAAGAATCTTATCAAAGCAGCGGAGGCCCCACCGTCGGAGTGGGGCACTCCCTGCAAATCAATACAATTGTTGGCCGTCCATGGTCATGCGTGTCCCGGAACTGGAGCCGCCTCCACTCCGTTGTCAGCTTCTAAGCCTTGCTAAAAAGGGCTGGTGCAGTTCGTTGGAGGGAGAGAGGGAAAGTTTTGGCTTCCTCATGTTTTCATTCTTCAAATAGAAAGAAAAATATGAGTTTTCTTAGAAAGCCTGATTAACCATCGCCCAGACGTTCATGCCTTCCTTGCTGGCTGCGGTATCGAAACGAATGATGGAGTTGAGAATCATTAGGCGTAAGCCTACGCCGCCGGATACCTTCATGTTGGTGTGTAGTTCGGTGGGGCTCCAATAGTGGGCTACGCGTCCGGCTTCTATGAATGGGACGACTTCCCACCATTTGAACCATTGGTATTTTTTGAGGGGATTCCACTTCGGGGTGAGGCGGTATTCCAGAGCGTAGTTGATGGCTGATTTGTCGTGGAAGCGATAGAATGGAAAACCGCGTTGACGCATATAGCCACCCAGGTTTGCTCCCATATAGTAGGGCGATTCGCCGGTGACGGTGCCGTCGCTCTTATAGTCCCAACTTGGTGTGTCCACGGTCCAGAAGTTGAAACCGATGACACGTTTTTTGAACCAATCAGTCTCCGACTGGGACCAGAATTTGCTGTAATCGAGTTCCAGCGACGTCCAATTATCGCCCCTGGCGTTGTCCAATCCCTGCCACCAGCGTACCAGCGTCTTGCTCCCCTCCGAGGGAGCGTACCAAAAGTCCGTATTGTCATATTCCCAGGTAAGTCGTGCACCAATGCTTTCCGAATTGGAGTTGTTTGGAGCATCATCTCGGTACCACCGCTTGCGGTAGAACGGTTTGAACTTGAAATAACTGCGGCCGCTGGCAAATGGATTGTATTCCCCATTGTACAGACCGCCCTCTGACAATATGCCCTTGTTCGTTACATACGTATGAATCGGTTCATCTCCATTGGGGCCCCAAGGCAGGACATAGGAAAATTCGGCTTCGAACCATTGGTCCCAACCATGCCCCTGATGATAGCTGTTGCGATCAGAGTCGTTGCTGGCTGGCGGAATCCCGTCGGATCCGGTTCCCGAGGCATAGGAAACCATGTTGGAATAGGAACCTTCAAATCCGTGAATCGTCATGAACCAGCGTTTGGCAAAGGGGAGCTGGAAATCTGTCATGTTGAGATAGATGGCATCCGTACTATCAGATGTGCGCCACACCGTACCGCCGACAATGGCCTGCTCTTGCGGCCAGCCGCTAATGCCACCACCAACGCCGTAACCAAATCCTGATGCCTCGGAGCTGAATGCATAGGGCAGCACCAGTACCTTGGTACCGTTATGGCTGTCCGAATTGTCGCGGATGATTTTATACGCCGAGGCTGGAAGCGCCCATGTGATGGCGATAAGCACAACGAGTGTGCTGAGGAGTGTGGAAAGTGAGCGCATCAAGGTCAGTTACTCCTGCACCGCGAAGATCGAGGGTTTGCCCTC
>JAFLJT010000192.1 GCA_022712855.1 Pseudodesulfovibrio sp. | reverse complement strand
TGCTGAAGTCAAAAGTATTCCCAATAGCAAATCCTGTTTCCATTGCCACGGTAGCTCCCGGAAGATTCTGGGAACCATGGTCATGGCAGTTGATGTCAGCCCGCAGTTTACTTCCTTGAAGAACAATCAGATCAAATCCGCTGGTATCTCGGTACTTGGTGTTATTGGTCTGCTGACTGCATTGATCCTGTTCATGCGCACCAGTGTGGTAAATCGTATCACTTCCATCGCCGCTACTGCCGAAATTGTGGCCGGTGGTGATCTTGACGCACAATTCTCGGTCAAGGGTTCTGACGAGTTGGGCTCCCTGTCCAACCATCTCACCGATATGGTCGATCAGATCAAAGATCAGCTCCAATACAATAAGAGTGTGCTGGAAGGTATCGTTGTGCCGCTGTTCGTCACCGATTCCGAAGAGCGCCTGAACTTCATCAATCCGCCGTTGCAGGAAATCCTGGGCCTGACAGAAGACGAGGTTAAGGGACGCACCGTTTCTTCTCTCTTCGAATGTGAGCCTGGTGAAGATACGTGTGATGCATCCCAGGTTATTGCCAGTGGCATCGCCATGTCGGGTCGCTTCAACTACCGCCGTAGCGATGGTACGCTGTACCCGCTGCAATTTGAGGCATCTCCGCTGGATGACGCTGAAGGTCAGACTGTCGGTGCCATTTGTCTGCTTATCGACCTCACCCGTGAAGAAAATGACAAGAAGGACATCGAGGCACAGCGCCAGAACTTGCTGGTTGTTGCCAATGATGTCACCGATGTCGCCAATAAGCTTAACGATGCTTCTGCCATTCTGTCTGACCAGATGAACAATCTGGCTCGCGGTGTGGATACCACGGCTGATCAGACCGGACAGGTCGCCACGGCCATGGAAGAGATGAACGCCACCGTGCTCGAAGTCGCGAAAAACGCTTCCGAGACTGCGGATGCTTCCAATAAGGCCAACCAGGTTGCAGCCAATGGCGGCAGCATCGTGGGCAAGACTGTTGATGAAATCAACTCTGTGGCTGATATAACCGAGAATCTGGCAGACGCCCTTGGCGCCTTGTCCACTCGCGCCGAGAACATCGGTAAGGTTATGGCGGTCATTAATGATATCGCTGACCAGACTAATCTGTTGGCACTCAACGCGGCCATTGAGGCAGCACGTGCCGGTGAAGCT
Organism: Pseudodesulfovibrio sp.; assembly: GCA_022712855.1. Classification (GTDB taxonomy): domain Bacteria; phylum Desulfobacterota; class Desulfovibrionia; order Desulfovibrionales; family Desulfovibrionaceae; genus Pseudodesulfovibrio. The sequence continues at coordinate 10,691 of JAFLJT010000192.1, read as the reverse complement.
GGTCGCGGATTCGCGGTTGTTGCGGACGAAGTTCGTAAGCTCGCCGAGAAGACCATGTCCGCCACCAAGGAAGTCGAAGGGGCCATCTCGCTCATCCAGCAATCCACCACCGACGTTGTTCGGGAAATGGACGTCGCCAAAGAGCGCGTGGTTAACACCTCCGGCATGGCACAGGAAGCGGGCAATGTTCTCGATCAGATCGTGGAACACTCCGATACCATCGCAGACATGGTTCGCGGTATCGCCACGGCAGCGGAAGAACAATCCGCTACCTCAGACGAGATCAACACCTCTGTTACGCATATCAATGATCTGTCACAGGAAGTCCTGTCCGGCATCCGCGAGTCCAATACGGGCATCAAGGAAATCTCGGACATGGCCGCCCACCTCAGCACATTGGTTGCCAAGTTCCGTAGCTAAAGCAATCCACCCCCAATGATAAACAAGGCGGCCCGGTTAATACCGGGCCGCCTTTTTGGATTTTCGCGGGATGTGGGAGAGCGTTTCTTAGTAATTATTGGCAATATGCAGGCCCTGTGACCTTCGGTATGTGTCATGGCGAAGGGCGGAAAGTCGTTAATTTTTGCCTTTTGAGACGGTTAAGGGAGGAAATCCCTTTGTCAGTAGAGTGTTGCAGCAAACGAAATTCTGCGGTAGGACTTTTTTGGTCCCGGGGAGGGACAAGAATTACTTGACTTCTCAAAAAATGATAAATAGTAATTATTGTTATAAATAGGTTGGAGGAGAATTGTATGACGACCAATATGGGTTTCAGGCTTTCCAAGCAGCGGAAAGTAATTTTGGAAGAGCTGAGAAAAGTGACATCGCACCCCACGGCTGATGAGGTGTACGACATGGTGCGTAAGATTGTTCCTCGGATCAGTCTCGGTACAGTCTACCGTAATCTCGAATTTCTGAGCAACAAAGGGCTGGTCCTCAAGCTGGGTGCACCTGGTGCGCAAAAACGCTTTGATGGTACCCCCGAGCCTCACCCGCATATTCGTTGTGCCGTCTGTACCAGTGTTGCTGATGTTGCGTGCGAGGTCGAGATCCCGATGATCCCGGACACCTGCACCAGCGGATACAAAATCCTCAACACCAATGTGGAATTTGTTGGCATCTGCCCCAAGTGTCAGGCCGAGCAGCAATAACACCGAGTATATTTTCCTTGGCGTTGATCGTATCAGCGTAACAGGACGATTTTCAAAGCCAGATACCCTGCAAAGGTTGTCTGGCTTTGTGCATTTTTACGGAGTGCGCTCATGCACGCCTCACCTTGACATGGTCCGAAAAACCAAATAGTAACGATTCCTAGAACGTGGCCAAGTCGCCCAATTAATGGTATTAGCATGAAAAAGTTTTAACTGCGCGTTAGCAATAATCATACGGTAGACTCCCAATGTGGTGTACATTCAGTATGTTTGTGATATGTGAATAGCTGATCAACTGTACTGCAAACTAAGTAGATGGAATTATGAGGAGGAAATATGTCGCTCAAAGGTACTAAAACTGAAAAGAACATCCTGACCGCCTTTGCTGGTGAGTCACAGGCGCGTAACCGCTATACCTATTTTGCCAGCAAGGCGAAAAAAGAGGGTTACGTACAAATTTCCAAGATTTTTGAAGAGACGGCTGGCCATGAAAAAGAACACGCCAAGCGGCTGTTCAAATTTTTAGAAGGCGGCGAAGTCGAAATCACGGCGTCGTTCCCGGCTGGTGCCATTGGTTCCACTCTGGAGAACCTGAAAGAGGGTGCGGCTGGTGAGAACCACGAACATACCGAAATGTACCCTGAGTTCGCCCGGATTGCCCGTGACGAAGGTTTCCCGGAAGTCGCCATGGCCATGGAGAATATCGCCGTGGCTGAGGCGTACCATGAAGAGCGTTTTAAATCGCTCATCGCTAACATCGAAAGTAACCATGTTTTTGTTAAAGACAGCGAAATAGAGTGGCGTTGCCAGAACTGTGGATATACCTTCAAGGGAACCACAGCCCCGGGTCAATGTCCGGCTTGTGCTCACGGTCAGTCTCATTTTGAGATCAAAGATACCAATTGGTAAACACCAATAATACTAGGAGAATACAAAATGGCTATCAAACTCGGTGAAGTGTACAAATGTGAGGCTTGCGGCAATATCGTTATCGCTATCCATGAAGGCGGCGGCGGACTTACTTGCTGTGAAAACGACATGGTCCTGATGACAGAGAACACTGTCGATGCAGCGGTTGAAAAACACATCCCCGTGTACGAAAAAGATGGTGACACCGTCACCGTCAACGTCGGTTCCGTGGCTCATCCCATGGAAGAGAAACATTACATTGAATGGGTTGAAGTCCTGGTTGGCGACACCTGCTTCACCAAGATGTTCAAAGCAGGCGACGAGCCGAAAGCCACCTTCTGTGTTGCTGGTGCAACCGGAGCGGTTTCAGTCCGTGCATACTGCAACCTGCACGGCCTCTGGGCAGCAGAATAAGGCCCGGTTGTCGATAGCGGCCCGATTGCGTCGTTGCCGCGGTAAAGCCAAACCCTCGTGTAGGAAGACTACACTTCGGCCTTGTCTTTACCGCAGCGCCTAGCACTCGAACCACTCTCGCCAACCTTGGATAATGAATGTGAAAGGGGTGGGTCAAATGACCCGCCCTTTCTTTCCCAAAATAGCGGAGGGTTCCATGGCGGTTCGTCCTGAAGATATGTGGCAATGCCAGACAGTGAACTGTGGATATATCTACAACCCTGACAAGGGCGATCGGCGTGGCAAAATTGCCAAAGGTATTTTGTTTCAGGATATCCAGGATGAGTGGCGTTGCCCCATCTGTGGTGGGACTAAAAAATGTTTCCGGCCGATGATGGGACCCGGTTCCACCAAGGCCGATTGCGAACTCCCGACGGAATAGTGATTCCCGGAGTTGACAGGCGCGGCCTCTGCTGCAAAAGTGGCTGCCAAAGAGGAGAATGATCGAATGCAGAAATATGTTTGTGAAATTTGCGGTTACGAATACGACCCTGAAGTGGGCGATGACGATTCCAATATCCCGGCTGGCACCAGCTTTGACGATCTGCCCGAAGATTGGACATGTCCCATCTGTGGTGCACCCAAGGATAATTTCGTACCTGCGTAACTTTCGGTAACTATAAAAGAACCGGAAGCGCGTACTTTTTGTTCGCGCTTCTTTTTGACATGACGGTTGATTGACCGTTCAATATGGAGAATCTAATGAAACCTGTTGAAATTAAAGATGGTATATTCTGGATTGGTGCGGTGGACTGGAATCGCCGTGACTTCCATGGTTATTCCAAATCCCACATGGGCACGACCTACAACAACTTCCTGATCAAGGATGAAAAAGTCGCGCTCATCGATACCGTTGCCGAAGAATTCTGGGGAACCCTCCAGTGCAATCTCGCCAATGTCCTCGATGCGGGCCAGAAGATCGACTACTTTGTCATCAATCATCTGGAACCCGATCACGCCGGTTGCCTCGCTCTGGCTTACGAAAAGTATAAGCCTTCGAAAATCTACACCTCCCCCATGGGTGAAAAGTCCATGAAGGCCCACTTTCACTACAAGGATTGGCCTGTAGAAGTCGTCCCTACCGGTACGGAAATTTCCCTTGGCAGCCGTAGGCTTCAGTTCATCGAGACACGTATGTTGCATTGGCCTGATGCCATGCTGACCTACTGCCCCGAAGACAAGATCGTTTTCACCAACGATGCTTTCGGCCAGAACTGGGCGACCAGCGAGCGTTGGGCAGACGAAATGGACCGTTCCACTCTGGAGCAACTGATGAAGGCTTACTACGCCAACATCGTGCTGCCTTACTCTCCCGTGGTCCTCAAGACATTGAAAGCTCTGAAAGAGATGAACCTCGAAATCGACACCATCTGTCCCGATCACGGTCTCATGTTCCGTGGCGACGATGTTCAGTGGGTCTTCGACAAGTACGTTGAATTCGCCGAACAGAAACCGTTGAATAAAGCGGTCATCGTATACGACACCATGTGGCATTCCACCGAGAAGATGGCTTTGGCCGTTGCCTCCGGTCTGGCTTCCGAAGGTGTGTCCGTGCGCGTCATGTCCATGAAGAGCAATCATCACTCCGAAGTGATGACTGAAATCTACGACGCCGCTGCGGTGATCGTTGGATCGCCCACACACAACAACACCATCCTGCCGAGCATGGCTGGTGTGCTGAACTACATCAAGGGACTTCGCCCGCAGAACAAGATCGGCGCGGCCATAGGTTCCTTTGGTTGGTCCGGCGAGTGCGTGAAGATTCTCAACAAGGCGCTGGAAGACATCGGCATGGATCTCATCGATCCGGTCAAGGTCAAGCACGTGCCCACCCATGAAACCATGAGCCAGTGTTACGAGCAGGGCAAAGCCATTGCCGCTGCCATCAAGGCAAAGCTCGCATAGTTTCATTACGCTTCAAAAAAATAAAAAATCCCGGCTTCTCACGAAGCCGGGATTTTTTCATTTTTTGCCCTATCCAGATAATCATTCTTCCATTTTTTTCGCACACCTGTTAGGTTTCGGAGTAATCAATGAGAGTTGCGGCGATATATCGTTTTCGCCGTCCCGATATGGATATTTTTTCAGGAGAAGACACGATGCAGGCTAAAGCGAACGTTTTGATGAAAACCCTTGTTATCTCATGCCTTTTGGCAACATTTATGGTTGCGGGTTGTTCCAAGGAAGAAGTAGAAGCCCCGCCAATCATCAGGCCCGTGAAGGTCCTTGAAGTCGGCTCCCTTGAACAGGGACTTTCTCGTTCATTTCCTGGACAGGTTGTTGCCAATCTCTCTGTCGAACTTGCCTTCCGTGTTCCCGGTCAGATCGAAAAATGGCCCATCAACGAAGGTCAGAAAATGAAAAAGGGCGAAACCGTCGCCCAACTTGACCAGCGTGACTTCAAGGCCGCTCTTGGGCGTGTCCAGGCGCAGTACTCCGGTGCCGTTGCCTCGCGCAAGGAAGCCGCAGCGAATTTAAAACGCGCTGAACAACTGCTGCCCAGTGGCGCCATTGCCCAGGCCACCTATGACGAGATGGAAGCTGTCTACGAAAACGCCAGAGCCAGGGAATCGTCTATCGGCCAGGAAATACGCAAAGCGAAACTCGATGTGGAATATACCACACTCAGGGCTCCTTTTGATGGCATAGTTTCTGCCAAATACGTTGAGAATTTCGAGAACGTGAAAGCCCAGCAACCAGTCATTAAATACGAAGACATTGAGTCCGTGGATATCGTCATCGAAATACCGGAATTTGTTTGGGGTCGCGTCTCTCGCGCTCAGTCTCAGGGCAAGAAGGCCGCAACATCCCTGATCGCATCATTTGGCGCCCATCCCGATCGCGGCTTCCAGGTCTCGGTCAAGGAGTTCCAAACCACGGCCAACCCGGAAACGCAGACGTATTCCGTCAAGCTGACCATGGAACAGCCCGATGATTTCACCGTCTACCCAGGCATGACTGCCAAGGTTGATGCCGAGCTTGCAGATATCTCCGCCGCCGGATTCAGCGTGCCTATCCAGGCCGTGTTCGGTGACAATGACGGCAAGAAGTTCGTCTGGATCGTGGGTGATGACATGGTCGTCAAGATGATCCCTGTCACTACCGGTGAGATGAGCGGAAGCGACATCTCCATCAGCAAAGGGCTCAAGGGCGGCGAAAAGGTCGTCATTGCTGGCGTCAACACATTGTTGCCTGACTCCAAGGTCACCATTCTCGGCGAGAAGGAGTAATCCTTATGAATCTCGCTGAATACGCAATAAAAAAGAAGGTAGTCACCTTGATGTTCACGGTCTTCTTGATCGTGGGCGGTATCGCGGCCTACTTCGACATGGGCCGTTTGGAAGACCCGGAATTTACCATCAAGGAAGCGTTGGTTGTTACATCGTATCCCGGTGCTACACCTGAAGAGGTGGCTGCGGAAGTCTCCAATCCCCTGGAAGAGGCGCTGCAGGACCTTGGTCAACGCTGGAAGATCGAAACGCTGAATCAGCCCGGGCTGTCCACCATCACATTCTATGTGGACAAGAAATACACCAAGAAGGACCTGCCGCAGGTCTGGGATGAATTGCGCCGCAAGATCGGTGACGCCCAGTCCAAGCTGCCTCCCGGGGCCGGGCCGTCTATCGTCATGGATGACTATGGCGATGTCTTCGGGCTTTTCTATGCCATTACATCCGACGGCTATTCCTACAAGGAGCTGTGGGATTACGTGGACTTTATCCGTAAGGAACTCCTGCTGGTGGACGATGTCTCCAAAATCCAGCTGTGGGGTGATTGGCAGGATAGGGTCTATGTTGAAATATCCAAACCCAAACTCGCAGCCATGGGATTGTCTCTTGAGGTTGTGGCCAACGCCCTCAAGCAGCGTAACCTCGTCGCTCCAGCTGGTCGCGTTCGCGTCGGTCCGGAGCTGATCCGAATCACGCCCACTGGCGAGATCGGGACTGTGGAAGATCTGGGTGAATTGATCATCAATGATCCGTCCAACAACCGCCTTATTTATTTAAAAGATATCGCAACTATCCATCGTGATTATCAGGATCCACCTGAAACGATCATGAATCATAATGGGCGCATGGCCATTGGTATTGGTGTCTCCCTCCGTTCCGGCGGTAACGTGGTTGATCTTGGTGATGCCATCGATCAACGATTAGATGAATTGTCGACTCTCATCCCTGTGGGTGTTGATGTTGATAAGGTCTATTTCCAGCCGGAATTTGTTACGGATTCCATCAATGCCTTTGCCATCAACCTGTTAGAAGCTTTGGCAATCGTGATCGTCGTGCTCATGCTCTTTATGGGTGTACGAAGCGGTGTGCTTATCGGGTTTATCCTTCTTGTCACTGTGGCAGGAACATTCGTGTTCATGGAGATGTGGGGCATTGATTTGCAACGTATTTCCCTTGGCGCGCTCATTATCGCGCTCGGTATGCTGGTGGATAACGCCATTGTGGTTATCGATGGTATGCTTGTGCGAATCGAGGCGGGCATGGACAAGGTCAAGGCCGCCGCAGAGGTGGTCAAACAGAATATGTTCCCGCTTCTGGGTGCCACAGTTGTTGCTATCTTAGCCTTTGCTGCCATTGGCTTGTCTCAGGACTCCACTGGTGAGTACTGCCGTTCCTTGTTCCAGGTTATCTTCATCTCACTGATGCTTTCCTGGCTACTAGGAATGACCACTGCACCGCTCCTGGGTGTGATGTTCCTCAAGGCGAAGAAACCCAAAGAGGGCGACGTCCCGGCAGCAGACGACGACCCGTACAAGGGCGCCTTCTATGCGAATTACAAGATGGCTCTTGAGATCTGCTTGAGACAACGTATTGTGACCATGGTTGTCATGGTCACCATGCTGGCCGCGTCGCTCTATGGATTGGGACTTATTCCCGTCAGCTTTTTCCCGAAATCAAGTGCGCCATTTTTTATGATGGATTACTGGCTGCCGGAAGGAACTGACATTCGTACGACCAATAAGGACGTAGAAGAAGTTGGCGACTGGTTCAGCGAGCGGGACAATGTGCTCAATGTTTCCGCTTTCACCGGCCAGGGGCCGACTCGGTTTGCTCTGACCTTCTCGCCTGAAAAGCAGTACTCCGCCTACGGAATGCTCCTTGTCAGGGTGAATGAATATGAGGATATTCCTGAAAAGATGAAGGAACTTGGCGACTATGTGGGAGCCAACTATCCTGATGCCATGGTCAAATTCCTGCGCATCAATTTGGGCCCGGGTAAGCCAGACCCGGTGCGTGTACGTTTCAGTGGACCGGACCCGACCGTTTTGCGGGAGATATCCGACAAAGCTGAGGCGATCATGCGCTCAGATCCGGACCTGCTTGGTGTGACCAATGATTGGCGCGAAAAGGTCAAGCTTATCCGTCCCGAAATATCCGAAGCGCAGCTCCGTAAGCTCGGCCTGACTCGGCCCGAAGTCGCCACTGCATTCCAGGTAGCCTTCGAGGGTGCTCAGGTCGGTGTGTATCGCGAAGGTGTCCGTATTATCCCCATCGTAGTTCGCTACGATGACGAAAATCGACTCAATGTCGCGAACCTGTCAGGCGTGCAGATATACAGCCCGGTACTCCAGAAGGTGCTCCCTATCGAGCAGCTTGTGGCAGGCTTCGAGACGGTGTTTGTGGATAATGCCATGCACAAGCGTAATCGACGTTGGACGATTCAGTCCAAGGCCACGCCAGCGACCAAGGATGCGTTGCAGATCATCAAGGAAATGGGGCCTGCATTCCAGGGTATTGAACTACCTCCAGGGTATGTCATGGAATATGCTGGTGATTACGAGGATTCCACAGAGGCCCAGTCGTATCTGTTTGCGCAGATTCCGGGGACACTCATGATGATGATTCTGGTCACTATAGTGCTCTTCAACGCCGTCCGACAGCCACTTATCATCTGGTTGACCGTGCCGTTGTCACTCATTGGTGTTGTTGTCGGCCTGCTGGTCTTTAACCAGCCGTTCGGATTCATGGCACTGCTCGGTATCCTGAGTCTGACGGGTATGCTCATCAAGAATGCCATTGTGCTCATTGATCAGATCGATCTGAACATCCGCGAAGGCATGGCCCGATACACAGCTGTTGTTGATGCTGCAATGTCAAGGATGCGCCCGGTTATGATGGCTGCCCTGACCACCGTGCTCGGCATGATTCCCTTGGCCCCGGACGTCTTCTTTGGCTCCATGGCCGTGGCTATCATGGTCGGTTTGACCTTTGCGACCGTACTCACACTGTTGGTTGTTCCCGTACTGTATTCGATGCTCTTCAGGATCGATGCAAGCGAAGTTTAAGACAACCAATCTCACATAAAAATCCAAGACCCCGTTCGGCCAAGCTGAACGGGGTCTTGCTTTTAAGAGAGTGTTTTTTTACGATACACACCGAGAGTCTGTGTTGGGATGGTATATTCTGAGGCCTTGGAGTCATTACAAAGGTTATAATTGGCTGATCGCCGATAATAGTGCTAAAATTGACTCTCTGAAATTTCTTGCCCCTTGGGGAGGAGGACTGCTTATCCATCGAATAGCATGTGTTTTTTTCTGTATCTTCCTGTGTACCGTTTTTGCCCTGTCAGCTCCTGGGCAATCTCTTGCTGCGTCCAAGAAACCGCTTATTTTCACGACCTTTCCCTCGGCTGGATATAGTGAAATATTCGAACGAATTTTGAGAGAAGCCTATGGTCGACTTGGGTACGATATCATCGTTCAGAATATGCCGGCCGAACGCGCATTGGTTACTTCCGACAGCGGGATTGTTGATGGTGAAGCAGGAAGACTTTCTGCCATTGAAAAAAACAATCTTAACTTGATCAGGGTCCCCACGCCCATCTATGAGACCAGGGTTGTTGTATGGTCGTTGGATAAGGATCTGGACGTCAGTGAAGGGTGGAAGTCCGTTGCGCGGTATAAACTGGGAACACTTCTCGGTTTCAAGTACGCCGAAGCAGAGACGTACAAGATGAACCGCGTGCTGGTTCCGACCAACGAGAAGCTCTTTGAAATGTTACAGCATAAACGGATTGATATTGTCGTTCTGTCACTTTTTGAAGGACTGACCATCCTTAAAGGTATGGGGCTGGACGGTGTGTACACTCTTGATCCACCCCTTGGAGTGCTCCCCATGTACCACTATCTCCACGAGAAAAACGCGAAGTTAGTCCCCAAAATTGATAAGGTCTTTCGCGAAATGGAAGAAGAAGGTCGTTTGGTGGAAATCGCCAAGGAACTGGAGACAGAGCTGCGAAGCCAGTAGGTAGGATGATTTTAATTGAAAGCCCTGATTGTACTATCAAGGCTTTTTTTATGCGTTCTTGGTTAAGAAGCGATCCAGTGCGTTGTTGAAATCCTGCTTGTCTTTAGGCCCAAGGGGAGCCGGACCACCAGAGACCATACCGCCGCTGCGAAGTTCTTCCATGAGGTTGCGCATGCGCAGGAGGCCCTTCACGTTTTCTTCCGTATACATTTCACCACGGGGGTTCAGGCCCGTTGCCCCTTTGTCCACAATGGCGTTTGCCAGAGGGATGTCCGCCGTGATGACCAGATCGCCGGGCTGGACCAGGCGTGCGATTTCATCGTCCGCTACATCAAATCCGGCAGAGACTTGGATGGTGTCGATGAGTGGCGATGTCGGTACGGAAAGGTATGAGTTGGCAACCAGTGTCATTTTGATCTCGCGGCGCATAACCGTTTTGAACAAGACGTCTTTTATGATGTTTGGACACGCGTCGGCGTCTACCCAGATATGCATGATGAATTCTCGCTTTATTCCAGTATCTCTTTGACGCGACCCACCTGACCATCTTCCAGACGAACCTTAATGCCATGCGTATGGCTGGGGGATTTTGTCAATAGATTCTGAATGACACCCTCAGTGAGCTTGCCAGTCCGTTGGTCCTTTTTCAGGACGATGTTGACCCGCTGGCCGGGCTTCAAATCTTTTCGTGTTCTACCGTCCATGAATATCTCCATTTGTGCCATAAGTTGGCAAATAAAAAGGCCGGGCGTCAAACCCGGCCTGTTTCTGTGATCTGTGTTGTGGCTATTGCCAGCTGCCTTTCTTAAGGCTGAAAATGTGTCGGTTGGGAATGACGGCCACCGGGATGAACTCGGCTTGGCGAAATGCATCAGGACTGTCGGCGGTGGCTTCGAAAATCTTTTCCTTGAAGGAGAGTACT
>JAFLJT010000263.1 GCA_022712855.1 Pseudodesulfovibrio sp. | reverse complement strand
AACATTTGTGTCCACCTCAGCTATCATCGGTTTTGGTGGCGTATCCGGCATGTTCGGCATGTCCCTGCTCTGGCTGACCTTCCTTACCATTTTCGTGGGTATCTTCATTGCCATGGTCTTTTTTGGCAAACGTACCCGCCGTATGGGCCTTGCTCTGGACGCGCACACCTTCCCGGAGCTTCTGGGCAGGCGCTACAAGTCTAAATTCATCCAGCAGTTCACAGGCGTCATTATTTTCCTGTTCATCCCGGTTTACTCCGCTGCCGTGCTTATCGGCATCTGTCGTATGCTCGAAGTCGCCTTCCCTGCTGTCAGCTATGGCGCATGGTTGCTTATCGTCACGGCGCTGGTCGCCCTGTACGTTATCACTGGTGGTCTTCGCGCTGTCATGTACACCGACGCTTTCCAGGGATCGATCATGGCAATCATGATGCTTATCCTTGTCGTAACAACTTACACCCTGCTTGGTGGTGTGACTGAAGCGCATCAGGCTTTGACTGACATGGTCGATCTGATTCCGGAAAAGTTACTTAAAGGCGGTCTTGTCAGTTGGACTGAGGGGCCAAAAATGCAATCCCCCATCGGCCTGACCATCTATACTACTATTATATATGGTGTTGGTATCGGTGTTCTGGCACAGCCACAGCTTGCCATTCGTTACATGACTGTCCCGTCTGACCGTGAGTTAAACCGTGCAGTCGCCATCGGCGGTGTTTTCATCCTGCTGATGACTGGCGTTGCATTTGTGACTGGCGCACTGTCCAATGTCATTTTCTACAAGGAATTCGGCAAGATTTCCATTGTAATGGCTGGCGGAAACTTCGACAAAATCATCCCCCTGTTTATCGATAAAATCATGCCTGGCTGGTTCTCCGGACTGTTCCTGGTCGCCATGTTTGCGGCCGCCATGTCCACCATGAGCTCGCAATATCATGTCGGTGGAACCTCCTTGTCTCGTGACTTCCTTGAGCAGCACGTCAAGGTGAGCGGTAAAGGTTCATCCCTGAAACTCAATCGTTTGGGTGTCACCGTTGCCGTCATCGCCACCCTTATTTGGGCATGGCTGCTTCCCGGTAACATCATTGCCCGCGCCACAGCCTTTTTCTTCGGCCTGTGTGCAGCATCCTTCTTGCCTATCTATCTGATGGGCTTGTACTGGAAAGGCATGACCAAGATTGCGGCCAAAGTGTCCATGGTTGGCGGTTTCGTCTTCTCCATGTTCTGGCTGCTCTTCATTCACGTGAAAGAAGCCAAGGTCATCGGCCTGTGTGAATCCTTGACTGGCAAAGTGACGCTGGTTGCCGACGCTACGCCCATGACATGGGTGTGGCTGCTGCAATGGGTCGACCCCAACGTGGTCGCCCTGCCCGTTTCCGTGCTTCTCGCCGTTGGTGTCAGCTATGCCAGCCGACGTATGGAACAGAAGCATCTTGATCTCTGCTGGGACGGACTCTGCTAATAAACAGTCATTACAATGACGTATTAAGCGCCGGAACAGCAATGTTCCGGCGCTCTTCTTTTTCCACTCTTTAAAGACTATCTACGGTAAAATCGCAGAAAACATGGACTTTGAGAGTGCTGTAGAATTGTTCTCTGGGTAGGCGCGATAAAAAGTCAAGACCGACGCGTACTTCCTGTACGTTAGGGTTTGACTTTTTTGAAGCAACGACGCCAGAGGGCAATTGTGCAGTGCTCTTGATTGACAGATGAATCGTTTCCGACAATAAATAAGCTATTAAACATAAGGACCGGATACGCGTATGAGAAAAATAGATGTAAATATGAAATTTCTGCACCCGGTATGGGAAGAAAACGACCTCGCTTATGCCACAGAGCATTCGGCAGGGCTCGATCTCCGTGCCTGCATCGACACTGGCGAACTTGAAATCGGGCCGGGCGAAAAAGCCGCCATTCCCGCTGGTGTCGCCATCGAAATCCGCGAACCATCTGTTGCGGCCTATGTTTTTTCTCGCAGCGGCCTTGGCACCAAGGAAGGCTTGACCGTCAGTCAGGGCGTCGGTGTCATCGATCCCGACTATCGGGGTGAGATCAAGGTTTCCCTGCTCAATACATCCGGCGAAGTGCGACGAATCAAGCGCGGACAGCGCATCGCACAACTCGTGTTCATGCCCATCTTCCAGGCCGTCATCAATCCGGTTGACGAGCTTGGCGACACCGACCGAGGGGCCGGTGGATTTGGATCCACAGGAAAAATTTAAGGAATAGAGCAATATAATGAGTAATAAATTTGACGCAATAGTGAAAAGGGAAAGCGCCCTTCTCTGCAATACATATGGCAGGTATCCCCTTGCAGTCTCCAAGGCCAAAGGGTGCAAACTCTACGATCTGGACGGTGAGGAATATCTCGATTTCCTGTCCGGCATCGCCGTATGCAGCTTGGGCCATAGCCGGGACGATCTGGCCGAAGTTATGGCCGAGCAAGCCAAAAAATTGGTGCATGTCAGCAACCTTTTCTATCAGGAACCGCAGTTGGATTTGGCGGAAAAGCTGCTCTCCACCTGCGCTGCCGGAAAAATCTTTTTCTGCAACTCCGGTGCAGAAGCCAACGAGGGAGCCATCAAGCTTGCCCGCAGGTACATGCGCAAGGTCAAAGCTGAAGATCGGTACGAGATCATCACGTTGGAAAAATCCTTCCACGGCAGAACGCTTTCCACATTGACCGCAACTGGTCAGGAAGGTCCTATCAAGGATGGTTTCAATCCCTTGCCCGAAGGCTTCATCACTGTACCCTTCGGTAATGTGAACGCCCTGCGCGGTGCTATCGGCAAGAACACTGCCGCAATCATGATTGAGATGATCCAGGGAGAAGGCGGCGTACGAATTCTTCCAATCGATTACGTCAACGATATTGTTGCGTTATGCAAAGAGAACGGCATTCTGCTCATCGTGGATGAAGTGCAGACCGGTTTATGCAGAACCGGCCGTTTCTGGGCGCACCAGCATTACGGCATCGTGCCTGATATTTTCACTTCGGCCAAAGCGCTTGCCAATGGTCTGCCCATGGGCGCTGTGCTTTGTACAGATGAAGCAGCCAAAGGCTTTGAGCCGGGTTCACACGCCACAACATTTGGCGGTGGTGCTGTCATATCCGCTGTCGCCTCCAAGGTTGTCGACATCATGCTCGAAGAAAAGATGTCGGAACGTGCGCTTGAACTGGGAGAGTTCGCCAAAAAGGAAGTGAAAAAGCTGAAAGCCAAGCATCCTGATAAAATCGCAGGTACCCTCGGCATCGGTCTTCTTTTCGGCATTGAACTGACCTTTGATGGCTCTGCGGTCTGGAAGGCGCTCATGGACAACAAAATTGTATGCAACCTGACTCAGGGTACCATTTTGCGTCTTGTACCGCCTCTGACCATCGGAAAAGAGGATATCACGACCTTTATGAACGTATTGGACACGATTCTTGAGGACGTTTCGATTTAGGTCGCCTTGACCACGGTCACTCTAGGGCGTATCTAATATTGAGAGGTCACGAGAATGAGTAACATTGCATCCATAGAAGCTCTCAGCGAATACGCGCCCCGTAGTTATGAGGAGAAGCAGGAAGAAGTTGAACCTGCCAAGACTCAAGCTGCCGATAATGTTTTGGCTCCTGTAGCCAAGGCCGAAGCCGCTGCGCTCGATGCAAAGACCACTCTTCAGGACTTTAAGTACACAGGTAAAGGCTCATTTGTTGACGGAATCTTTTAAATGATTTCAGCCAGATAAAAGAACATAGCCGGGGATCCAGGTCCCCGGCTTTCTCATATACTTACGGAGAACACATCCATGTCCACCCTGCTCAAAATTGAATTTACCATTTCCGAAGCAAAGGCTGACGAAGCCGGAGTATTCATCTCTTCCAAAGTCCCTCATGGCTGGGAAGAAACCCCTGTTGAAGGTGGCAGGCATATTACTTTGTATCTCGAAGATCACCCTCTCGGTATGGAGATGGTGCGAGAATTTCAGGTCCATTTCCCCGATGAATCCATCAAGCATTCCGAGCAGGAATCCGAAGATTGGGCCATGTCATGGAAAGAATTTTTCGTCCCGGTTAA
>JAFLJT010000331.1 GCA_022712855.1 Pseudodesulfovibrio sp. | reverse complement strand
CCCTCATATATTGATGTTGTGATGAAGAAACTCGGCCTTACACCAAAGCGTGTTCGTGCTTCGAGTTTTGTCGCATTGTGGGAACTCGCCAAGGCGGGTGAGGTGGACGTGGTGGCTGCGGTCTCGGCTGCCCCTGAACGTTCGAACACCATGCTGCTTTCCGAGCCGTATATCTACATGCCTATTGTTATTGTCACCCGTTCGGATTTTCCGTTCATCACTGGCCTTGGCGATTTGGGTGGGCGGACTGTTGCCGTGGGTGCGGGCCACGTGCCGCATTTGCGTATTCCTCAAGAGTACCCCGATATTATTCTCATGCCTGTGGCCGATCAGGCTCATGGGGTACAGGCTGTCGATTCTGGTCTGGCTGATGCCTATGTGGCGGATCAGGTCACTCTGACGCATATTTCAAGACAATATGGGGTAACCAATCTTCGTATCGCGGCCATAACGGAGTATTCCTACAAACTCTCGGTGGGTGTGAGAAAGGATTGGCCCATCCTGCAGACTCTGGTCAACCGCGCCCTTGCGTCCATTACCGAGGAAGAACGTAAATCCATTCAGGATTACTGGACCGTGCTCCGGGACAGCCAGTGGGTGGATCGGCCCAACGTCTGGCGTCTGGTGGGCGGCGTGACCTTGGCGGCTGTGGCATTATTGGTCTGGATTCTTTTCTGGAATCGCAGATTGGCCCAGGAAGTTGAGCGTCGCAAGCGGGCAGAGGAGAAATCTCGTCGCGCCCACGAAGAGACAAAGCAGGTGATCGAGTCCGCAGATGTTATCATCGTTGGGTTGGATTACGCCGGGCATGTGCGGCTTTTCAACCGTGCGGGAGAGACTATCACCGGGTATTCGCGTGATGAAATAATGGGCAAGAACTGGTTCGACATCGTGGTTCCCCGAGAACGCTATTCCTATGTGTGGGACGAATTTGCCCGACTCATAAGCGATGGTCCCAAGGGTATGTCAGAGGCGTTTGAGAACCCAGTGCTGACCAAGTCCGGGGAAATCCGGCATATCCTGTGGCGTAATTCCGTTGCTGCCGAGGACAATGACGAATTGGCCGTCATTTCCTTTGGCACCGATATCACGCATCGACTGCAGGCCGAGGAAAAACTCAGGCTGACACAATTTACCATGGACAATGCGGCTGTGGGCGTCTTCCGCTTTCGCCCCTCGGGCCGTATCGTATACGCCAACAGGGCTGCAGCCAGTTTGCTCGGTTATACCCGCAGCGAACTCAAACGCATGCTTATTTCGGATATTTCGTCGGACTATACACAAGACAGCTGGCCCGATTTTTGGGAACGGCTCAAGTATAATCGGGTGCTGACCTTGGAAAACGTTGCCTTACACAAGGATGGTTCGGCCATTCCTGTGGAGGTCACCGCGTATTATCTGATGTTCAAGGGCACAGAGCTTATCATTGGATTCTTCTCCGACATTTCGGAACGTAAGCGGGTGGAAACCCTGCGTGAGGACGTGGAACGCATGGTGCGTCATGACCTGCGCTCTCCGACCATTGCCGTGCAAACGTTATTCAAGTTGCTTAAGGGCGCGAAAAACCTCACAGAGGATCAGCATGAGCTTCTCGAAAGTGTGATGAACTCCAGCCGTCGAATGATCAACATCATCGATATGTCTCGCGCTCTGTACAGCATGGAGGCCGGGACATATGCGTTAAATCCGGTTCCGGTGGATCTGCTGCCTCTGGCTCTTTCTGTTATTCAGGATCTGGGTCCGCTCACGCGCGTCAAGAAGGTCGATGTGGTCGTCCAGCTCGAAGGTGAACCAGCGTCAGCGACCAATGCTTTTGTCGCCTTGTCCGAAGAAATGCTCTGCTATGCATTGCTCGCCAATCTGCTCAAGAATGCTGTGGAGGCGTCTCCTGATGGCGGCACCGTGACCGTCGGTTTCTCAATGCAGGAAAACTACTTCATCACCGTGCATAATAGCGGGATTATCCCCGAAGACATCCGCGAATCATTCTTTGAAAAGTATGTCACCGAAGGCAAGGATTACGGAACCGGCCTTGGTACGTATACCGCTCGGCTGATCGTCACCTCTTTGGGGGGAACTATCGATTTTACAACCTCAGAAATCGATGGCACAACCATCTTTGTGTCACTCCCCTTCAATAATAATACTCATTCCTAACTAGTAAACTGAGGCCCCATGCGGGTTCCCGGTTTTTTGTCAAAAGAGCGCACTTTTGTCTGGCATTTTTTTTACTCTTTCTATAATCTAGACAATCTCTACGCGTGCCCCCTTTTTTTTAGGGCTTACTCCAAAAAACTATATCATTCCAATAGATTACACGAGGTCTTTCCTATGCCCAAACTGAAGATGCCAGCCAACCTCCCGGACCCAATCATCAACGATAACGCTAAGATAGTTTTAGAAAGGCGCTATCAGAGAAAGGATATGGAAGGGGTTGTTTACGAAACCACCAAAGAGCTTTTTTGGCGTGTGGCATCTTCCATTGCCCAAGAGGAAACCAAGTACAAAAAATCCAGCTGTAAGTCCGCAGGTTTGGCGCAAGATTTCTACGACCTGATGACCTCATATTCTTTCCTGCCCAACTCCCCCACATTGATGAATGCGGGTACCGGGCTCGGTCAGCTGGCAGCCTGTTTCGTTCTGCCTATTGAAGATACCATCGAGGGTATTTTCGACGCAGTGAAACATGCGGCCATGATTCACAAGTCCGGCGGCGGCACCGGCTTCTCTTTCTCCCGTTTGCGCGCCAAGGACTCTGTTGTCGGCTCCACTGGCGGCGTAGCATCCGGCCCGCTCTCCTTCCTCAAGATTTTCAACTGCGCCACTGAGCAGATCAAGCAGGGCGGAACCCGTCGCGGTGCCAACATGGGCATTCTGCGCGTGGACCATCCGGACATCATGGAGTTCATCAAGGCCAAAGAGCGCGACGGCGAACTGAACAACTTCAACCTGTCCATCGGACTGACCGAAAAGTTCATGCAGGCCGTGGAAGCAAAAGATGACTTTAATCTTATCGCTCCAGACAGTGGCAAGGCCATTGGTTCTCTCAACGCCCGCGATGTTTTTAATCTCCTTGTCCAGAAAGCATGGGAGTCCGGCGACCCGGGCATCGTGTTCCTGGATCGCATTAATCGTGACAATCCGACTCCGGCCCAGGGTGAGATGGAATCCACCAACCCCTGTGGCGAGCAGCCCCTGCTGCCGTACGAAGCGTGTAACCTCGGCTCCATTAACCTGAGCAAATGTTTCGTCAAGGGCCAAAACGGCAAGGACTCTGAGATCAACTGGGATGAGCTGAAGCGCATTGTTCACCTGGCCACCCGTTTTCTGGATAACGTCATTGATGCATCCATCTACCCCCTGCCACAGATCACCGAGACGGTTGAAAAGAACCGCAAGATCGGTCTGGGTGTCATGGGTTGGGCTGACCTGCTCTACCAGCTGAAAATTTCCTACAACTCCCAGACAGCTGTCGATCTGGGCGAGCGCATCATGAAGTTCGTTCGCGACGAAGGTCGGAGCGCATCCAAGGCACTGGCTGCCGAACGCGGTCACTTCCCCACGTACGTTGAGTCCATTTTTGGTGAGGCTAACCTCGGTCCCTACCGTAACGCCACTATCACCACCATCGCGCCCACGGGCACCCTGTCCATCATCGCGGGTTGCTCCTCCGGTGTTGAGCCGCTGTTCGCACTGAGCTTCTCCCGTCACGTCATGGACGGTGACAAGTTGATGGAGTCCAACCCGTTCTTTGAGGAAGCTCTCAAGGAAGCGGACGCACACTCCGTTAAACTCATGGAAGAAGTCTCCAAGATCGGTACCATCCAGAAGATGGATCACCTGCCCGAAGAGCTGCGCAAGGTGTTCGTCACCGCCATGGACGTCGAGCCTATCTGGCATCTCAAGATGCAGGCTGCTTTCCAGAAGTTCACGGACAACGCGGTTTCCAAGACGGTGAACCTGCCCGCCGATGCCACCAAGGAAGAGATCTGGGACATCTACTGGAAAGCCTACGAATATGGCTGCAAGGGTGTCACGGTTTACCGCGACGGTTGCAAAATTTCACAGGTTCTCTGCACTGGCGACGACGACAAGAAGAAAAAGCAGGAAGAGAAAGAAGCCAAGTCCATCGTTAAGGATCGCCCGGACGTCATCTACGGTTTCACCCAGAAGATCGACACAGGTCTCGGTGTCCTGTTCCTGACTGTCAACGAGATGGACGGCAAACCTTTCGAGGTCTTCGCCACTATCGGTAAGTCCGGTGGCTCCATCACTGCCAAGGCCGAAGCCATTGGCCGCCTCGTCTCTCTGGCTCTGCGCTCCGGCGTCGAGGTCCGTGAGATCGTGCAGCAGCTCAAGGGTATCGGCGGCGAGAATCCGAAGTTCATGAAGAAGCATCTGGTCAAGTCCATCCCGGACGCCATTGCCTACGTTTTCGAGTCCCGCTACATGCAGGGCGAAAAAATCCACGTCGAAGTTGCTGCCCTCAACAAGGAAGTCTGCCCCGACTGTGGCGAACCGCTGGTCTTCGAAGAAGGGTGTCACATCTGTAAGTCATGTGCCTTCACGAAGTGTGGCTAGATTCTCCGAAGCTGAATAATAGAATACAAAAAGCCGCCCGAGATTACTCGGGCGGCTTTTTTTTGGCTTTGCTGTCTGAGGCTCCAGCGTAGGAGTAGGGATGCCGCCTGTCGGCGGTGATGAAGAATGTGAGGGAAGAGTTTTAGATTACATCATTCGTAGCGCGTCCGCGGTGGAGGCTCAGTGGGTTATCGAGAAATCGTGTTTCGCCCTTACGGCGAGGCGCTTTTTGCCTGAAGAGCAGCAAAAAGGGCCCAAAAAGTGCCCTTAAGAGCGGGAGCTTTTCCGCCTTGTATTAGCAGATCAAGAATCTGATCAAAGCAGCGGAGGCTCCACTGCGGGGCTCGGCAGCAAAATGCGGATGAATGCCACCGTCAGTTCACCCAATGAAAATTCGTTCGAGATCGAAGAGCCGCCTCCACTCCTTTGTCAGCTTCTAAGCCTTGCTAATAAGGGCTAGGGCTGGGCTTCGTTTGGATAATAGTATTGTGTTCCCATTTTTTAAAAAAATTCCCATTCTCAAATTAGCCGCCTCCCGCTACTCGTCTGGGTTGGGATCCAGGGCATCGGAAAGATACTGGAAGCACGGCGTAGTCCACGAAAGAAAGAGACACAAAACGCGCAACAGTGCTTGAGCTTCCTCTTCTTCATATTTGCACCAAAACAAGGTCGCTATGCCATCGACCATATCTGCGTGGCGTCTATCTAAGGCTTCAGGGTTAGAGTGAACTTCGCTCGACAGGGGAGAGTAGATCGTATGGTAGGCTTGTTCTTCGTCAAACGCTTTCCATCGTTCTTGGAAGGTCATGTCGTAGTAATACTCTTTGTCATCTGCATCTAGAGCGTCTATCTTTCTTTCTGTTTCCGCTTTGTACTGTTCAGCAGTTTGTATCTCACCATCCGTGTAGGCTTTGCGGGCTTGGTTGAGGATTATGTTGACGAATTTTCTTTTTTCCATCCAAGCAGACATCACCGCATTGTCATCACTGCACTGTGCAATCAACAGATTACAATTGACTACGCAATCTCCAGCAACGCGCACTAATGGAGCCACGGCAACATATTGTTTGTGGCGTGCGCAAGTGATGATACCTTGGGTGGTTTGAATAAAACTTGCCATATGCGCCCAGACAAGGGCTGTCTTTGGGGTATGGTCAAAATGGTTTAACGTGTTCAGCCACGCATAGAGTTTTTGAGTTTCGTACTTGAGATCAATTAAGAGCTTGCGGCTACTTACCGAGGGAGCTGGCATACCGTCCTCCTAGATTGTTTAGTTCAATAGTTATCGAGTCAAGGGGACTACGAAGACAGACTTGTTTAATTCGTCCTCTTCCGTAGTGTCACTGTCGGGGCCAAAGCGTAAGTGTTTCAAGTATACGTGTTTGCATTTTGGGCACGCCATACTGTTCCCTTTACCGGGTACGCTAACGATATGAATTGCTAACCCATCAACTTCAAAACATCGGCTACAATGCGGGGAACCTGTCGGATTTCCGTCAGCGTCTTTTTCATAGTACACATCCCGTACGTGGATGAGATCGGCCTTTCTTTCAAGAGCCTTCCTTAACTCTGTAATCTCAATATCCTTTTCCTGCAAAGCTGACCGCGCATCAAGCACCTGTTCCTTAGCATCTGCGAGTGCTGACATGACTTCGACAAGCTCAAGTTTAAGCTCGGCTTGGCTAAAGGCCTTCTCTGCCCCCATAACCAGTTTGACCGTTTTCGTTGCTCCATCAATGGCCGTAAGTCCGGCTGCAATCGCTGCAAATGGTTCCATAACTTTCTCAACCTCCGTTATTGCCGATAATCGTTGTTGCTCTATGTTGAAGGTTTAATTATCGACAGTATATACGACTGCATACACCCTCCCTGTATTTGAGGCAAGGATGCCGAACTTGCATTAGGGAAAAAGGGGACACAATACTATTTCTCAAACGAAGAGCAACCCCAGCCCTTATTTGAAGAGCTTAGAAGCTGACCAAGGGGTGAAGGCGGCTTTTTTACCGTAATCCGTACGACTTTGGACGGCCCTCGATTTATATGATTTGCAGGGCATATCACACTCCGACGGTGGAGCCTTTGCCACTTGGATCAGATTCTTAGTGAGCAAATACTAGGCGGAAAAGCTCCCGCTCTTAAGGGCACTTTTTGGGCCCTTTTTGCTGCTCTTCAGGCAAAAAGCGCCTCGCCGTAAAGGCGAAACACGATTAAACGGCACCCCACAGAACTATCAACGCGAACGCGCAACGAACGATATAATCTAAAACTCTTCATCTACCATTCTTCAATCGCTGGCCGCAGGACAGCCACCCCCATATCCCCCCTTCCTCTCCACCCCAAAATACGCTAAAACTCCTCAACCACCGGAGGATTTTAATTCATGATCGCATACCTGCAGGGCACACTACTCTCCGCCAACGAAAAAGGACTCGTACTCCTCACTTCCGGCGGCGTCGGTTACGAAATAGCCGCGCCAACCTCAGTCATCGCCAAACTGCCCGGCAAAGGCGGCGAGGTTGACCTGTTCGTCCATACCGTGGTGGCAGAAAAAGCCATCGACCTGTTCGGGTTCCTCGAAAGCGACGACCTCGACCTCTTCCGTACACTTATTTCAATAGATAAACTCGGCCCCAAAAAAGCCATGGCGATTCTGTCCATGTTCGATGCCAACCACCTGCGCGAGATAGCCTTTCGTGAAGACGTGGCAACGCTTTCCACCGTGCCGGGTATCGGTCCGAAATCAGCGAAACAAATTTTGTGGAATCTCAAGGACAAGGTCAACAAACTTGCTCCGACCACCCTCACGGGCAAGGCTTCTGCCGCGCCGCAAGGACCGCAGGGCGAGTATCTCGACACCCTTGCGGGACTCAAAGGGCTGGGGTACGCTGAAGACGAAATTCGACCCATGATCATGGAAGTTTTTGAAGACGAACCAGACCTCGACGCTGCCGGAGCCATCCGGGCGGTGCTCAAGAAAATCAACGCGGCACGTTCATGAGCAAATGCACACTCCCAGAGGAAAGCGTCCGGCCAAAACGGCTGAGTGACTTTATCGGCCAGGAAGACCTGCGCTCGAATCTCGACGTCTTCATCAGGGCCGCCACCGAGCGCGAAAAAGCCCTCGACCACACACTTTTCTACGGCAATCCCGGTCTCGGTAAAACCACACTCGCTCGCATTATGTCGAGTGAGCTTGGTGTGAACATGGTCTCCACCTCCGGCCCGGTCATGGAGCGTTCCGGCGATCTGGCCGCTATCCTCACCAACCTTGAGCGCGGCGATATCCTTTTCATCGATGAAATCCATCGCATGCCCGCCACGGTGGAGGAAGTGCTGTACCCGGCCATGGAAGATTTCCAGATCGATCTTGTCATCGGTTCTGGCCCCGGCGCGCGAACAGTCAAACTCGACCTTGAACCGTTCACACTGGTGGGCGCAACCACGCGCCTTGGGCTGCTCACATCACCGTTGCGTGACCGCTTCGGTTGCATATTCCGCATAGAATTTTATGCCGCAGATGAACTCGCCCGTATCGTTGAGCGCGCGGCGATTATCATCGGCGTTGAAATTGACCCCGAAGGCGCATTCGCCATCGGCAGCCGCGCCCGTGGAACCCCGCGTATTGCCAACCGTCTGCTCAGGCGCGTACGAGATTACGCGCTCGTTCATGGCGATGGCAAAGTGACGAAGGAAATAGCGGAGTCATCCCTTGAGCGCCTCGACGTCGATCAATATGGCTTGGACAACATGGACCGAAAAATCCTCTCCCTGATGGTCGAGAATTTCAACGGCGGCCCCGTGGGGTTGAAGACCATTGCCGCTGCGTGTGCCGAGGAAGTGCGGACCATTGAAGATATTTACGAGCCGTATCTTATCCAGTGCGGTTTCCTGAAACGCACCCCGCGTGGGCGTGTTGCCACTGCGAAAGCATATCAGCATTTAAAATTGCGCATGGAAGACGACCAATTGAGTTTGCTCTAGTTCTTCTCACAGATGAATAAATTGAAAAAGCCGTCCTGAGAAAGGGCGGCTTTTTTTATGGTTCATCCGTGCCAAGCGTACTTTTCAAAAAAAACCAAAGGACCCTCGGGCCGGATAAACCTCAAAAAGACAGTTCAGGATCATTTAATTAATACACGGATTTGGTGATTTTTTCCACACCGTCAAAGGTCAGGGTTTCGCCGGTTGGGCCTGTAATCACACCGGAACAATCCGGTGGAAGTATCAGATTGCCTCTTTCATCAAACATGTCACTTGTTATCTCGACGTTATTGCCTTGG
>JAFLJT010000182.1 GCA_022712855.1 Pseudodesulfovibrio sp. | reverse complement strand
TCATGAAGTGACCATCAATGTGGTCGGCAAAAAAGCTGTTTCCTGGCCGTACGTCGCACTCACCCTGCGCATCATGGAAGATTTCAAGGCCGGTTTCACCGTCGAGGTGAAGAAGAACAAAAAGTGGCAGGAGATGCCATGCCGTGCAGTCAAAGGCGCGGTCCCGGGCGAAATCCGGTTCATCGTCAAGCCCACGGGTTACGATTGCACCAACTACCAAGTGGAAGGTGACTGGTCCAACGCCAGCTACTTTCTGGCCGCCGGAGCCGTTGGTCACCGCCCTGTCCTCATCAAGGGACTGGCCGCTGACTCGCTGCAAGGCGACCGCGCCATCATGGACATCCTGAGCCAGATGGGTGCTTCCATCAATGTCACCTTTGACGGCATTCTGGTAGAACCATCCAGACTGCGTGGCATCAATGTAGACATGGGCCGCTGCCCGGACCTCGTACCCACGGTGGCCGCAGCCGCAGCCTTTGCTTCGACGCCGACCACCATTACGAACGTGGCGCATCTGCGTATCAAGGAAACGGATCGTCTCGCCGCCTGTGCCGACGAAGTGGCACGCACTGGGGCCACAACCGAGATTGTTGAAGACACACTCATCATCCATCCCACCAGACTGCCCAAGGGCCATTCCATCGACTTCACTACCTACGGCGACCACAGGATGGCAATGTCCATGTCGCTCTTCGAGTTGGCTGGTATCAACGTAAACCTTGACAATCCGGCCTGTGTTGGCAAATCATTTCCCAACTTCTGGGACGAATGGAAGAAGATCGTCGGATAGTTTTCACAAACAACGATAAGCATACTACAATCATGAATAATTCAGGTATCAAAAAAGTAGCCATCGTGGGCGCAAACGGTCAGATGGGTGGTCTTTTTAGCAAAGACTTCCGCACGCTGGGCTGTGATGTTGCGGAGTTGAATCGTCCCTACTCGGACGACGCTATTCGCGCTGCGCTGACGGATTGCGACCTGCTCATGCTGAGCGTGCCTGTAACGGCCATGGAATTGGTGCTGGATCAAATGATGCCGCACATGAGCGAATCGACCATCCTCTGTGATGTCGGCTCGGTCAAAACCATGCCCATGAAGGCGATGCTTGAGAAACATAATGGTCCCGTGGTGGGTACACACCCACTGTTCGGGCCGGTCATCCCCGAAGGATTCGAACCGCGTGTGGCATTAATGCCCGGCCGCGAATCCGACACTGTTGCCGTGGACACAGTGTGCTCCCTGTTTGAAGCGTGCGGCTACAGCTGCTTCGCTTCCACCATGGAAGAGCACGACAAGGCCATGGCAATTATTCAGGGTTTGAACTACACATCCACAGTGGCATTTTTGGCCGCTGCCAGAGATGTGGATTCCATAGAGAACTTCGTTACGCCGTCGTTCAAGCGCAGGCTTGATTCTGCGCGTAAGATGCTGACCATGGACACGGAACTTTTCGAGGTTATTTCCGAGGCAAATCCGTATTTGCAGGAGACCAACCGTAAGTTCATGTCCTATTTGAGCCTCGCTGCTGGCGGTGAACTCGATCTGCTCGCAGATCGGGCCCTGTGGTGGTGGCGTAACGACGAATCATATTAAGGGGTGCGGTTTTTACCGTACGCACGGATTACGCATGTAACCGAAGCCGCACCCGACTCAAGGGCGCGGTTTCACTTTTTTTGGAGGACACAATGAACGGCACGTGAAAGACATATGAGAACCGGAAGAAAATCAAGGGATGGCAGGTTATACCTCGCCCATATCATTAAATAGTACGTATAATGATTTTCAAGGATATCAAAGAATGAAAAAGATCAAACTCACGCAGCATGGGAAATGGCTCCCGGCTGACGTCCAGACAACAGTCAGTCTCTACATGGGACTGGTTGGTGACCAACCCGGCATCCTGCTGGAATCAGCGGAAGTCGATGGCCGACTTGGACGCTACAGTCTCATTTGCTGGGATTATCGGCTCATGTTGCACCCGGTGGACGGCAAGCTCGTCGTCGAAACATCGGAAGAACGCCTCCTGCCGCTCAAAGAGCTGGAAGGCATGCCCTACCTCGACGGCATCAAAAAAGCCGTTGAAATTCTTTCCATCGAACAGCAGACCGAGGGCGGCAATGCCCGTGACGGACTGCCAGGACTGACGCGCGGCCTTTACGGCTATTTCGGCTACGGCGTCGCTGGCATGTTCGAGCGCAAGCTCACCGAAGTCTGCAAACCGGCTGATGCCGAGGCATGTCTTGTATTGCCCGGCCAGATGGTACTGTTCGATCACCTGCGCCACTCCTGCTGCTACCTCAGCCTGGACGAAGGCGCGACTCCGACACCCGCTCCCATTCAGTGGACCATGGACATCTCGGCCCCCGATGCCGGAACACCCACGGTCTACCCGGGCAAAGAAGAATACATGGCGAGTGTCGAGCGCTGCAAAGAACTCATCGCCGAGGGCGAATGTATTCAGGTGGTGATCTCCACCCGCTTCACTGTCCCGGTGCCGGACGATCCATTCCGTATTTACCGCAGACTCAGACAGGCCAACCCGTCGCCGTTCATGTTCTACATGAAATTCCCGGACTGCGCGTCCATGGGCAAGACCTGTGGCACCACCCTCGTCGGCTCATCGCCGGAGATGATGGTCCGCAGCACGGCAGGACAGCTTGAAGTCCGCCCCATCGCAGGCACCCGCTGGAGAGGCGAAACCGAGAAGGAAGATATCAGGCTGGAAGAAGAACTGCTGGCCGATCCCAAGGAACGCGCCGAGCATGTCATGCTCGTGGACCTTGGCCGCAACGACCTTGGCCGTATCTCCAAACCGGGCACCGTCACCGTTGAAAAATTCATGAACGTCGAACGTTTCTCCCACGTCATGCACCTCACTTCCTATGTGGAAGGCGAGTTGAAAGACGATCTGGACGGCATCGATGTACTGCAATCCACCTTCCCGGCTGGCACACTTTCCGGCGCACCGAAAATTCGGGCCATGGAAATCATCGCCGAACTGGAACCACAGGAACGCGGCCCCTACGGCGGCTGCATCGGCTGGATGGGACTGGACGACGGCGTTATCAGCCTCGATACAGGCATCACCATCCGCTCCATGTGGATTCGTGACGGCATCTGCCACTGGCAGGCTGGCGCGGGAATCGTCTATGATTCCAACGCCGAATCCGAATGGACAGAGTGCCACAACAAAGCACGTGTGCTTCTCGAAGTGATCACAGGCAAGGGAGGCACCGATGTTTTTGCTGATAGATAATTTCGATTCCTTCACCTTCAATCTGGTGCAGGCATTCCAGCAACTCGGCGCGGACCC
>JAFLJT010000211.1 GCA_022712855.1 Pseudodesulfovibrio sp. | reverse complement strand
CTTCCGTTCTGAAGCTGGTTCGTATGGCAAGGACACGAAGGGCCTGATTCGTCAGCACCAGTTTTATAAGGTGGAGATGGTCAACTTTGCGCACCCGGACAAGTCGTACGAGGCGCTGGAAGATATGACCCGCTCTGCTGAGACGATTCTTGAGTTGCTCAATATTCCGTATCGTACGATTGCGTTGTGTACGGGTGACATGGGTTTTGGCGCTGCCAAGACTTATGACATTGAAGTTTGGTTGCCGGGTCAGGATCAGTATCGTGAGATTTCCTCTTGCTCGAACTGCGGGGATTTTCAGGCACGTCGTGCTAACATTAAGTTCAAGCCGAAAGATTCCAAAAAGAAGCTGTTCGCTCACACCCTCAACGGGTCTGGTCTTGCTGTAGGCCGCTGCCTTGTTGCTGTGCTTGAAAATTATCAGCAAGCTGATGGTTCCGTTGTTGTTCCAGACGCCTTGAAGCCTTACATGGGTGGCCTTGAGGTTATCAAAGTCGACTAGTTTTAGCTGCTAATAGAAATAGAAAGGCCGGGACGCATATGCGCCCCGGCCTTTTTTTATGGTTCATTTTCCAATATGAAGTGGGGAATTAGGGGGAGCCGCTTTTGCGGTATTAAGAATTGGGTGAAAGCTCCGGACGGAGCAACGCCAGTTGAAAGGCTTGGCCTTTAAAGCTTCCATGTCCTGCGCGGACGGCGGTCCATTTTTTGGCTGAGCCGCCACAAAAAATAGACGAAAAAATGTCGGCTTTCAAGAACTAGCTTTGCCGCCCTGTTTTAGCAGATCAAGAATCTGATCAAAGCAGCGGAGGCTCCATCTTCGGAGTGTGGGACGATGTGCAAATCAATACAATTGATGGCCGTCCATAGTCATACGAGTTGCGGGAATAGAGCCGCCTCCACTCCTTTGTCAGCTTCTAAGCCTTGCTAAAAAGGGCTGGTGCAGGTCTTTGGGTGAAAAGTCGATTGGGCTTGGAATATCGGTGATTTCTCTCCCTTCTTAAAACTTCACCCCCGGTTTGAGGCGAAAAAAGCGGCGTAGACCGTCCCGCTAAGAAGGACAATATACGAACCGCTTTTTTCGCCTCAAACCGTTAACCGGCACGGCAGGAACACAGCCTCTGCGTCCCTGCGCCCTTGCCCGAAGGGCAGACAAAAAGTTTAGGAGAGTCCAGAGAACCCTTTTTAAAGGGTTCTCTGGTTCCCGCTGAAAAGCGCCGCCGGAGGCATCCCAAAAAAACAAAAAAGGCCGAGATGCATATGCACCTCGGCCTTGTCGTTCTTTTTAGTCGCTCAGTTCTAATCTAAACCCATACCTGCGTGATGCTCGGCATCATTCATGTCGTCGATGTGACAGACTGAACAGGAACCGTCTGCGCCGAGACTTTGGGCGGTGTCCATGTATTGTAGAGGCTGCACATTATCGCGCTCGGTGGCGGGATAGATGGCGTGTGGGCTGCCGTGACAGGCGGCGCAGTTGATTGCGCCGAGTTCATCACGTCGGGCGGAGTAGAGGTCTTTGGCGTCCTTGGTCCACGTGTTGAATGCGTCGTCCGTTTCTGGTGCACCATAGTCCACATGACAGGTCATGCAATCCGGCTCGTTTTCCCAAGGGGTACGAGGGTTGATGGCAGCCTGAGTGCCCATGGTTCGTGGGGTGATGAGTGCCAGGAGCTTATCTGCGGACTTCTTACCCTTGGCCTGTTCGGCTTTGAGCAGGGAGATAGCGTGATCTTCAATCATGCCGTGACAGTTGGTGCAATCGAGTCCTGCTTCGTTGTGCTGACCGCGAAGGGTATTCTGTGGATGACACATGAGGCAGGAATTTTCAGCATCGCGCCCGGCCATGAAGAGAGCGTGTGCGCCGTGGATTGCTGCGGACAGGTTTGGACGCTGGCCGTTGCCTTGGGCGTTTTGCGCTGGATCGTCGTGGCATTGCACGCAGAGAATGACGCCTTTTTTGGCTCGCTCGACATGATTGGTGCCGTTCATGCGATCGTGCACTTCCAGAATGTTGTCGGCAGTGGCCGTGGCAATACCGGAACCGTCTTCGTACCATGTGCCGCCATGACAATTGAGGCAACCCATCTGGTCAGAGGTGGGTACGGAGAGCTTGGTGGTTGCCAGCGTTTCGCCGTCCGCATTAGTGGCGCGGAGGGTGGCGATGGGCAACGGTTCGAATTTGCCATTCTTGTAGGGTCGGACTTTGAGACGCCCTTCAAATCGCCCGGCATCTTCGTGGACATCGAGCTTCCCAGTGAGTTCTTCGCCTGTAAAACCGGGCTCGATTTCGTAGGCAATGGTTACATCCTGAGTAACGATTTCTGGCGAGTTGTCACGCTGAATGAGTTGGGCGCGGACCATGTTGCCAGCGGGCAGGAGTGTCCACTTTGCTGATTGGGCATAAAATCGCATGCCCTGATCGGCCCAGGCAACGAGTGCGTACTCGGCCGTTTCCGGGTCGAAGGAGGCGGGGGTGGCCGCTTCGGGCGTCGGGATAACCGTGACAATGCCATCGGTATTTCCGTTCAAACCTTCAGCGATGTACGTTGCCAGTGCTTTACGTTCGGCTTCTGTCCCGGCAAAGGGCGGCATGTAGACATTGAGCTTGCCCATGCCAGTGAGAAACGCGTCCATGCCATTGGCGTCGTACATGTTTGTGCGTTTGCGGATTTCGTTCATGGGTCCGCCGACTGAGTGGCAGGATGAACATTCGAGTTGGAACAGGAACTGTCCTGCTTCCATGATATTGGCATCGGTGATGCCCGCTTTGACACTTTCTTTCAGCTCTGGCGGTGCCCACTTGGCGCGGGCGATGGCCCCTTCCTGATTGATGATGGGCACATGGGCTTTCATTATGGAGTTAGAATAGGTGTAGTCCCAGATAAGGTACGGCTTACGTCCAGATTCACGGATGAACTCGAAGGAACCGAAAAGCCCCTGTCCGGCGATAAGAACCACCAGTGCGAGGGGGAAGCTCATGAGGCGTGGCATCTTGAAAGCGAGGGCCAGACCGCCGAGCAGTGTGAGTACACCGAAGATCCAGAACCACTGCATGAAACCGATGACGCGGTGGGACTTGAGCATGACCATTTCGTACTGGCCGGGGGGCAGTGCCACCACATACCAGTAACCTGCGAGCATGGTTGCCAGCACGCCGACGATGGTCCAGGCGGAACAGGCACGGACCACGGAGAGTCGTGTCGGTTCGTTCTCGATGCGGGTGGCTGTGACGAATCCGAAGAGTCCGGCACAGGCAATGGTGAAGGTGGTACGGAAGACCAGTGAGGGCCAGAAGGACGGGTTAAAGAAACCGTCCCAGAAATCCTTGGTCTGAATCCAGTCGCCGGGTGTCAGCATGAAGCCGATGATACCGTTGATAAGGAAGAGGGAGAACCAACCGAAGATGAAGTAGAGCCAGCCGACGATCACGTGGTCCCGGCGGTTCATGGTTTCCCATGTATAATAATAGATAATGAGCGCGACGATCTCGCCGAGGAAGCAGACCCATTCCGCAGCCCATCCGAACACAAATTGGTGGATGAGCGTGATGGTTGCTTGTGGCGCAAGGAGCGCAACGGTGAACCAGATAGCCACACCGGAAACCGCGCCGAACGCCATGGTCAGCAGCAGGAAAAACTTGGTGTATTTTTTAGCGTAATTGAGCAGATCGATGTTGTTGGTTCGGTAAGCCGCTTGTTCCATGAGGACCAGGAACAGCCCGCCGCCGACGGCAAAGTGCGCGACGTAGACGTGGATAGTGGCGATGAAGGCTATCCAAAAACCGCCGCCAAAGGTGGAGAGTTGCCAGATGGGATATTCCATGACCTAGATCCTCCCCTTTGTGCCGTGAGTCGCTTTGAAATAGAGCTTGAGCATATAACCGATGCCTGCG
>JAFLJT010000364.1 GCA_022712855.1 Pseudodesulfovibrio sp. | reverse complement strand
GATTTGGTGATTTTTTCCACACCGTCAAAGGTCAGGGTTTCGCCGGTTGGGCCTGTAATCACACCGGAACAATCCGGTGGAAGTATCAGATTGCCTCTTTCATCAAACATGTCACTTGTTATCTCGACGTTATTGCCTTGGGAATCTTCGAGAGTGATATCAAAAGAACCGTTTTCCCAAACTGATTCGAGTGTACCTGAATCCAAATTCCAGAGCTTGATGGTATCATTGCCTGGGCCGCCGACAAAGACATCATCTCCTTCGCCATGTACCCGCCACAAATAGGTGTCATCCCCTTCTCCGCCATGGGCAATATCATTTGCGCCATCCCAGTTCCCGCCGTCAAGGGTATCATTGCCAGCACCACCTATCAGCACATCCGAACCATCGTCACCGCGCATGATATCATTTCCTGCTCCCCCTTGCATATAGTCGTTGCCATCCCCGCCGCGCATGGAGTCTCTACCATCTGTGCCGATCATCATATCAGACCCATCACCACCGTACATTCGGTTAGTACCAGCGGCGGAAATTTTATCCAGTTCATCGTCGGTCATTTCTTCATTGAGTGATGCTTCCTGCCCGTGCATTTCACTTTCTGGCATCTCACCACTCTTTGTTTTTTTTGAGGTTCCCACGATAATCTCTCCATTTTTTATTTGTTCATACCACACAGATGACTTGTCGAGGGAAAAAGTTTCATCTTGGGCAGACTCGTTTATCCAGTCTGAGGTGGGGTGGGGCTAGAGGGCCGTGACCGAAGGGAATGCAACGCAGCACGAAGGCATTCTTCTCGCCCTCCCAAAAACGAAAGCGGCCTGCACCACTTTGGTACAGGCCGCCCACCTTGGGGGGTGATAGGAAGGAGTCTTCCTAATTTTTTGATACGGTGACGAAATGCTCCTGCATGGAGATCGCGCCGCCCGTTTTATCGTATTTTTTTATGCCTTTGGGCATGAGCTCGTTATCTGCTATGCCACGGCCTTTGGCTCGGGACTCGCAGGGCAGGGTGTGCCCGAATCCGTGGACCATGAAGACCGCTTCGGGATGCATGAAGTCGGTGACGAACGCCTTGATGGTGCCGGAATGGTTGCTGCTGGAGACGGTTACTTCGTCGTCAGTGGCAATACCCAGCGCTTTGGCGCGGTCGGTGTGCATCCAGAGGATGTTTTCCGGCATCTGCTCGAAGAGGAGCTTGTTGTTGACCGTGTGTCCCTGGGTGTGCAGGGCGCAACGGCCGAAGGTGATGCGGAATTTGTCTGCGGGCGGACGTTCGGGGGTGACGTATGGCTTGAGGGACAGCTGGCCGTCTGCTTCGAGAGCCTCACTGATGACCTCGATCTTGCCGGAGGGCGTCTTGAAGGAGCCTTCGGTGACAGGCTTGGAATGTGGGGTGTCGGTTAAGGAGACTATGCCGGTTTCGGCGAAGTCTTCGATGGACACGCCAGTGCCTTCGAGCTGGAAGTTCCAGACATCTTCGATGCTGGTGAAATCGAGTTCGGACAATCCCATGCGTTTGGCGAGACCTGCGTAGATTTCCCAGATTGCCTTGGTGTCGTAGACCGGTTTAACGGCTTGGTTACGAAGCTGGAAGCACGGCTTGGGTCCTTTTTTTGTCATGATGATTTCGTCGCGCTCAAGGTAGGGCGAGATGGGTAGAACCACGTCGGAATACCATGCGGTGTCGGACCATGAGAAGGTCACGGATACCAAGAGCTCGATATTGTCCCACATCTTTTTGACGTGTGCGGTGTCCGGGTACGACATGAGGGGATCGTGGCGCTGTACTATGTACGCCTTGACCGGATACGGCTCGCCGGAAACCATGGCATCGTAGGCGAGGTTGACCAATCCGGGGCCAGCTTCATAATGTTTGCGACCATCCATCCAGCCGACGCCGTCAGCGCGTTTGCCTTCGGGTTTGTCGTAGAGAGCCATGAAGCTCTTGAGACCCTTGGCACCGACATCGCCGGGACCGTTCATGAACTGCATTCCGCCCTTGGCGCCGAAGACGCCGAGCAGGCCGTTGATGAGCATGATGGTACGGGTCATGTGAGCGGAGTCGGAATAGCGGGCTGTCATCCAACCGGGATGCCAGATGACGCTGGGGGCAGCTTCGGCGAGCTGACGGGCAAAGTCGCGGATTGAATCGGCGGATGCGCCGGTTTCCTGCTCAGCCCATTCCGGGGTGTATTCTTGGACGAAATCGGCCAGTTTGTCGAAATCCTTCATCCATTTGGCAACGTACTCTTTGTCGTACAAGTCCTCATTAATAAGGACATTGATAACGGCGAGGTTAAAACCGTAGTCGGTGCCGGGACGGACGAGGAAGAAATTATCAGCTTTGGTGGCGGTTACGCTTGCGCGGATATCGATGCAGGTCAGCTTTGCGCCGTTTTCCATACCGGAGAGCACGTTGTTGACCTCGGCCACGTTGATGGCTTCAAAGACGTTCCGCTGCTGCAAGATGATATGCTTGGCATTCTTGAAGTCGAGGGAGACATCTTTGCGTCCAAAGCCGAGAACGGATTTGGTGCCGTTTTGGACATTGCGTGCGCAAGAGGAGTCGTGGTTATTGTAGTTGACCGAGCCGATACCGAGCATGAAAGCGCGGTAGAAATCGCGGAACGGTCCACCACGGTCAGACATGAGTACGGAATTTTTACCGTATTCTTCCTGAATGGCGGTGAGCTTTTCAGCGACGTAGTCGAGGCCTTCATCCCAGGATACCTGTTTCCATTGACCTTCACCGCGTTCGCCGGTGCGGATCATGGGGTACTGGGGACGTTCATCATCATAGGTGAGAGCGGTTCCGGCCGCGCCGCGCGGACACAATGATCCGTTCAGGGATTTTCCGCCCTGAATGTACTCGGCTTTGCCGTCAACAACTTCAACCTGAATGGGACAGCGTACGGTACACATGCCG
>JAFLJT010000021.1 GCA_022712855.1 Pseudodesulfovibrio sp. | reverse complement strand
GTTTCAGGAAAATTTTCCCCTGCGCGATAAATTCCTGTCCGAAATACAGCAGGCATCGACAAAATATTTGCGCCAGCTCGTGACGCAAGCCATCGAATCCGGTCAGATTCGTGCAGATATCGACCCCGAAATGGTCGTCTTTCACCTTGATTCGGTCATGAATCATTTCCTTCAGGCGTGTTCCGTTCCCTCGCTGGATGGCGGGACCGGACTGTTTGGCGCAGACCGCAAGACAATCGAAAACAAAGCTCATGCCCTGACGGATTTCCTCCGCCATGGACTAGGCACCACATCCTGAGCACAGGAGCAAAAGATGCAACTGCTGAAAGGCGATTTTTACGACAACATGGATATCGGCGATATTCGCACCAAGGTTTTGGCTGGTGACCGACTGACTTTCGAGGACGGCATGCGCCTCTTCGACCGCCCGGAGCCGCTGGCTGTCGGCGCGTTGGCCCATCAGGTCCGCACCCGTTTACATGGTAACAAAACGTTCTATGTCATCAACCAGCATATCAATTACACCAACGTCTGCGTCAACGGCTGTGTGTTCTGCGCCTATCAACGTGAGGAAGGCCAGGAAGGCGGATTCGTGCTGAGTGTCGAGGACGCCCTCGCCAAGATCGACGTAACAACCCTGACACCGCGTGAAATCCACATCGTCGGC
Source organism: Pseudodesulfovibrio sp. (assembly GCA_022712855.1). Taxonomy (GTDB): domain Bacteria; phylum Desulfobacterota; class Desulfovibrionia; order Desulfovibrionales; family Desulfovibrionaceae; genus Pseudodesulfovibrio. Next base: position 3,986 of record JAFLJT010000021.1, on the reverse strand, counting down.
GGATGTCACCCCAAGCTGGGACTAAGTTATTTCGAGGAGCTGATAAGCGCGGTCAAAACAAAACTTCCCGATGCTGTGCTCAAATGTTTCACCGCTGTCGAGATTGCCCATTTTGCTTCGCTGGAAAACATCACAAGCAAAGAAGTGCTGACCCGCCTCAACGCGGCCGGGCTCGACATGCTCCCCGGTGGCGGTGCCGAAATTTTCGCCCCAAAAATTCGCGAACAGCTCTGCCCACGCAAATCAACAGCTGAAGAATGGCTGACCATCCACGAAGAAGCCCACGCACTGGGCATGAAGACCAACGCCACCATGCTGTTCGGCCACATCGAATCGTACGAAGATCGTATCGATCATCTCGTCCGATTGCGCGAATCCCAGGACAAAGGCGGCGGCTACACTTGTTTCATCCCCTTGCCATTCCTCACCGAAAACAGCCAACTCACCATTGAGGAGCCGCTCACCGGCCTCGAAGAACTACGCACCATCGCCGTCAGCCGCCTGATGCTCGACAACATCCCGCACATCAAAGCCTACTGGGTGATGCTCGGCGTTAAACAAGCACAAGCCGCACTCAAATTCGGTGCAGACGACTTCGATGGCACCGTGGTCGAAGAGAAGATCGGGCACGAAGCTGGAGCCACATCCGAACAAGGCATGACACGCACCGAACTAGAAGAAATGATCCAAGGCTGTGGCTGCACTCCAGTCGAACGCGACGGCTTCTTCAACGAGGTGAAGTAATGACGCTGGAATCCATTTATCAGAAAGTCCTCGACGGAAAGCGTATCGATTTTAATGAAGCGCTGACCTTGTACAACGAGGCAGACTTCTACGATCTCGGGCAACTTGCGCATCAGGTTCGCCTTGCAAAGCACCCCGAGCCAGTTGTCACCTACGTAGTAGACCGCAACATTAATTACTCCAACGTCTGCGTCTGCTGCTGCAAGTTCTGCGCGTTCTACAAGAAACCAGATCAAGACGGCGGCTATGTCCTCACATACGAAGAAATTGGCGAGAAAATTCAAGAGACCCTCGACCTCGGCGGCACCCAGATTCTCATGCAGGGCGGGCATCACCCAGACCTGCCGCTGACGTGGTATGAAGAGATGCTCCGCTATATCAAGACCAATTACCAAATCCATATCCACGCTTTCTCACCGCCGGAAATTGTCTTCTGGAGTGAGATGGAAGGCATTTCTGTTGCCGAGGTCATTGAACGACTGCGCAAAGCCGGACTGGACTCCATACCTGGTGGCGGTGCAGAGATTCTGGTGAACGAAGTCCGCGCGGAAGTCGCACCCAACAAATGCCCAGCCGACCAGTGGCTCGCCGTTATGGAAGAAGCCCACAATCAAGGGTTGCGCACAACAGCAACGATGATGTTCGGGCACAAGGAAACTGTAGAACAACGCCTTCAGCACTTGTTCGCCGTGCGCGAAAGTCAGGACCGCACAGGTGGCTTCACGGCCTTTATCCCGTGGACATTCCAGCCCGACCACACAGAGTTGCCGGAGTGTCGCAAACTGACCTCCACAGAATATCTCCGCATGCTCGCTCTCTCACGCATCGTTCTCGACAACGTGGACAATATACAGGTCTCCTGGGTCACCATGGGGCCGAAGATTGCTCAACTTGCCCTCTATTTCGGCGGTAACGACTTCGGATCAACCATGATCGAAGAAAACGTGGTTAAAGCAGCAGGCGTAGCATTCAGGCTCTCCCGTGAAGAAATCGACAAATTGGTCTCAGCAGCCGGGTTCACGCCCAAGCGCCGGAGCATGAACTACACCATATTGGAGTCCCGTTAATGTCCGTACGTCTGGGTAAAATAGGCTACCTCAACGTCCTGCCTATCTATCACCCGTTGGAAAGCGGGCTTATCGAAAATGATTTTGAAATCGTTTCCGGACCGCCTTCACAGCTGAATAGGCTCATGGATGCTGGCGATCTCGATATATCTGCTGCATCGAGCATTGAATACGCGCGTAATCCTGAAAAATATTACCTCGTCCCCGACATCGCCATCGGCAGCCTCGGCCATGTACAAAGCGTTCTGCTGCTGAGTCAGTTTCCCCTTGAGGAGCTGACCGGAAAAACAATCTTAGTCAGTTCGCAAACGCATACTTCGGCGGCGCTGCTCCGTATTCTCATGGCGGAATTATGGGAAATCGAAGCAAACTTCGTCTCTGGCGACGCCACTTCCATGTTAAATATTGGCGAACGCCCTGATGCCATCCTTGCTATTGGCGACGAGGCGCTGGATCTGCGTCACCATCCAGATTACCCACACCGGACTGATTTGGGAGAAGCATGGCAAGAACTGACGGGGTTACCCTTCATTTTCGGTGTCTGGATTGTCCAACGAAAAAGCTTTCATGCAAATGAAGACCATTTCAGACAAGCGTGTGCAAAACTCATTGCTGCGAAGAAATGGGGCACAACAAACATGTCTGACATGTGCGTCTTGGCAGCAGAAGATAGTTGCCTCAACGATACAGAAATGTGTTCATACTTTGACGGTCTGGTCTATGACTTTGGCAAAACTGAAATACAGGGTCTGGAATTATTCTATCAACATTTGGCCGAAAACAAACTGATTGAAGCGCCACCGCATCTAGAGTTTTTACCGTAGCAAGCAAAAAGAAAAGGCCCGAACGTTCTCGTCCGGGCCTTTTTTATGCATTTGAGTCTTTCTAAATGTTGCGGGCAAACTCAACAAAGGTCTTGAGCGCCGGGAACATGTGTCTATCAGCATGGTAAATAAGATAGAAATTACGACGCCCTTCAAGTTTAGGAACATCAAGGCGAACCAAAGCGCCGCTTTGAATAAACCCTTCAGTAGCAATTCGGGACGTCACACTGACGCCGACTCCACCAAGAGTGTGAGCAATGGTTTCGCAAGAGCCTTCCACCAGACAACGGATATTGAGATGTTGCAGCGTTTGGCCGATACCCTCAAGAGCATCTTCGAGAACTTTGCGAGTACCGGAGCCTCTTTCCCGCATGACCCACGGCAGCTTTGCCAAATCCTTCACGGAAACAGCTTTGTTACCTTTGGGTAACCATGGTGCATTAGCAGCAGCAACAACAACGGTATCGTCTTCCATTAAGGCTTCGGCGACAAGGCCGTCCTGAGTTGGTTTTTGGCCGACAATACCAACAGGTAATTCTCCTGCAGCAACCTTCTTAATAATTTCAGAAGAATCACTGGTCCGTACAGTAAAGCGTACGTCTGGATACTGCTGTGAAAAATTTGTCAGGAGCTTGGGCATGATATGATGCGAAGGAATAGTGCTACAACCTATGGTTAATTCGCCCACAACCTTGTCACGAAGCATCTCAATAGACGCTTTGGCTTCACTGAGGTTCTCGAAGACGGAAATAGCACTGGTGTACAGGACATGTCCGGCTTCGGTAGCCATGACCTTTCGGCCCATGCGATCGAAAAGTTTTACACCGAGTTCGGCTTCAAGATTAGCTACATGCGAACTGATAGTAGGCTGGGAAAGGTACAGAACCTCGCCCGCCTTGGAAAAATTTTGGAGTTCGTAGACCTTACAGAAAGCCTCAAGCTTGCGGACATCCATATTACAACCTATCTTTTTGATTGAAAATATCTATAGCTGTTTGCAAAAAAAGGGCAGGCATAACGCCTGCCCTTTTTACTTTTCTACTTTTCCTAAGAATCAGACTTATCGTCAGCCTTTTTCTTGGGAGCAGCCTTCTTGGGCGCGGCTTTCTTGGCAGGTTTCTTTTCTGCCTTTTCAGCTTTCTCCTCGGCTTTCTTGGGTGCAGCTTTCTTCTTCGGAGCGGCCTTCTTAGCAGGCTTCTCTTCAGCAGTATCCGCTTTTTTTGCAGCAGCTTTTTTAGGAGCTGCTTTTTTGGCCGGAGCCTTCTTTTCTTCCTTCACTTCAGCCTTGGGAGCTTCAGCAGGAGCCTCGTCTGCAGCCTTCTTGGTCAGCTCAATGATGACCATGGGGGCG
>JAFLJT010000020.1 GCA_022712855.1 Pseudodesulfovibrio sp. | reverse complement strand
CGACATGGAGGCGACATCCGGATTTGAACCGGAGAATGGAGGTTTTGCAGACCTCTGCCTTACCACTTGGCTATGTCGCCTCTTTTGGAGCGGGAAACGAGATTTGAACTCGCGACTTCAACCTTGGCAAGGTTACACTCTACCACTGAGTTATTCCCGCACTCAAAAGCGAATCACTGTCTAACCGTGCCCCTCTCAGGTGTCAAGCGTATTTTCTCATTTCTTCTCCCAGAAGTGGTTCAGAGAACTCCTTGAATTTTTTCAGATAATGGAAAGACTTTACTTTTAGGTCTTTTTTGGTATACCAACCCGCTTTATATCTGTATTTAAATTAATGTAACTCCCAACCAGAATGATTTTACCTCAATAGGGAGCCGAGGATATGGAAGCTAAGGACCATCAGTTTTTTAAGGACATGCTCAAGGGCATGCTCGACGACACGCTTAAGAAGAGCGAAGAGACCATCGAGGACATGAACGAGTCCGGCGAAGTTTACGCCGACCCGGCTGACCGCGCCACTGCCGAATCTGACCGCGCATTCACACTGCGTCTTCGGGATCGCGAGAGGAAGCTCGTCAAAAAGATCCAGAAGGCCGTGGACCGCATTGATGACGGCGACTTTGGCGTTTGCGCAGAATGTAGCGATGACATCTCTATTCCGCGTCTCAAGGCACGTCCCATGACAACGCTCTGCATCAACTGTAAGAGCAAGCAGGAAGAAGACGAAGCTGTTCGCGGCGACTAGCCGTCTGTCTCGTCTTTGACGCCCTGTCATTATGGAAGCTAATTTTTTCCGCTTCCTCGCCGCTGAACTGGGCACACTGCTGGAAGGTCGCCGAATCGACAAGATTTTCGGCCCGGCTCCTGGCGTGTGGACCATAAAAGTTCAGAATTCAGGCGAACCACTACACTTACTATTCAGGCCCGCCAAATCGGCGGGCCATTTGTTTTTGTCCGCCATCAAGCCGGTCAATCCACAGAACGCCCCTGCCATGGCGATGTGGTATCGCAAGCGACTGAGAAATAGACTTATTCTCGGCTGGAAGATGGACTGGCCCAATCTCAAACTCGCCCTCGAACTCTCCCCTCGTACCGATCCCATAAGCGGTCGTTATCTCGTCATCGACGCCCGAACTGGTATGGAATTCGCTGACGAACTCGGTGATGGATTTGACACACAGCCCGACTGGCCTGCTCTGGAAGATGTCCGCGAGAACGCCGAAATTTGGCGTGAATATCCACATATTTCACCTCCCCTGCGTAAAGTGCTTTCCGCCCAGCTTGAAGATGAAGCTCACCAGCTCTATTTTAAGGTAGCCAGCGGGACCGCAGACACGTTTCATGTCTCCAAGAACAAGCAAGGCTGGCAATCGCCCAACGTATGGCCATCCGACAAGGAAGGGGACATTTTCTCCTCTGCCTTGGACGCGGCCAACGCCTATGGCGAACGCACCCTCTTCCCATTGCTGGAAATGGAAGAGGAAAAGCCCGCGCAAACGCAACTCAAACGCGCAAGAAAAAAAATAAAGCGGAACCTCACACGGCTCGACGAAGAACAAGCCCGCTTGCAAAAACTCGCCGATGAAAAAATCAAGGCGGAAGCGATGCAGGCCGAACTGTATCGATTCAAGGACCATGAAGGACTTGAAGAAATTACCGTCAGCCACCCCATTCATGGAACCATGACCGTGGCGCTCAATCCGTACCTCTCGCCCACAGAGAATATGGAGAAATATTTCAAGCTGGCTGCCAAGGCTGGACGCGGATTTCCACACATCAAACGCCGTCGCCGGGAAATGTTGAGACAGCTTGAGATGTTGGAAAACGGAGATATTCCAGAAGGTCATACTCTCACTCGCAGGGAAAAGAGTGCCCCGGAAGGAACGTCATTACCCAAACGATACAAGGGGTTAGCCGTCACCATATTTCGTTCATCAGACGGATTCACCATCATCCGTGGCAAGAACAAAAAGGCCAATCACGACATCCTCAGTAAAGCGGCCAGCCCGTTTGATTACTGGTTTCACGTAGCCGACGGCCCAAGTTCGCACATCATCCTCAAACGCGACCACCCCGGCCAAGACGTACCGGAGGCAACCCTCACCGAAGCCGCCATACTCTGCGGCCTCAAGAGCTACCGTAAAGACGACGGCAAGGCGGACATCATGTACGCCCTCGTCAAGGACGTCCGCAAAGTCAAAGGGTTTGCCCACGGACAAGTGATGGTGGATAAAAAACTCGGCACCATTCGCGTAGAATTGGATTCGGCCCTTGAATCCAAGTTGGGGTAAAAGCCTTCGAGCAAGGCTCTTAGAGAGCAGTAGGACGGAATTTCCCACCCTTCCGGTTAGCGGTTTTAAACAAAATAGCGGTGGAACATGTTCATTTAAGAGGAACATATTCCACCGCTATTTTGTTTAAAATCGCAGGTATTATTTTAAGAAGTGGATAACGGCAACTTCCATCCGGCTCAACCCTCTCGGGTTAAATACCGAAACACTTCTCCCTTAACACCTTGTGCTCGCCCGTTTCCTTGAATGCCTTGAGCTCCTTGGAAAACTCTTCCACAAAATCCTGAGTTACGCTCTTGCGACTGAAAATGATATAAAGCCCATCTTTCTTGATAGTTAAGGCGTGATTTGGTTTGAGGTTATCAAGCCCCAGGGTGGTCGAGAGATAATGTCCATTACCATATTCGGCAATAGTCGCATCCAATCGGCCAGCGCTGAGTTTCTTAAAATTGATTTCATCGGAACGAACCTTTTCCACAGTACAATAGGTCTCGATGAAATCCCAAAATTCCGGAGTGTAGCTATATCCGAGCACGACACCAATAGTCTTGCCCTTCAAGTCATCCAGCGTTTTGATCTGACCGCGGCCTCGTGTCCAGATTACCCAAGGTGATTCTGTGAGCATTTCGCTCGGATATCGAGCGAACGCCATTCTGTCAGGAGTGAAGTTCGCAGAAAAGAGGGCTTCAGCGTGGCCGTGCTGTATAATCTCTAAGGCCCGTTTCCATGGAAAAGCCTCTATACTCTCTATGGGGATGTCCATCCGCTTGTATACAGCACTCACCAGATCAACGGAAAATCCGGTAACACCGTTAGGGGAATTGATCTGGTAAGGAGGCCATATGTCACATATTAATAGGGTCGGCTTCTTAGCCTCTCCCATGGAACCGACCAACACCAATAGCATGGACGCCAAAACCAGACTCACTATTGAAGCTGTCATTTTTTTTCGCATAGCTCCCCCCTATGCTCTTTTATCATCCTCGAATGCTCAGAGCAATTTCAATCTGCCGAGTCCTTAGAAAATTTCGATTTTTTAGAACCATCCCCCCCCCCAAAAGGGCCAGTACTTCACCCATATGAGAACAGGAGCTGTTCCGTAATCAAGAGTACGCTTAAACCAAAGGCGAACAAAAACGCAGCCCTCTGGCTACATTTTACTATTAATTGAGTCGCGAGAGTCTCGCCTACACGACCCTATTGATGCTGCGTGTTGTTCCCAGCATGTTGAGTGCTATTTGCTTTTCTGCGTTCAAACGACTGACGACTGATTCCTGCACTCTCTTTGTGGATGAACCAAACTGCCCCTTGCGAGTGTCGTATACGCCCTCGATAAGAGTGGAATTAAACTGACTCTTTTCACCGCTCCCAACGAAGCTATCAATAACCTTGTTGAAAATCTTTGCTGCTCCGGTTGGGCCGTGCTGTACGGATGTACTCCATAAAACTTCACGCAATGCGGGCGGTGCATTGTTGAAATCCATCCCGGTCTGCTTGAGAATCATGCTTCGCGCAGGATCGTAGGTTTCCTTAGAAATAAAATCGTGTTGCAGCTTTTCAAAAACTGTTGGGTTTTCCTTGGCTATTTCCTTCCATTCGGACGGCATGCCGCCTTCCTTGGAGCCAGTGTTGGCAGGGCCAGCTTCACGCAAACGCTCGGCCATTTGCGGTGCCTTTTCGTCGAGATAATTCAGGAAACCGTCCATAGTGCCCGGCTTGGATGCAATCTGATATTTGCCATAGGATGTCCCGCCGACACGGTCGTAACCAATGGTGGCTATACCGCCGCTACCGGATTCGAACTTGGCGGACAATGTGCCGACGTCTGGTGCTTGAGCCAACACTGAGGGAGCGGAAATCTGCCCACTCTGAATGGCATTTCGCGATGCGGCCACTTGTTGAGGCAACCCTGCTTCGTTTCGCATGAGCCGTGTGAGAGTCGTAACCGCCTCCATCATCAAGGCATCATTGGCAAAGGACACATCGAAACTTCCGGAAGAACTCCCCCCCCCGTATCCCTGTGACCCTTCTCCAAAAAGACTCTGTGCCATACGCATCTGTTCTTCAAATGCAGCCTGAACCTGTGCATCCGGGCCCGCTGGCTTGGCAATTCCTGCCACGGACTGACTATCGGATTGAGTTAATCTTCTGACAGCCAGATCATTATCTATAGTGCTTATCGCCTTATGGTCCGCAAGCATGCTCAAAGACATATGCTTCTCCTACGTCAATATTTTGGCTTAAATACAAGCCTCCATACAGGAGTTAGCAAAGGGTGTGCCGACTACGGCAACGCAACGTATTTAAAGGGATAATCAGCTATCGAGAAGAAAATCGGAAAAACGGAGGTCGCTACGCATGAACTCAATAAGTCGACGATGCCCGGCAGGAAAAGCGTAGTCCGACAATGCTCTAGGCATGACAAACCCACCCTCTACCGCCTCATTGAATACTGGCTCAGGCGCATCACCATTGGGGAGATGACAAAGATAACAATGCATGGTCACCCGGTAGCGAGTATAGGCATAGGACACCACCGTGACCTTCTCGCCGGGGATGATATCGAGTTCAACTTCTTCCTGATATTCACGCACCAGCGCCTGCTCAGGCGTTTCGCCCTCTTCAATGCCGCCACCGGGAAATTCCCAAAGACCGGGCCAGACATCGTCAGGTTGACGTTTTTGAATGAGCACCTGACCACCATGCACAAGCACGCCCGTCACCATCTCAATCTTGAGAGTCTTCTTTTTGGGCGCGAGAATGGGCCGCTCACCCACGGTACTGTTCTCATATGCGAGACAATGAACTTGCACGGCACACTCGTCACACGAAGGGCGCTTTGAACAGACCAACGCCCCAAATTCCATGATCGCCTGATTAAAATCACCGGGCCGTTCGTCCGGCATCAAATCTCGCACAGCAGCTTCAATGTTTCGTTTGGAAGCGGTTTCCTTGACGGGCGTCGCCATATCCAACAGCCGCGAGAACACGCGCAAAACATTTGCATCAACGGCAGGCTCTGTTTGCCCAAATGAAATACTTGAGATGGCACCAGCGGTGTATTCACCAACACCGGGGAGTGAACGAATATCCGCAAAATCTGTGGGAAAAACACCAGCGAACTGGTCATCGATGAGTCTGGCGGCCTTAAGAATATTCCGCGCGCGGGAGTAATAGCCCAGCCCTTCCCAGAGCTTGAGGACATCTTCTTCATGCGCCTGTGCCAGCGAGAAAAGATCAGGATACCGTTCCATCCAACGACCGTAATACTGAACCACCCGGTCGATCTGCGTCTGCTGGGCCATGATTTCGGATACCCAGACACCATACGGCGTTGAGTTCCGCCTCCATGGCAGATCCCGGCTGTTTGCGTCGTACCACGCAAGAAGTTGGTGAGTAAATTTCCCGTTCATGACGGGCAAGGACTACCCGCCCTTGGCCTGATTTGCAACCGCTTCGGCCGCCTTGGCCGCAGCTTCCTGATCACCCAGATAATAATGCTTTATCGCCTTAAGATTGTCGTCGAGTTCATAGACCAGCGGCAGCCCAGTAGGAATATTTAGCTGCGTAATTTCATCGTCACTCACATCGTCGAGGTACTTAACCAGCCCACGCAATGAATTACCGTGAGCCACAATAATCACCCGCTTACCGCTGGTGATTTGCGGCGCAATGGTATCAAACCAATATGGCATGGTGCGATCAATCGTTAGCTTAAGGCTCTCACATGTGGGAAGCTGGTTCGAGGAAAGTGAAGAATAACGAGGATCATGGCCGGGATATCGTTCGTCGTCTGCATCCAACTTGGGCGGCGGGATATCAAAGCTACGACGCCAGATGAAAACCTGTTCATCGCCATACTTTGCAGCAGTTTCTGCCTTGTTCAGCCCTTGAAGCGCACCGTAGTGACGTTCATTGAGCCGCCATGTTTTGGAGACGGGCAACCACAGGCAATCCATTTCATCCTGAACAAGCCAGAGCGTACGGATGGCTCTTTGCAGTAGCGAAGTGTGTGCAATATCGAAAGAAAATCCAGCCTCTTTGAGAAGCTTGGCGCCAGCAACAGCCTCGCTGACACCCTGCTCAGTCAAATCCACGTCGGTCCAGCCAGTGAACCGATTGCTCAGATTCCACTCACTCTGTCCATGCCGAATCAACACTAGTTTATGCATAACACCTCCGCTTGAGATCATATTGATACCAAGAGAGATTACCCGCAAACAGCGGTTAAGTGAAGTAGAGAGGACGTATAATTAATAACGTTTTGGCGCTGATTTTCGCATCTCTTCATCGAGTTGCTCAAACAGCTCACGCTTTCTTTTATCAAACGAAATAGCACTCTTGATGGCAGCCAAGGCGAGACATATTATACTCAGGATAATAACCAACCCCTTGGTGACTTCCCACCGTTGTTCACGGAGAGTATCTAGGATCCAGTTGGATGGCATTTCCTTGGTGAAATAGATGAGGGCAGGCATAGAAACCAGAGCCAGACCAAGGCCGATCAGCTCGAACCAGATAAAACTTCTCCCAAGCATCAAGACAAAAAGCGTGCTGTCCCTGACAATGCGGAGAGTTACAAGCCGGCTTTGTAGCGAATCAATATGATCTTCAATTTCTTCGAGACTGCGTAACGCCTGCCGGAACAAATCCGGATCTTTGAGATTCTGCGTCTTAATCCAGTTGATCTTGTCCACGCAAAAGTTGAAATCCCTATTAAATTCCAACAACAGTTTGGGAAATGGGAACCACGCAGCTTCTTTTTGAACCTCTCGGACACGGTCTGCCTGATACTCAAGGTTCGCGTCGATGCGTTTGACTTCGCGCTTGACCTTGTTGTCCAGATTCAAACCGAATCGTTCAGTTCCGGTGAGCAGCAAATTGTACGCGACAAAATTATTTATCTCACCAATCTTCTTCAGCCGCTCCAATTCCACATTCGCGGATTCGAAATAACTGTGATTCTCATCAAAGCGCTTGGCAATGTCCTCTATCAGCGTATCAACCTGCTCTCGAGCGTCTTTAACATTAGTTTCGGCTTCAGCCCAACTTTCCCATAAAGAACTCATGAGCTGCATGCGTCCACGGTCCAATTCTGGATCGATGAGTATCTTGTTAAAAACGTGCGGATCACGGTTGATAAGGTCTGCAAACAGATCCATGGCCTGTCCCGTGAACCCCATTTTAACCATACACACACCCTGCCTGTACACAGGATCAATCCAGGTCGGCGAGTATGTATTCGCTTGCTTATACGTGTTGATGGCGTCTTTGAGACTCCCTTCAATTTCCAAGACACGTCCTTGTAAAAACGCGAAATATCCCTGCTGCACAGGCGTATAACTCATTCGCTCAGCTTCTTGCCAATGAAAGAGGGCCTGGGCGGGCTTCCCTGTTTCCAGATTCCAGAATCCCATGAGGGAATGAGGCTGAAAACTGCGTGGAAACTGAAGCTGTGCCTGCTTGATCTGATCATCGGCTTTTTCCATTTCACCGTTTTCAATTTCAAACAGAGCATCCCACATGAGGTTCTTTTCCTGGGGGGCAAGCTCCTTGAAACCATCGCTCCATATCTTGCCCCGACAGCGCCAGATAAGCTTCAGCATTCTCAACTGAGCAGGTGCATTGACCTCCAGCACGGCCTTGGCCATAAGGCCTTCCAAAATCTTATCGGAGTTAATGAGCTCGAGCATTGATTCTGCAAAATCAGCATTGGTGACAATTTCATCCAACCCGATGAATCCCTTGGAAAAGTCTTTAATATCGGTCTTCGCGAGCGTTTGCCACACTTGCAAGCTCGGCGCCTCAAGTTTACGCGTGGGACAATCCTTGGGCTCATGATTGGTCTGTCCGCAATAGAAACACTCCTCACCATCCATACCGACCAGCACATTGGCCATGGCCACTTGCATAGTGCTCGGTCCGACGTCTCTGCCGCCATCCTTGAGAGTGATGGTGCACCAGGAGTCAAGAGAAACAGCATCGGTGCCATAGCGAACTTCATCCATTCTGAACCATTCAGAAAGGAGAAATCCGTCCATAAAACTGACATGGGGGAAATCGGGTGTTAATCGATTCCAATCCAGACCGACTTTTTTGGGCAAATCAGGTGAAAAAGATAAATTTTCCTGGGGCACAGCAACCATGACAACTGGCCATGTTTTTCTCTCAGGGTCATCCTTGATGCTTTTAATAAGCGTCATGATTTCACTGCAAAATGACCTGAGCAGCTGGAAACTATCCAGGGGGAAATAGATAACGCCCTGATCGGTATCCGAGACGTATTTCAGTCCATTATTCCGCAAAAGCTCAATTATTTCACTAGAATACTCTCGCCAAATAACAATACTTTCCTTGTCGGACATCTTGCCCAAAGGCTTGACGAGGAAAAACCATTTCTTATTGGTTTCATAGTCCAACCCCTGGTCAACCTGCAGTCCGAGCCAATCGACAGGGGCAAGGCCTTCAACGTTGCCGAGTCCCTCAGTCGCCAGCCCAAGAACGCCATTAACATCGTCTTTGAGCTTGGGATGAACGACAACTTCAAAATCACTTGGTATCCGTGCGTCCTGTCTGTCCAATTCTGATGACAAAGAGACAGAATGTTCCATCTCATAGCCCACCAGAAAGGTGAGAGGAATAACTTCGCAAAAAGCCGGGATGGGATTAACACGGGCCCAAATCTGAAGACGAGCCAAAGCGCGGAAAATTTCTGTAGAACTACAAAACCAGAGCGCCTGATCTGATTCTTCTGCTACAATCAGAGCACCATACTCGGTAAGAGTGCTCCGTACTGCTTTATTGAGGTTACCCTTCCATGCCACCCATACGCCGAAACCGGATGCAACCAGTCTCGACTGGCTGATCTCTGGCAGTTGCTCTATGAGCTTCTTAATTGATGGCACGTAGCTACCTCAACACCAACCGATCACTACTCCCTGAGCAGAAAAAACGGCTAATTGTGGTTAAATAAATCTCAAGTTAGCGCTAACACAATGTATTCAAGGGAACTTTCTTCCCCTGTTGCACCATGCAAAACAAGTTCCAAACCTGATCGGCGTTTTCACTTTTTCCTCTCTTTTCGCACCCTTGCCTATAAATCGTCACCTTTTTCTCAAGCTCAGCCAGTGCAGTGGCTTCCTGTTCTGCGTCAAGTTTTCCACATTGCAGGATTTTCATGAGCGCACGAATTCGATACAGGTCAGCACACGGCACGCAGTTAGAAAGCTGGTCCTCCCTGCCGCCGTGCTTGATAGTCAGCTTCTCTGGCACCAGCCCTACCGGATAAACGAGGCAAGCACGGAGCCACATGTCATAATCTTCGCATGAGGGCATATCCACGTCAAAGGGACCGATACTATCCCACGCTTTTCGAGTGAACATGGTGCATGAAGGACTGATGAGACACATGACGAGTGACGCTTCGAAAAACCACCCTTCCGGCTTGGCGTACTTGGCAGGTTGATTTACCCGCTTGCCATTGCGTATCCAGATTTCATCGGTCTGACATATCTCAAAGCCGTGCTTTTCCATATAGGCAAGCTGCTTTTCAAGTTTCTTTGGCAGCCAGATATCATCAGAATCCAGCAGCGCAATCATGTCGCCAGCACATTGTGCTATTCCGGTATTCCTCGCGCCAGAGACACCCTGATTCTCTTGATAGATATATCTCACCCTTGGATCGTCATACGATTTGAGGAGCTCCACAGTATTATCCGTTGAACCATCATCAATAATGATCAGTTCCCAATGGGGGTAGGTCTGGGCAAAAACAGAATCCAGTGTGTCCGGAAGAAAGGCTGCCCTATTGAAAGTGGGCAAAATTATTGAAACCAATGTTTCCATGTATGTAAGCTCTTGCGTTCAGGCCATTGACCTGTCATGTTAGAAATCTGATAACTCTTTACCAACGGAATATATGAGAATCTTCCAAGTAATCAACGTTCGGTGGTTCAATGCAACCGCCTGGTATGCCATCACCCTGAGCCGCCTTTTGGCCGACGCAGGGCACGATGTAACCGTCTTGACCCAAGCCGGGACAGATTCGGAAAAAAGGGCCAAGGAACTCGGGCTGAATACTGTTGCCGTGGACCTGAATACCACCAACCCGATCCGCTTTGCTTCCGCCACCCATCATATCATACAACTGCTCAAGACGCACCGTCCCCATATCGTCAATTGTCACCGGGGCGAGGGATTTTTCCTGTGGGGATTGCTGAAAACTCTCGGCTTCCCATTTAAGCTCGTTCGCACTCGTGGCGACCAGCGCCCGCCCAGAAGCGACACCTTCAATCGCTGGCTCCATGCTAATGTAGCCGATGCCGTTGTGGTCACGAATCGCAAGATGGCGGATTATTTCCTTGAACATATGCGCACACCGAGCCGTGGTCTCTGGCTCATACACGGTGGCGTAGACACAAAACATTTCGCTTTTGATCAGGCTGGCCGCAACGCAGTTCGTACCGAGTTCGGCTACACCCTCGATGATCATGTCGTCGGTCTTCTCGGACGCTTTGACCGCGTCAAAGGACACAAGGAAACCATCAAAGCCGTTGCCCGTTTACGTAAAGAAGGCATGGATAACATCCGCCTCTTTCTCATCGGCTTTGACACCGCAATGACCGGATCGGAAATCCAAAGCTGGATCGATGAATACGGCATCGCAGACATCACACGAATCAGCGGTAAACGCGATGATGTGCCCGCCTGTCTCTCAGCTCTCGACACCGGAGTCGTTGCATCCCTCGATTCCGAGGCCATTGCCCGTGCAGCCTTGGAAATGATGGCAGTCGAACGCCCGTTAGTCTCGACGACTGTCGGCGTCATGCCGGACCTTGTCAATCCGCCCATGCTGGTTGAACCGGGGAATGCTGAAGATCTTGCCAGAGCAATTGGAGACATTGCCAAGAATGAGGAATTGCGCAACGAAGTCCTTGAGACCCAAAAGCGCACGTTGTCCCAACTCACGCTGGACGAGTTTCTCAAGCGAAGCCTGAATCTCTACCAGAGCCTAGTGGACGACGCTTAATTCCCGAAGAAGTCGCTGGTTTTCTTAATTTTGTCTGCCACGGCCATGATGGTCAGGGCGTAGCTTTCGGAATGGTTGTAGCGGTAAATAACCTTGAGTTGTGCCGGACGATCCAAGCCCTGCTTCCAGCCATGGCGTTTCACGAAATTCGCCATGGAGTGGAGCGCGTCAGTGGTCTCAAAGAGATCAATGGACCCGTTGCCAGAGCCATCAACACCGTAATGGACTGCGCTTGATGGAATGAACTGACACAGGCCAATAGCACCATACATGGAACTAGGGATATCCATCGGATCATGCCCATTCGTTTTGGCGTATTTCAGTAAAGATTTAAGTTCTTCGTAGCCCCAATTCCCCTTCTGCTCCGTCCGCTTGACCAACCAAACCATCATCTTATCAGAAATGTTTTTCGGCTTGATAGATGCTTCAATGAGCTTGAAATTTTTGCCCAATGCCATGCTCGCCAGAATGGTCACAGCATTGTGTTTTCCCACCTGTGTACCAAGCTTGGTTTCCACCAGCATCAAGGCAGTCAGCACCTCACCAGGGACATCATAGCGCTTTTGGATAGCAGCAAAATCGTCAGTGTGCTCACGATAAAAGGCATAAGCCCCAGCAATAAGAATGGGATTAAGGTACCGCGTCATAGCTTGCGGTTCTTTACGAGGGCCAGGCTTACTGGTTGAAAGCTTGGTATTGAGCAGCGCGTTCATTTTGCGCGCCATGATTTCAGGAGAAAACGTCAGATCGGACTGTGCAAAAAGGGAATCGACATATTGTTGATCGAATCCGTCAGCCACCAGCCTGTCGATCAGCGGCTGCCACTCGTTCCCGGCTATAGCTGAACCGGAATGTCCGAGAGCAAAAACAAAAACAGCGGCCAACGAAAGGACGATGGCCGCGATTTTTTGGCGCTGAATAAATAAGAGATTAGATTCGATCCATGGGAACAAAACCCATTTCCTCCTCAAAATCGTCATCCATTTCAGAGGCGTAATCACTGAGTTCATATGCTTTGCCGCAAGACGGACAGCGGAGGGTCACCTCGCGGCACCCACGGTGCGCTGTCAAATCAAGTCCGCATTTTTCACATACCATGCCCTGGGCATCCCAGGAGCGTTTACGAGTTGTAAACATCCGTTACTCAGCTTTCGCCAATCCGAGATTCTTCTCGCCCATGGCAACATACAACGTGGAAATGGCGGTGCCGTAATCGGCCAGAGCCTGAGAAAGCTGTGCTTCACTGGTGGTCAGTCTCGCCTGGGCATTCAACACATCGGTGTTGGTTCCGACCTGCGCCTGATAACGAGCCACAGCCATGCGGTACGCTTCTTCAGCAGCCTCAACGGACTTCTGCGCAACCGTGATACGATCAGCGGCTTCATTGATATTCAAGAGCGAAGTCTTCACCTCAAAGCCTGCATTGAGACGTGTGTCTTCAAGCTGAGCTTCGACCTGCTTCACTGTTTCTTCATATTTTTTGTAGTCGTAGTAGTCAGAGCCCCATTCGAAGATGGACATGGATGCGCCAATACCGATGGTCCAGTATTCTTTGGAGGAATACGCGTAACCAGGATTATTACCCTTGCTCAAGCCGGCATCAACGCCTCTGTTGTAATAATCCCAATCAGCATCGACTGTAGGATAAAAACTGCTGGCCGCGATGGTGGAATCTTTCTCTGCGATTTCAACACTCTTCTTGCCGATGAGGAGGTCAGGGCGACCTTCATAAGCGCGAGTCAGGCACTCTTGCAGGGACAGTGCAAAAGGAACATTAATCAGTTCACCAACATAATCCACTTTGCTTTCAAGGGGAATGTTGAGCAATGTATTAAGCTGAGCTTTCTGGGTAGAAACAGCATTCTCTGAAGTCAGCAGATCCTGTTTGGCTGTCGCCAGGTCAACTTCGGCATCCAGAACTTCGGCCTTAGGTTTCAAACCAACTTCGTAGAAGGCGCTGATGACTTTCAGCTGAGATTCAAGACGAGCAACCGAGTCTTTGGCACTCTTCACATCCATGCGCGCCTTGAGGAGCGACAGGAAGTTAGATTGCACACTTGCGATGAGGTTAAGTTCGACATTGGTCAGAGACGCTTCGTTGGACTCTTCCGTCAGCTTGGCCTGCTGCCATGCTGCCAGCAAACTAAACCCTTTGAACACAGGCTGACTGACATTGGCGCTTGCGACCCAGTCATCATGACTGCCACTGGTGCTAAATGTACGGTCATAATACTTGTATCCATAAGCACCACTCAGGGAAGGCAGGAAATCGCCAACCGCAGAACGGGTACCGAACTGGGAACCCGTGAGCTGTGCACGTATGGCCGTCATGGCCGGATTGATCGACAGCGCGCGTTTAACTGAACGCTCCAGATCAAAAGGTCCTGAAATATTTTGAGCTTCCGCATCTGCATCCATTCCGGGCTCAGCGTCAGCATCCTGTGCACATGCCAGACCGGATAGGGCCAGCAAAGCGACTAATGCCAAGGGAATAATGAGAAAACGTTTAAGGCGTATCATGTGTATCCTGCTTCTATTTTTTTAAGTCAGTTGAACTAGCAACGATTAAGCACTTAATTATGTAGCAATGATTAGGCGTCGCTGCAACCACAAAATGAGTGTATTATTTACGTAAAGTGGCACAATCCGAAGGATCGCCCTGCAACTTTTCCAAGGTATGTTTGAATGTCGGCAAAAGTGGTTCGAGACATTCTGCCACAGCCTTGGGACTCCCCGGCATATTAACAATAATAGCCTGCCCCAGTGTACCGCACACAGCACGAGATATGGCTCCATGCGGCGTCTTGGCAAGACTGGCCGCTGTCATGGCTCGTTCGAATCCCGGCAAGCGCATCTCAATAACTGCGAGGGTTGCCTCAGGCGTAATATCACGTGGGCCGACCCCGGTACCACCAGTGGTAAGGATCAAATCAAATCCCTGAACCAGAGCAAGGTCCGACAACAACCCTTTTAACTGAAGCGGCTCATCAGGAATGATAAAGCCTTGAACGACACTCAAATTAAGAGTCTCTTCAACCATTGTGCCTATAAGGGGGCCGGATTCATCTGTCCGTTTGCCAGCAGCACCTTTGTCGCTCAGTGTCACCCACGCCAAAGCGTAGCCGCGTCTGGAGATGGTACATTGAAAATCTCCGGCAGCAACATCGTTACATGCTTCCAACAACACAAGCGAGCTGGAGGCCTTTCCGCCAGAACCGGGCAGCCAGCCAATGGACACAACGAGAAATTCAGCATTTCCACCCTCAAGAAAATCCCCGACACGCAATCGTGGCAACGATGGGGCTGTTGCCCATCCTGATTCAGCGCCGTCACCAACGCGGCAAAGATGCACACGCCCGCCCTTCTTGATTGGGCCTTCCAAAGTCAGGGAAATATCACACGAATCCATGGTCACTCCTATGGCATTAGGCCAATAAAACCGCGAGAATACCAGCCACAAAGACGCCGCCGAACGTCCCGGCTCCACCGATGGAAACCAAGGGAGTTCCGACACCGTTACGAATGCGCGGCGTCAACAAGGGAACAAGGTTGCCACCGATAATCGTCCCCATGGTCCCGGCAACATAGGCCGCCACCGGGCGAAATGGCTCCGGTACAAAAAAGTAGACCGACACAAAGGTCATCAGCGCGGGCATGATCAACGGGACGCGTAATCCCGTGTATGGATTGGCTTTCGTCATTGCATAACAACCACCAGCCACCATAACCATGGCAAAACCGAGCCAGCCGTACATGCCATCAGCATGCCCACTCATGTGGAGACTGAGAATAAAGGTCAGGCTCAGGAGAAACGGTAGGATACAGCCACCAACATTGACGGCAAAAACCTGCTTTTTCAGCTCGTTAATAGCGTCTTCTTCGATCTGCATGTGCCGCCCTGCTTCATCAACGGTAAAGCGCATGGTTCGTGGCTTGGGCACCATGACCAGCCGCTCGCTAGTAAAAACTGGCAGGTCCACCGTCCGCCCGACGAGGATGGCGATGAGCATCAGTACACCTTGGGCCGGGGTCAGGCCGAGTTTGGAAAACGCTTCGGCCACGATGGATACGGGTAAAAATATGAACAGAAAGAAGAGCGCCACCAACATGAGGAGCGCTGCGAATATGCCGCCGGAGAACTGAAAATATGGATTATTCATAATGTGTTGTGCTTGTCACGCCAAAAGCGGGTTGCTTTTTGTTTTGTCCCAGACCTATACTACGGCGTCTGTCAGCAGTTGGGATGTATCCTAACTCAATTACGAAGTAAATCACAGGACCAACGAGGCCCACATGAAAGGCATCATTCTCGCCGGAGGCTCCGGTACCCGCTTGCACCCCCTGACCCGCGTGGTCAGTAAGCAGCTCCTACCCGTGTACGATAAACCCATGATCTATTACCCTCTGTCCACGCTCATGCTGGCCGGGATAAAAGACATACTTATTATATCAACGCCCCACGACCTGCCGCATTTCCAAAAGCTGCTCGGCGACGGCTCACAGCTTGGTATCACTCTCGAATACCGCGCCCAGCCCTCCCCTGATGGCCTGGCTCAGGCATTCATTATCGGCGAAGACTTCATCGGCGATGATTCGGTCTGCCTGGTACTCGGCGACAATATTTTTTATGGTCACGGCCTTGGCTCCGTCCTCAAGCAGGCTGGTAGCCTTGAAAAAGGCGGTATTGTTTTCGCTTATCTGGTCAAGGACCCGGAACGGTATGGTGTCGTGGACTTCGACAGCAACTACCGCGCCTTGTCGATTGAAGAAAAACCAGAAAAGGCCAAGTCCAAATATGCGGTCACTGGCCTTTATTTCTACGACAACGACGTCATTGAAATCGCAAAATCACTCAAACCATCCGCTCGCGGTGAACTTGAGATCACGGACATCAACAAGGCCTACCTTGAGCGGGGCGACCTGAGCGTCGAAACGCTGGGACGCGGCTACGCATGGCTCGACATGGGCACCCACGAATCCTTGCATGGCGCAGCCAGCTTTGTCCAAGCCGTCCAGGAACGACAGGGCTATGTCATCTCAAGCCCCGAAGAAATCGCCTACCGCATGGGTTTCATCGACACCGAACAGCTCAAAAAACTCGCCTGCGAGATGAGCAAAAACAGTTACGGACAATACCTCTTGGAAGTCGTCCTCGAGGGCAACGCCGGAAGCTGCGCCGTCTAACCCCTATCCACCCATCCATCCGACAAAAAAGACGCGGTGCACAAGCACCGCGTCTTTTTTTACATTCGTCAGCAAAGCTAGATCGTGCAGAACGTGCTAGCTGCTAGGCGCAAAAAAAAACGCAAGACCGACGCGTAGTCTTCCTACGCGAGGTTTTGCGTTTTTTGCAGCAACGACGCAGATAGCGCTCTATGCGCGATAGATAACTAGATCGTGCAGAACGTGTCAGCTGCTAGGCGCAAGAAAATGCCAGGACCGCGCGTATTCTTATACGCAAGGGTCTGGCATTTTCGAAGCAACGACGCAGATGACGCGTTATGCGCGATCTAGGCAGATGGCGCGTTATGCGCGACCTAGTGGTGGTCTTCGGCCATGGCTTCTTTGACCCGGATTACACCGATGGTCAGAATCCATGCGAGATAAATGAAAATCAGGGAAACGCCGACAAAGCCGGGGCCTGTGCTGTGAGCCATTCCAGAAAGCAGTTCACCAATCATGATATTTCTCCTCGATCATTCTTTGATATCCTAAAAAGATGTATGTTCTTTGTCTGTTTGGCCGAAAAAAGTCAACCCCCAACAGCGACAAAAGCATTGCATCTTTTCTTATAAATTAACCAAAATCCTTGTCAGCGAAGCAAGTTTTGCTTAACAATAGCTGGAAACAGTCCCTTAATAGATATACACGGTGGTACAGTATGGGCTTTTTAGATTCCATAACAAATATCTTCTCCAAGTCCGATAAGGACAAGCCGAAAAAGAAGAAAAAGAAAGCTGCAAAGAAAAAAGCGGAAGGCGATGTTGATGTCAAAGTCGGGCTCAAGAAAAAGAAGAAAGCCGCCCCGACAAAAGAAGCTGCCAAAAAGAAAAAGCCCGTAAAAAAGAAGAAAAAAGAATCATCTGGAATTCTGCCCTTCAGCCTTGATAAGAAACGAGGAAAGAAGCGCAAGAAGTCCAAGCAGATTTCTGCTGATCCCATTGACGAACAATCTCTCGGGTTCAACATTTCCATTAAGGGCGAAGACGCTCAATCCAAGAAACGCAAAGCCGTACGAATCACGGTTAGCGGACTCGTAGTGCACGTTCAGCGACTGAAAAAGAAATATGAAGTCACGGACATCAGCGCCACAGGCCTTGGTTTCGCATTTGAAAAACCCCGCGTTAAGGGCGGGGTCAAGCTCAAGTTGGACCTCATTCTGAACGGCGAGGTCAAGGCCAAGGACCTACTCTGCAAGGTCATGCGCCATGACCGTGGTTCTGTCGGCTGTATTTTTCAGGATCTTGACCGTGGACAGGACGACGCAGTGCACGAGGTTGTCCTGCTTGGTCAGAAGCAGCAGACAGCTAAAAAGAATGCCCAGAAAGATCGGGACTTTGAACTGCCCGGCTAGCTTCTAAAGCTTCCCTTTCAATTCTTCAATAAAGCTATCCAGATCATTGGGTTCGCCCGGAGCGTGGTTTTCCGGGTAGAGCAATGCTGTCATGAAAAACACGCTGCCTATACGCAGCGCCGCACTTGCACTCATAGAAAATTGTTCTAATTTCTGGGTGATCTCGCGCCCAAAATCCCCTTCAATCTCTTTGGTCAGCTTCCAGGCATCCTCGCCCAATGCGGCAAGAATCTCGGCCTTTTCTTCAAGCTTGATCTGAAACGCCCGCTGGCCTTCAGTATCGATAACCGCGTCACCCTCTTTTTCGAGTCGGTTGACGGTTGTGGCCTTCTCTTCCAGAAACTCTATCAAATCTACAAGCACTTGTTTTTGCATAATTCCCTCCGGGGTGCAGGACAGTATCCCCCTCCCGCGCAGAAAACAAGATGGCCCAGCGCAAATAGTTCACACCGGGCCATATTCATTGTCAGGTTACCCAAAAGTTAGATGGAGCCGCACAATTTATAGTATGTATTGCATTCGTTTTTATTGATAAAGGGGCAGGGTTCCTTGCGAAACCATTTGCGTTTAGGACACCAGTACGAGTCGTGGAACGGCTCATTACACCCCTGTGGGGTCAGCATCCTGCGCTTTTGATCGCCCAGGTGAATGACATTATCCTCG
>JAFLJT010000169.1 GCA_022712855.1 Pseudodesulfovibrio sp. | reverse complement strand
GTTGCGCCCATGCTGGTGGGCCAGCACAGGCAGGTGGTCAGCCCATATATATGGAAATAGGGCAGGATGCCGATGAACGTCTCTTTTTGCCGTCCCAGTGTGTGCATCATGGATTGGCATTGCTGCATGTTTGCGCTGATGTTCTGATGGGTCAGGACACAGCCCTTGGCAACGCCAGTGGTGCCACCGGTATATTGCAGGAGCGCCGTGTCATCGGAAGTGACTTTCTCGTTGGTATACTTGGTGCGCCCCTTGGTCAGTGCCTTGAAGGGGAATACCTTTTTGTTGTCATAGGGGATCTTGGGCGCGCTGCCAGTTTTTTTCTGCTGGAGCTTATAGAGCATGTTGAGTGGGAACTTCAAGCCGTCTGCGATGCTGGTGATAAAGAACTTTTCCACCGGGATGGAGTCGGTCAGCTTGCTCAGTTTGGGCCAGAGCAGGTCCAGTGTAATGCAGACTCGCACGCCCGCATCGTTGAACTGGTGAACGATTTCCGTTTCCATGTAGAGCGGATTGGTCATGACGGCGATGGCACCACACCTGAGCACGCCCCAAAATGCGATGATCGTTTGGGGGACGTTGGGCAGCATCAATGCGACGCGGTCACCCTTGCGCACTCCTGAGGCCTTGAGATTGGCCGCGAAAATTTCACTCTGCGCCTTGAGGCTGGAGTAAGTGCACTTCCAGTTCTTGAAGACGATAGCCGTACGGTGGGGCCATTTATGGGCGGCCCGGTCAAGAAATTTGAAGAGGGGAATCTTCTCGTAGTCGAGGGTCGGCGGAACTTCGGGGTCGTATGATTTGAGCCAGGGGCGTTCGATATGCTCCATGAGGCATCCTTTCGTTTATTAGCGAGTCGAAAAATGTCGCCCGAAGATATAATAGCCAGCTCTCGCGGTCAATAAGCCTGTTTAAAACATGCCGGAGGGTGGTTTTTTGACAGTCCCTCACCGAGAAGTTGTGGCATTGGGCGGAGTTTCGTTGCCTCTCACAGGAGAAAATGCCGAAAAATGGCATACTTTAAGGGGGTTGCTTACCGTGTTCAATTGTAGTGCGTGGAGATATTGGGGCTTGGCAGGTATATTGCAATTATCACCAGACCCTCACCAGAGGGGGAAATGATTGCCCATTCGCTAAAGTAAATTGCAAAATGGACCGATCATTCATTGTGTCAACGATTTTCGTTTTCACAGGTGCGCCGGAAGGAAAACTCCGAAAGGCGCAAAAGAGTTGTCATCAGGCCAGTTGACAGGGTGTCAGTGCGCGACTAGAGTCTTAGACTTCGCACTGAAATTCGTCAAAATCGAGGATGAATCATTGACCGAGTGAATGACTGAGGGTTCAATGCCAGAATTAGTTGCACAGGGAAGTAAAGGAATGTTGATCACAGACGGGCTCTATCTCAAACCGAGTAAGAGTTCTCGTGTCCTCGCCATTTTGGAGGCGCTGACCCGGGATTCAAGCCTTTCCCAGTTCGAATTGGGCAAACAGCTCAATTTGTCCGGGGCTATGGTCAATCAATACCTCAAACAGTTGCAGGAAAGTGGGCTGGTCGAATTCGTGCCTGTGAATGGCAAGAGTTACAACTATTCGCTCACTGAAGAGGGGCAGCAGTCCCGACGGGAGATGTTCTCCGATTACTCATCGGAAACCGTTCGCCTGTATACCACCATCAAGGATTTTGTTCTGGATCGACTCAGCAGTCTTGAAAAAGAGGGAAAAATGAAACTCGCATTGTTTGGTGCATCCGAAACGTGCGAAGTTGCGTTGTCCGCTCTCCGGGAGTCGAACTTTCAGATCATGGCCCTGCTTGATAATGATACGAGCAAACAAGGGCAGATTTTTAACGGGCATGTGGTCTCCGCACCGCACGTCCTAGAACAGGTGGACTGCGATGCCGTGGTCATCACCTCTTTCGGCAGGCAGACCGAGATTTACGAACAACTTAAGCCGTACTCTGAAAAGCGCGGATTCAAAATCGTGAGATTCTGATTATGAAACAGATCCAGTCCATAACGCTTCGCTCCGGCGTCATTATCGGCCAGGGCCATCCTTGCTTCATTGTTGCTGAAATTGGTAACAATCATCAGGGTGAATTCGATATTGCCAAACAGATGATTGCCGAGGCCGCAGCAGCCGGAGTTCATGGTGTCAAATTTCAAAAACGGGACATGGATGCACTCCTGACCCGTGAGGGCCGCGCCGCGCCGTATACTGGTTGCAACAGCTTTGGCCCCACCTATGGTGAGCATCGTAATGCTCTGGAGCTGTCCATCGAGCAGATGGCCGAGCTTAAGGAATACAGCGAAGCTCAGGGGCTCGTCTTCTTTGCTTCTGCATGGGATAATCCGAGCCTGAAGCAAGTTTTGGACATGGATGTTGAGTTGCTCAAGATCTGTTCCGCTGATCTGGTCAACGTGCCGTTGGTCCGCAAATACGCCGCATCAAAAATTCCGATTATTCTTTCCACAGGTATGAGTTCTCTGGAGGACATCGACGTCGCTCTGGCCGAAATTCGTGCCTATCATGACGATGTTGTGCTGCTGCATTGCAATTCCAGCTACCCCTGCCCCGAAGAGCAGATTGGCCTGCCGGTCATGGAAGGTCTTCGCGAGCGGTACGGACTGCCTATTGGCTACTCCGGTCACGAACAGGGCCTTGGCCCCAGTGTCGGGTCCGTCGCCCTTGGCGCATGTATGGTAGAACGTCATTTTACCTTGGATAAATCATTGAAGGGCACTGACCATCAGGCATCTTTGGAGCCAGCAGAGCTGGCCCAGATGGTGACGATGATCGGTGAAGTGGAAAAAGCCATGATCGTCAAGGGCAAAAAAGTCTTTGCCGAGGAACAGGCTGCAGCCAAGAAGCTCAGAAAATGTATCGTATTTTCTCGTGACCTGCCCGCAGGCCATGTCCTTACCGAGGCCGATTTGACCACGCGCAGCCCGCGTGTCGGCGTCTCTCCCGTTCATTGGGATGAGGTGATCGGTGGTACGGTGAACCGCTCTGTCAAGCATGAAGAGCCAGTTCAGTGGGAAACGCTCTCGATGGCTGAGGCGCAATGCGCCGGAGCTGTTTCTTCTTAAGTTTCAGCATAATAAAGCTCTCTGGCTGCCGTTTCACTGAGGTGAAATGGCAGCCTTTTTTTTGACCGTCTTACCCATAGCAAGTAGGAAATGTAAATAATCATTCATCTAATGCGTTGGGAATGCTATACATGCGTGAGTAGGGCTTATTGCGCTAAGGAGGAAGCATGAGTGATCAGGACATCTTGCTCGAGACGGGAACTAACGAGCTTGAAATAATAGAATTTTTCATCAATGAGAATACCGATAAGGGTGTCGAGACCCGCTACTTTGGTGTTAATGTCGCCAAAGTGGTGGAAGTCGTCGAGGCCCCTGAGGGGTTGACTGGCTCAGAGGCTGCGGTTCATCCGAGCTTTTTGGGAACCATCCCTCTGCGCGATCTCATTTTGCCCGTTGTCGACCTGAGCGTCTGGCTCGATCTCGATAAAGCCGACGACGTGAATGAGCCAATCATTGTCACTGAATTTAATGGCATGATCACTGGCTTTCTCGTCTCAGGCGTCACCCAGATTCATCGCGTGAACTGGGCTGAAGTGGAGCCGCCGAGCAAGTACGTTGCGGGTATGGCTACCAACTGTATCACCGGAACGATCAAGATTAATGACCGCTTCGTGCTCATGCTTGATCTGGAGATGGTGCTGGCTGACCTGGATGAATCCGGCCAAACCGAGGCGAATCTTTCGGACGTTGTTGCCGAAGAACGTTACCGCGCATTGGTGGCAGACGATTCCACCTCTGTACGCCAGTTGTTGCTGACCAATTTTACCAATGCTAACTTTGACGTTGAACTGGCGGGCGACGGTGCTGAAGCGTGGAGCAAGCTTCTCGCCATCAAGGACAAGGCTCAGGAAGAGGGCAAAAGCCCCTTGGATTACCTCGATGCTGTGGTCTCGGATGTCGAAATGCCGCAGATGGATGGCTATACGCTGACCCGCCGCATCAAGGAAGACCCAATCCTCAAGGTGCTGCCTGTGACTCTGTTCTCCTCCTTGATCTCCAAGAGTGTCTTGCACAAGGGTAAGGCTGTCATGGCTGATGCTCAGGTGACCAAGCCGGAGTTTAATGGCTTGACCGAAAAGGTCATCGAACTGGTCAAGGCGTGGAAAACAGAGGCCAGAACTTAAGCGGTCGCTTCTTCAATACATTTCCTGAGGGCGCTCACCCCGCAGGAATGGCGCATGATTACCGGGACGTCCTTGCCGCGCACAGCAGCAAGGACGTCTTTTCGTGCCTTGTGAGAAACTTTGTTTGTGAAGAGCACGACAAAATCCACTTCGCCTAGAGTGTCGGAAATTTTCCGTTCCTTTCCTGTATAGCACTTCAATTTAATGCCGTTCTTCTTGGCTTCATTCATATACGTCCGTTTGAGCCTGTCCATTCCGCCGACTACTGCAGCACACATCTCGAACTCCTTTACTTCTATCTCTTGATATTGAAAATCGTTTTCAATCAATATGGGAGTTTGTATGTGCCGTCAAGTTCGATGTGGAGACAAAGGGCAGGAGGTCAGGAAGCTGGTGCTATTTGGGTGGAATTACTCTTCGTCCACAGGTTCCCAGGATTCGCCTTCCGGGTCGACTTCGGGAAGGGCGCATGGTGTGCCGTCGACAACACGGTTGCCCTTGCCTTTGTCTGTGAGCGACGGAACGGAGCCGATGAAGACGTTGACATTGCCTGCGACAAAAGCCTGCCCCTTAATGCCTGTGAAGTCATTGAGGTCGGTCCAGGCAAAGGTGTTGGTCTCCGCCTTGAGCGCTTCGAAGCGATGGCAGTAGATGGCGTATCGAGATTCGCCACGGATCCGGTTGTTGGCAAAGAAACCGCGCGAGCCGGTCTGGACAATGCCCCGGGCTTCGGTACCGCCGCCCATGATGATGTCATTGCAGGTGGCGACGATGTCGTTTGAATACAGCAGCATTCCGGTGGACGCTTCGCCCCTGGCTTCAATGCGATTACGCGTGAGGGAAATACGGTTGTTCACACCAAAATTTGCGCCACCTGATGTGTCGAAATACCACCCGGCCACAATGCCGTTGGGGCCGTATTTATGCGGGTATGCAATACCTTCGTCGGGGGTGGTTATGCGGTTGTTTGCGATGGTGATGGAGCCCCCTCCCTGAGAGTCGAGCATGTTGTCGAGCACTTCGATGCCGTTGCGCGACGCACGCTGGATGACGTTGTC
This sequence comes from Pseudodesulfovibrio sp., assembly GCA_022712855.1. Lineage (GTDB taxonomy): Bacteria > Desulfobacterota > Desulfovibrionia > Desulfovibrionales > Desulfovibrionaceae > Pseudodesulfovibrio. The sequence continues at coordinate 3,246 of JAFLJT010000169.1, read as the reverse complement.
CTTGATAGTAATGTCCGCACCTTTGGTCCAGTCCACCATGACGCCGTAACCAACGGTCTGGGTCGGCTTGGGGGTTTCCATATAAAAGCGGTTGTCCACGATGGATATGGCGCCAATGACTGCATTTTTGACACGTTTTTTCGGACTATCCAGTTTATTGCCCACGACAACACCCGCCTGAAAAGCGAGAGTGTCACCTTCCTCCCATTCGGTGCCGATGGTCTGGGGTGCAACATCGGAGATGGTACAGCCGCGAATATCAAGGCCACTGACGTGCGGGAAGTGCAGCGGGGTGCCCTTGGCGCCTTCAAAATTGATGGAATGCACGGCGATAACAGGCCCTCTGCCCTTGGGCGGAGCTCCTTTGACCGGCAGGGGGGCGTAGAAAGTCCAGTAGCCACCGGAAATTTTGGTTGTGGGTTCGCCCACGCTATCGACTTCGCCCTTGATGCGAACGCTGTTAGTGATCTTGACGCGTCCATCATGGCCGAAATTGAATTCGCCCCGCAGGATGACGGTGCCGCCCGCAGCCACTGCCGCCTGTACATTGGCAACATCCTGACCCGGATCGTTGACGCCGACCACGGTCTGTTCTGCTTGGGCCGGGAAGGCGAGCAAAAACGTGAATAGTATGGCTGTAAATATGCGATGCATGAGGTCTCCGTGTATAATTTCCTGCTGCCCGAAGAGGGCGCTTGGGTGAATTTACATGGTTTGGGCTGGATTTTCAATTGGTTCGGTCTGGAATGTCTACATGAGCATATATGGCGCAGGGCCTCCGGCAAAAATGTCCCAGAGTAATGCATGTAAATCGGGATGAGCCGCCTAATAGCCGCGTCTGGCTGGAACGGTTTTCTTTCCTCGCGCGGAAAGCCGGGCGGAGGCGTTTTGTTTTTCCTGTTGAAAAACCGCTTCCACAACCGCTTCGCATGCGGTTTGGAGATCAGGAGATTCCTGTTCGCGAAGGGCCGTGACCTGTTTTGTCAGTGCGTTGGAAATAATACGCTGGTCCGCCCAGTTCGGGTAGTGGGACCAGTAGTCCACCGCTTTGTCCGCTTTGCCCTGTTTGGCCGCGGCATATCCGGCGTGGAGAAATGCGTCTGGAATTTCCTTGCGCTCAAGGGCTTTGTCGAGAACCCGAAGAGCGTCATCATTGCGGCCCAGTCGGGTGTAGCAAATGCCCGCCCTGACGAGGTGTGGTGTCCGAATGTTCTTGCCCGCTTTTTTTTGCTTGGCAAAGTGCACATCAAAAGCTTCGGCTCCGGTCTCAAAATATGCTTTGGCCGCAGCAATATCGCGCCGAGCTTCGGCCGCGCGACCACGCTCACAATTCTTTTCCCCTTTTCGGTAGGGGGCAACGAGTTTGGAAAGGAAGTTCATGCAGGGAAACTACGCGTTTCTTGTGGCGTCTTCAACTGGCAGCTCGATAATAAAGAGTGCGCCGCCCTCGTCGGGACATTCAAGCCAGATGGTACCGCCGAAGTGGTCTACGATGTGCTTGCATATGGCCAAACCCATGCCTGCGCCGTCGGGCTTGATGGTACATTCATCATCTTCGCATACCTGATGGAAGGGTTCGAAAATATTTGTATATTCGCATTCCGGGACGCCGGGGCCGGTGTCCTTTACTGTGATACGTAGCGCTCCGTTGGATGTTCTTGCGCAGGAAAGTCGAACCTCACCTGTGCCCGCAAACTTGGCCGCGTTATCAAGAAGATTGACCACGACCTGCACCATGTTGTCATAGTCACCATTGACCGTGGGCAGATCTGGTTCGATATCGACCATGAGGGAAATATCAGGTTGGGCGGCGAACGAAGACTGGCTGAGGGCCACGGCGTGGCGGAGGGCGTCCTCCACATTCACCGGTTGGCGTTGGCCCGAATTGGACCCCGCCTTGATCTTGGATAGGGCGAGGAAGTTGTCGATAAGTCCCAGAAGGCGTGCGCCCTCAAAGGCAATGACCGAGAGATTTTCATTGATCCGGTCACCCCGACGGGAGAGGGAGACGTTGCCCGCGACCATTGGCAGGAACTCGCGCTTAAAGTCGCGGCTCGTCAACTTGGTGTAGCCGATGATGGAGGTCAGCGGCGTCTTGAGTTCGTGGGTCACGGTGGAGAGCAGGGCGGACTTGAGTCGGTCCACCTCAGTCAGGCGGATGTTGACATCCTCCAGTTCGGCAGCCTTTTGTTCAAGGTCGCGCGTGCGTTCCACGATGAGCTTTTCCAGATTCTTGTTCAGGTCGGCCAATGCGGACTCTGCCGCCTTGCGTTCTGTCAGATCGACCACAAAGGCGAACTCGAATTCCTCTTCCTCAAACTTGATGTAGTGACTGGTCACTTCCACGGGGATGAGCGTTCCGTCCTTCTTTCGGGCCTGGATTTCAAAGGTCATGTTTTTGCCCGCCTTGGTCTTTTCGAGGACCGTTTCCCTGATGGCGATATCGGGAGTCAGGTCGGCAATGTCCATGGGGGTCATTTCTTCGCGAGTGTAGTCAAACATCCTGTGTGCAGCTTCATTGAAATAGGAAATGCTTCCATTCGGCTTGATCCAAAAGATACTCACCGCAGCGTTGTCCATGGTGAACTGGGTCATGGAAAGTGCATTTTCGGTGCGCTTGCGTTCCGTGATGTCGATGAACTGGGTTGCCATGCGGCCCGGCAAGGTCTGGAAGGCATAGACCTGAAATGCACCGGCAATTGCACCGTCCTTGTAATGCAGGTCTTCTGTTTGCCATGGCTCACCTGTTAAGCAAATGTTCTTGTAACGGTCCGGGATGACTGAGAACTCTAGAGAAGGGAATGCCTGGGCGATAGTCTTGCCAACGAGCAGGCCGTGATTGATGCCAAGGATGGTATCCGCCGCCGGGTTCGCTCCAGCGAGGATCAATTCGTTGTTGGCGTTAAGCTCGTAGAGGTGCATGCCCATGGGCGATGCCTCGACAATATTACGGAACCGTTCCTCGGATTCCCTGAGCGCCTTCTCGATACTATTCTGTTCTTCGGTGCGATCTTCCAGTTCCTTGATCTGCTGCTCGATCTTGAGCCTTTCAGCTTCTTCCTGGGGTAGCCACTTCTTGCGCAGGAGGAGGGCAATCCAGACTGTGGCAACAAGATTGACCAGCTTGGGGATAATGACCATCTCCGGTCGGATGAGGAATTCAAAGACGTACTTGGGCAACAGTCCTGCTACCGATGTGTACCACGCGCCGAAATAGATGGATTCGAACAAGGTGCGCGCGGCATC
>JAFLJT010000205.1 GCA_022712855.1 Pseudodesulfovibrio sp. | reverse complement strand
CTCGGCCAGATCTCGGTGTGTTGGTAGTTTGGTTCCGGGCGTCAGTCGGCCCTGCTTTACATCGCCTTCGATGGCATCGGCTATGGCGATATAGCGAGGGCCAGATGCCGCCTTGATATTGGGTTTCCACATTGTCATGGTGACAATTATTACATTGACCCTTAAATTGTGTCAACGTAGCCCTTTTGGACAAGGAGTTTATAATGTCCAAGAACTGGTCTACATTTTTTGCCGGAGTGCGTATCACCAGCCCATTGATATTGGGAGTTGCGCCGTTCGGTCTCATATTCGGGGCGATCTGCGTCACCACAGGAGTGCCAGAGTGGGGAGCCATCGGGTTTTCCACCATCGTATTTGCCGGGGCCAGCCAGCTTGTGGTGAACCAGCTTATGGCTGAGCACGCGTCCATGGCCGTGATCATCCTTACCGGGTTGGTTATCAACATGCGCATGTTCATGTATTCCGCGTCGCTGGCGCCGCATTGGACCGGGTTGCATCCGATCAAAAAAGGACTCCTCGCCTACATGCTCACGGATCAGGCGTATGCCATGTCCATTGCCCGGTACAACGAACCGGATGGTGATACCATCAACAAACCCATGTTCTATTTCGGCTCGGCCATAACCATGTGGGGCTGTTTCAACATCACCACCGTACTTGGCGCATATCTCGGCGCTTTCATCCCCACAGAATGGGATCTCGGATTTGCCATTCCGCTCACATTTATCGCGGTTGTCGTGCCTGCCATCAAAGACAGGCCGTCCGCTTTGGCCGCTGCTGTTGGTGGTGCGGTGGCTCTTGCTGCCAACGATTTGCCCTACAATCTTGGGCTGATGGCGGGAGCAGTGAGTGGTATTGTAGCTGATTACGTTGCAGAGAGGAGGCAAACCAATGGTTGATATGAATACGTATTGGCCCATCGTCCTGATTATGGGCGTTGGCACGTTTGTTATCCGGTTTTCGTTTATATTGATCATGGACAAGTTGACGTTGCCTGATGCGGTGCATCGGATGCTTCGGTTTATTCCGGCTGCTGTTTTGACGGCGTTGATTGTGCCGTCTGTATTGTTGCATAAAAATGGGGTGACTTCGTTTGCTGGGTGGGAGCGGTTGATTGCTGCTTTGGTGGCTGTTTTGGTTGCTTGGAAGACGAAGAATATTTTGGCGACTATTGGGAGTGGGATGGTAGTGATGTGGGGGCTGCAAGCTCTTCTGTAAGGGGATTGAAGGGAAGCCGCCTTTTGCGGGATGGAAGATGATGGGTGAAAGCTCCTTCGGAGCAACGCCAGTTGAAAGGCTTGGCCTTTCAAAGCTTCCATGTCCTGCGCGGACGGCGGTACTTTTTTTGGCTGAGCCGCCACAAAAAAAGTACCAAAAAAATGTCGGCTTTTAAGAACTAGCTTGGCCGCCCGGTTTTAGCAGATCAAGAATCTGATCAAAGCAGTGGAGGCTCCAGCGTCGGAGCGTGGGACGAGGGGCGAATCAATACAATTGATGGCCGTCCGTGGTTGTGCGTGTCCCGGTAGTGGAGCCACCTCCACTCCTTTGTCAGCTTCTAAGCCTTGCTAAAAAGGGCTGATGTAGGTCTTTGTTTGTGAAATCAGAAAATAAGGCTGGCGCGGAAAGTTGGAATTCTTTTCTTTAATACCACCCTCCCATAAAGCGAAAAGGTTGATGTTCTTTACATCAACCTTTTCGCTTTATGGGGCACCCTTCGCCGGAGGCGAGATGGGATTCCAAAGGGGCTCGCCCTTTGGCAGGTCCAGGACAGCGTCCTGGTTCCCGCTGAAAAGCGACCGCCGGTAGGCTCCCCGAAGGGACTCCCGGTAGGGCCGCCGGAGGCTCCACTCTACCTACGCACCGCACTCAACACATCAGCCAGCTCACGAACAACACCAAACCCGCCGGGGGCTTCGGTGACGTAATCGGCGAGGGCGAGAATTGATGGATGGGCATCTGCGGGCGCTACTTTGAACCCGGCAAGTCCCATGGCATCTGTGTCGTTGGTATCGTTGCCAACGTAGAGGACATCGACGAGGCTGACGTTCTTTTCGGCGGCGAGGGCTATGAGAGCTGCACCTTTGTCGGCCACACCGTGTGTGGCTTCGATGCCGATCTTGTCGGCGCGGGCCTTGACGACCTTGTTGACTTCGGTACTGAGAATGCACTGTTCGATGCCGAGTTTTTTGATGATGCCGATGCCGAACCCGTCGCTACGATTGGCGGCGACTGATTCTTTGCCGTCCTCGTCGACGAACACGCGATTGTCGGTCATGACACCGTCAAAATCGTAGACTACGAGCTTAACTTGGCCTGCCCCGGGCAATCCACGCTGGGTGAGCATGATGAGTTCGCCGTCTGGCCCGACGTAGAGAGGGATGTCTTCGAGAAATTTTTCAGCGCGCCCGCCACCACTTTCCATAATGGCGGTAGCAGCAGCTTCAGGGTTCGACACTTCAACGGTATGGACAATACACCCACCCGTCGGCCCTGCAGGCGCTTCCAGAAGGCGCAGGGACTGACCGTACGGGCCCACAAGCAGTGTTTCCCAAGCCAGGGCAAAGCCCAGCCCTTCTTCATAGAACTGAGCGGATTTTTCGATATCTCTGACCAGCAACGTAACAGTGGGATGGACGGCCATGAAAACTCCTCTTTTATTGGGTGTCGCGGCGCAGAATACCCTGCTTAGGGCAACCGTGCAACACACCTCCTCCATTGCTGAAACAAACCGACTTCGAGCCCCCTTAGAGCACTCTTTATCATCGGAATAAGCACAGTTTTTGACTTCTTCAACAATATCAAGAATTTCCGGCAGAAAAACCATTTACTATGGCAAACAAAGAATAATTATCATTACAAAAACAGCAACATCGAATATAGTCTAGAATTTTCCTTAAAAAACCCCAGACCGTAGCCGATGCCTGTTTTTACTCTGAAAATGGCGGTTTATATGCCGCCGTCACTCCCGGACAGGCCGAGCTTCTCCGCCTTCTTCCGTTCCTTGCGTTCCTTCATCCGCATTATCAAATCCCACTCGATGGGCATGATGAACAGGGTGAGGGTTGTTGCAACACATAATCCGGTCACAAAGGTCGTGGCCATGGTGCCCCAGACAAGCGAATAATACGGGATTCCCAAGGCCATGGGCAGCAGCCCAAGCGTGGTGGTCAATGTAGTGAGAAGAATCGGCCGCAGACGAATCCGCACGCCCTCGCGAATAGCTTCGGCGCGGGTATGGCCGGAGTCGTAAAGTCGATTGATGAAATCAAGCAACACTAAGGAATCATTAACAACAACGCCAGTAACACCGACGGTTGCAATGAAACTGTTCACCGTAAACAACGAACGGGTCAGGAATGTTCCAAAGACCACGCCTGTAAGGGCAAAAGCCACGGCAGACAAGATGACAACAGGCTGAGAGTATGACTGAAACTGGCATGCTAGAATGGTATAAATGATCATTATTGCAATCAAAAACGCATACATAAGTGAAGTGAACGAACGACCAGTAGATTCAAACTCTCCGGCAAAACTCAGGGTCGCACCCGGATATTTGTCCTGAATAGTCTCATAAAACGCTTTTACATCATGGACCACGCTCGACGCGCTAACGGGGGAGCCAGTTCGAATATTTGCGGTGAGAGTAATCGCCCGCTGCCCTTGAAAACGATTCAGCTGGCCGGGTTCACGATAGGTCTCGACCTCGACGAGATCGCCCACACGAACCGGGCCTTCATCATCTTCAAGTATCGGAATATCCAGCGCATCTTCGGGCTGACTCAAGTATGCTTTATCAATCTTCATACGCAGATCAATATCCTCATCTGCCGCACGGAATTTACCGACAAAACGACCATCGAGCAGGCCACCGGCCAGCGAAATAACCTGCGCCGGGGTCAGGCCATATTCCGAAACCAGACTCGGCACCGGTCTGAATCGAAACACGCGATTATCAGTACCAGTATCATTAGTAAAGTCGATAAGATGCGGTGATAATTTCTCATTGGAATTGATCCAGGCATACACCTCATCGGTCAACCCCTGGACAGATTCGTGATCCGGACCAAGCACGCGGATATTCACATCCTTACCAGCGGGGGGACCGCCTTTTTCAGGCCATACACGCAGATGCCAACCGCCCTCTTCAAAGTGTTTGATTTTCGCGCGGACAATATCGAGCAACAACACGGGGTCATTCTCAGGATTTTCAATAAACTCCTGCACACCCTTCGCTGGAAGCTCTACCGTGACGATAGCGCGGTTGGAGCCAAAGACATTTTCATAGTCCTCATTGATATCCATACCAGCCAGCGCCGATGCAGCCTTAGTCGTTCCCGGCCCAAAACCATTGATAAATACCGAAACTTCCTTCGCTTTCTTGGAGGAAGTATACACATCCGTCCCCACCGGACCTTCCATGGAAACATAAAAGAGCGAGTATTCATCCGGGAAAAATTTGATGCGCAACAGCGGCATCACGCCAGTGACGGAAACGCCGAGGATAACCAACGCCATGAAGAATGCGCCAAAAACAATCAGCAGGCTCTTCCACTTATGACGCATGGACAACTGCAACATTCGGTCTGTCACATTCCGCAGCACAACCATGAACTTCGGATCGGGCGCATGGGCATGCTTACGGGCATGAGCCTCCAGATTCTTGGACCCAGGCCAATCCAAAAAATGCGGTGGCAGAATGAACAAGCACTCAATAATTGAAGCGATGATGGCAAAGGTCACTGCCTTTGGCACCAGCGCAAAAAACTCGCCCGTTGAACCGGACATGATGAGCATAGGCAAAAAGGCCGCGACAGTCGTGGAAGTCGCTGCCAGCACTGGCAAAAAGACTTCACTCGTACCGTCAACAACCGCCTCTTTCAGCGGTTTTCCATCCTGCACATGTCGATAAATATTCTCCACGACAACAATGGCGTCATCCACAATGATACCGCTGACAAGAACAAAGGAGAACAGCGTGATTTCATTAATAGAATTGTTCGTCAGCCACATAATTATCATGGTCACCAAAAAGGCGAACGGTACACCAATGGTCGTCAGCATGGCGTTTCTGAAACCCATAACAAGCCAGATACAGCCACAAACAAGGAAGATACCGACCAAAAGGTTCGAACCCAACGTATTGATATTCTCATTCACATACGTCCGCTGGTCCTGCGTCATGACCGCATCAACGCCTTCCTTGTCCAATATGGACTGGAAGTTGGCGACAACTTGCTCCACTTCGGCACCGATATCCAAGGCATTGCCATCGGGCGTCTTAATAATCTTAATAGATACCGAATCTTTACCATTCACTGACGAGACAACAAACGGGTCACGATAACTCATGCCCGCGCTGCTCCATACATCTCCAACGGTCACAAACGAACCATCCAGATCACGCCGAACAACGGTAGCCCCAATCTCATCGCGCGACCGAAATTTTTCATCAACGACAATGACATACTCACCGGAATCACTGACAAAATCACCCGCAGGCACCGAAATATTCGCGCCCTCCAGCGCCTTGCCCACTTCATCAAAGGTCACGCCCAGTCGCATGAGTTTTTGCGGGTCCAGCGAGACATGAAATTCCCGCGTATATTCACCGTCAATTTTGACTTCTTTGACCCCCGCTATTCGCTGTAACGGCAGCTTCATTTCCTCAGCCATAAGCGTCAAAGCACGGTTCGATCTCTCGCCAACAAGGTTCACCGAAATGACGGGCAACCACTCGCTCACCCTAATTACAGTGAATGTAGGCGGGTCCATCTCGTCTGGGAGGTCATTCTGGATAGACAATACTTTGAAACGTAACTCGTCATACAAAGTGTCATAGTCTGTGTCGTCTACAAATTTCACGAGAATCGATGCGCGTTGGCGAAATGAACGAGAACGGATGAATTCGACGTCCTGCAGGTCCTCAAGAGAATCTTCGATCTTCCTCGTCACCAGCGTCTCTACTTCATCAGGGCTCGCGCCCGGCAAGAAGCCGCTGATAATAACCTTACCCATCCTCACATCAGGATAACGTTCGACCGGCAGGTCAAAAACACAAAAGGTACCAACAACCATAAGAAGAACAAACAAAAGGTTAATAAAAACCTTCTGCCCCAACGTCCCCCGAACAATCGACTGAATAACCGAATCTTTCTTTACTATTGCCATGTGTGTTGCCTCCGGCGGCTGGGGGAAGGGAAGAGGGAAACCCTTTGGAAAGGGTTCTCCCTCTTCCCTTCCCCCAGACCCCCATCCCAT
>JAFLJT010000019.1 GCA_022712855.1 Pseudodesulfovibrio sp. | reverse complement strand
TGCCAGTAGTAGTCTACGAAGCCACCACCGTGCTCCCTGACGACCTTGACGAACTCAACGAATAACGCCTTGCCCTGCTTATCCGTGTAATTGGACAGGTCAGTACCATCCAGATCGGGCCGATAAGGGTGCATGATCATGCGCGGTGTGAAATCGTTGATCCAGAAATAATCTTTGTCTTCCGGTCCGTAGCGCATGGCCCGTACCAACTCCTGCCCAAGAGCATGCGCTTGTTTTTCGGTTATCTCCTTTCTGAGAAGCCTCTCATTAAGATACCCCAAAGAATCTACCACTGCCCCGGATAACTCGTGAATCGTATGCTTCTTATTGTTCATGAAGCCTGTTTTCATGGAGGGCAGCAGATAAAAAAAGATAGATCCGGCAAACAACAGGATCATCAGCACCGTTGGAAGGAAGATGCGAAATGGTGTAAATCTAAAGAGGCGCGGAATACTGAATAATGTCATGAGGCACTCAATCCGGCGGAACTATAGTGTAGAGAAATTTCGACCATCTTGCTTGATACGCCGAAGCTCGGTAAAAGTGAAGCTCGCCATGGCTGAGCGCTCAATCAACCTTTAAGCACACGATTACGCCCCGACTGCTTGGCGTCATAAAGTGCAACATCTGCCCGCTTGAGCATGTTTTCGATAGTAGAGATTCCGGTTTCCAGAATCGAAACACCAATGCTCACTGTAATTTTCAAAGTACATTCATCAGTGCACATAGTTGCCCGCTCAATGGAGACACGCAACCGTTCGGCAACTTCCATGGCGGCTTGCTCATCAGTTTCCGGGAGCAGAGCAGCAAACTCCTCTCCCCCCAAACGTCCCAGAATATCCGCATTACGCAAAGCAGTGATCGCAATCTCCGAGAGAGAACGAAGCACAACATCACCTGCATCATGCCCATGGGTGTCATTAACATCCTTAAAGTGGTCAATATCGAGCATGATCAGCGCCAACGGGCGATCATAACGAATGCTCCGCGCAAATTCGCGCTCAGCAAGTTCCATGAATCGACGACGATTGTAGAGACCTGTCAATCCATCCGTCGTGGCGAATTCATGCAGTTTGGTTTCGGTGGCCTTGCGTTCTGTGATGTCGCGGATAGTAGCCACCGCGTACCACACATTCCCAAGACGGAATCCGGCGATGGAGCGTTCGACAGGAAAAGTCCTGCCATCTTTGTGTCGGCCCTCAAGCTCCTGAACATGGCCAATAGAAGGGCCATTGCCCGTCATGGCGAACTGATACATGCCCCTTTCAGCAAGAAGTTGCTCTTCTGCCGAAGCAATCAGTGTGTGAACCTCCAAACCCAATGCTTCTTTTTCGCTGTAGCCGAATAAATTGACTGCTGCATCGTTCCAGAAGGAAACGAGGCCGTTGGTATCAATCATGATAATGGCATCATATGCAGACTCGGCAAGAGCACGGAGCTTACGTTCACTGGCCTTGATGGCATCTTCCGTTGCCTTGCGATCGGTTATGTTCATGGCCGCACCGCGGAATCCCATAAATTCACCAGTGTTGTCATAGAAAGGCACGCCGCTGAGTTGCAACCAGATAATCAGTCCATCCTTGGTCACATTACGCACTTCGATATTTGTATAGGCTTCTCGCCTCTCATAAACACGAGTTCGCCAGGCCATAAAATCATTCACGTCTTCATCGACCAGCAGTACAGACGGTGTGGCAACCAGCAATTCTGCCACGGAATAGCCGAGGACAGAAACAACATCCTCGGTAATGAATGTAAAAGCACCCTTGGCATCGGTTTCCCAGATGAACTCACCAACTGCCTCACTCACATCCCTGAAACGTTGTTCTGAAAGCATGAGCGCAGCTTCGGCCTGCCGTTGTTCGGTGACATCACGGGCAAAGATTGCAATTTTTTCTACAACTGCTTCCGAGTTTTTAACCGGGTAGAAATTTGTCAGCAACACGCGGCCAGCACGGGTGTCCTCATGCTGGAAAGGCTCTCCGGAGTTCACCACATTTTTGATGACTCCCCTGCGACTATCAGACAGCTCAGGCGGAAAAAGCGCATACACATTTTTGCCAACGAGTTCGTCCACACTGCTATCCAGCCAACGGGCACCAATTTCATTTATTGAAAGGATAGTCCCATTTGGCTCGATGAGCATGGCGCTTTCCATGGGCGCATTGATAAGCGCCCGGCTCGTTTGTTCACTGAGCTTGAGTTCCAATTCATCCAGCTTGCGACGCGTGGTGTCGCGCATGGAACCGACTGCGTACCACTCATCTTTGAACTGAAAGGAAGAGATAGCCAACTCAACCGGGACCTTCGCCCCGTCTTTGCGCAGAGCTTCGAACTCAAGGATGTTGCCGACGGCCATTCCCTTGCCGCTGGTGGCGAAGTTCACCATCCCATTCCGCGCATCCTCGCGCATGGAGTCAGGAACCAACAGTTCGTGTAATTTTTGCCCCATCACTTCATCACGTTTGAACCCAAATAACGCTTCTGCCGCAGGGTTCCAATGTGTGATCAAGTCCTGCCCATCAATCATGACAATGGCATCCTGAGAAGACTGACTGATCGCGAGGGTTCGTTCTTCTGTCTCTCGTAACTTCGTCTCGACCTCGTCCTGATGAACACGATAGTTCGCCAGATGCCAGCAACCAACACTCAGTAGCACCAGAAACATGCAGATCAGAAAGACATAGAGCGTCATCCACGGGACGCGGAGCTTTGCACTCGGTACCCATGTAAGAATTTTCCACCGTCTCCCGGCTGCCTCCACCGTAGGAGGAACATCACTCATAACCTCGCCGGGAATAATGCCCACCGTGTCAAAGGAAAAAAGTCCGCGATCCGTGACCACCTGCCCTTTATCAGCCCGTGAAACTACTTCCCATGCCACAGGAAAACGATTGGGCATGGATGCTTCCTTGGCATCTTCAACAATATGGCCCCATTCATCGTCTACTTTCGCACCCAGCATCCAGAATCCCTCGCCGTTGCAAAGCATGGTGACTCCGCCCCCCGCTTCGGCCTGAACCTTGATCTGATTGAGCAAATAACCACCGTCATAATTGAGAACAACAACACCGCGTTTGACCCCGGCGTTATCCACAACCGGACAGCTATATCGCAACGTGGGCCGATACGGAATTTCGATACGTCCATGCTCGACATTCAGGTCAAAGTTGGAAATGTACACATCGTTCTTTCCAGCCCGCATGGATTCCTTGAAATAATAGCGCCCTCCCTTGTCTTGCAAGGCGCTCTCCTGGCTGATCACCGGACCGGCAAATGAACGGTCCACACGAACCTTTTCGACACCGGATTCGTCCAGGAAACGGAGTTGAAAATACACGCTACGGCTTCGGGAAAAATCGGAAAAGGCATCTTCGACATGGCGAAGGTTCATGCCGCCATCATCGACCAGACTCCGGGCCACCAGACGGGCCAGAAACTGGGCATCAGAAGCATGATCCGCAAGATTGCGGGTCACAATGCGCGCACCGAGAGCAACCGTGGCTCCCTGACGTCCGCTGACTATTTCTTGATAATTCTGATTGCGGGAATGGAGAAACCAGGCTGAGACAATAATAATCCCCAGGACCAATGGTCCATAGAGTTTAATAAATTCCTTCATTGTTCTGGACATACAGTCTCACGGTTTGGCGGCGGAATCAGTCGTGCAGAGCAAGCACAGCCTAACCCTGCCAACAAGTTATTTCCATTACTATCTTTGAAGATTGAACAGGGCCACTATCAATTGCGTAAGACCACCACGCAGTTTTTTCCCTGATTCTTGGCACCTGTCAGCGCGGACTGCAGGCGGTAGAGAAAAGTATCCATGGTATCTTCTGTTCCACCTTGAACGACCCCCAAAGAAAGGGTCATGCGGATCTTGCCGCCGAACAACTTGTGCCCCACGATCTGTCGCAGCTTTTCCGCCACGATGGCCGCCTTGTCCACGTCGGTATGCGGTGCAAGTATGATGAACTTACCGCCTCGCCAGCGGAAGACATAATCCGTATTCCTGAGCTTGCCGCTCACAAACCGGGCCAGATTCGCCAAAAGTTTATCGCCCATGCGGTAGCCGTGTCCGTCATTTATTACCTTGAAGTCATCAATATCAAACATGATCCCGGACAATTCGCTGGAATAACGTCGGACATTTTCAAGTTCCCGTTCGGCCACGGCCTCAAATTTATATCGATTATAGACCTTGGTCAGGTCATCATGCACGGCCAGTTGCTCAAGCTGCTCGGTCATATTTTCCATGGCCTCACTCTCTTTATTGAGCATGGCGATAAAACGAGTGAAAATGAGCAGTGCTTGAGCCGCAAGAATAAAAAATCCGGCCACCATGAGCAGGTAGACGAACTTCATCAAAACTTCCGGGTTCTCGGGCGGCGTAATCATCAAGGTATAGATGAGGCCGAAATTAGCGCACAACAACACGGCCAGCGCAACAACGCTGAGTATGTAGAAGAGCTTATACCGCGTCTTCAGCTTATGCACGGGCCGTTTGTCGTCTGCCATAATTCTCTGCTGGTTCTCGTAAAAAGATTAATCGAGCGGACCTTCGTAGGTGTAGAATAGGCCGCCACCTTTGGCATCATCATCGTAATTGATCTCCACCGAAAAGTCGGACCACATCCAACCATACTTCTGGCCCACACCACGACCTCGTCCATAAAGACGCAACAGCCGCTCCTTGAGAAGAAATTGGTTAGCCCGGCCAGAAAACGCCACGCCGACCCGGTAGAGCTTGTCCTCGCGAAAATAGTACGCCACGGACACAATCTCGGCGTCACCAAAGGTCAGCCGCTCGTCTTTCCTGAAAAATGTATTTTTAAATCCCGGGTCACTCACGGCCAGAAGGTCCGGGATATCGGCCAGCGGTGTTCCCCAACTCAAGCCTCGAAAGCTCGTGGGCGGTTTGGCCGTGACATAATCAGAGGCCCAAGCCGTACCAAACAGGCAGCCAACAATCAGCGTGAGGACCAGTATACGAATAAATTTCATAGGTTATGTCTCTTCCTTCTCAATCACGAACGATCATAATAATTCAACCTTGAGCATTGTACGGACTTGGCCCATAAAATCAAGGTTCGGGTCGTCAGGCCAATGGAATGGATTGTCAGTTGGCTCACGCGTATGGTAACAGATCGGGTATGAAAAAGACCACCATACAATACACCGTGCTGTCGCTCCTGTTCGCACTGGCGCTCGTCCTGCCCGGCTGCTCTTCTGACAAGGTTTCTTCCGACCCTGAACGGCTGGCCACCCTCGAAGCCGAGGTCAAGGCGCTCAAGCTCGAAGCACAGGCCCGCGAAGTCACATTCAAGAAGGAACTTGCCATGCTCGGCAAAAGTCTGGAAGGCATCCGGACGCTCATCGAAGTGGAAAAGCATCGGGCCGATGCGTTGGACACGCCAAAGCCCGCGCCCTTCACCGAGGGGGAAAAGCTTGATGACGAACTCGACATGAAGGCCAAGTCTTTCGTCAACGAGAACCTTGATCGGCTCCTCGACATCACCAAAAAGCTGCTCGACAAGATGGAAATGGAACTCGACGAACAAATGCAACGCAACCTGCCCGAACCCGAAGGCGACAAGATATAATGAAAAAGACAATACCTGCTCACATGAAAAAAATATGCCTTCTGGCAATCCTCTGCCTCACTCTCACCGTAGCTGTCAGCTGCAACAAAAGTAACGCGGTCAAGCTCACCTACGCCATCGGCCAAACCACAGCCCCCTGTTCCGGCGAAATCATCGTCTTCAAATTCGCAGACAATCGTCCTGCCAAAAACCTTGGCAAAGACAACAGCGGTGCGTCCATCTCCACACTCTCCGACGTTGCCGACTGGGTAGGCTGGGCTCTGTTTGACGAACTCAAAGCCGCTGGTTGCGAGCCCAAGTACCGCACCTCCACCGTCACGCCCGGCGACCTGCCGCTCATCACTGGCGAGGTGCTCGACCTCACTCTCAATCAGACCGGAACAACAACCTACGCAGGAAAGGTCACCGTCAAGATCATGGTCGAAAAAGCGGGCCAGATAATACACACAGAAAAGTACACCAGCGAAGTCGAAGACGTCGTCGTGCCAGGATACGGCAGCGAAACAGATATCATGGCCGAAGCACTCCGAGGCCTCCTCACCGAAGCCGTGCCTACTATTTGTAGTAAGATTTAGATGCCTCCGGCGGCCGGGGGGAAGGGAAGAGGGAAACCCTTTGGAAAGGGTTGTCCCTCT
>JAFLJT010000302.1 GCA_022712855.1 Pseudodesulfovibrio sp. | reverse complement strand
GTATTTGATCGTCTGAAAAACCGATGAATTGCTGAGAACACCTGACAAGGAACTGTATGAAATTTGACTGGGACGCACTGCCCGCCACGCTGGAAAGCAAAATGCTCCCCGGCACGGTGGGGAAAATGCATCTGACCGGGCTGGCCCGGACCGCCATGCAGCTCGGCAATGTGCAGTTGGGGGCAGAAATGCTTCTGGCCGCATGGGAAGCCGACCCGCTGGATGGTATGCTGGCCGGACAGCTTCTCGCCTTTCTGCCGGAAAGCAATGAACCGGGGCTGCGCACCGTTCTCGAAGGTCTGGCCAAAGCATGGCAGCCTGATTCCTATATACAGCGACTTCAAGAGCAAGCCAAAATAGACCAACTTTTCTCTGTTCTCGAAAACAAACTCGCCGGGAAAGAGTGTTCGCTCTTCCTCCTGCAACGGGCCGTTGAACTCGGTTTGACGCTTCGCCCATTGGAATGGGCCAAACAATTTCTTGAATCTCCCTGGCCGGAGAACATCCGTCCGGCTATCGAATACACACTGTCCGGTGTGGAATTAATGCTCGGCGACATTGAGCAGGCACGAGACCGTTGCCGCGCCCTTCTCCCCATCCTGCCCCTCTCCGGTGTGCTGAACCGGATCGCTGAATGCGAACTCCGAATGGGAAATCGCGATCAGGCACTCGCCGTGTGGCACGACGCCCTTGCTGGCCGCCCCTGGGACGTTTCTACGCTACTTAAAGTACACGATGTCACCCATGGGCTGGACCAGAAAGTTTCGTTCCTTGATGGGCCTGTGAACATATTTCTGTATACTTTCAATAAAGCGAATGAGCTGGATCAGGCCTTGGGAACCTTGGCCGACACCGCTTTGGACAACGCCCACCTCACCGTCCTCGACAACGGCAGTGAGGACGATACGCAGGGTGTGCTTGCAAAATGGCAGGAGCAGTTTGGCACAGACAGATTCGACACTATTTCACTCCCCATCAACATTGGCGCCCCGGCGGCTCGCAACTGGCTCATGCACACGCAGGGAGCCGCAGAGCGCCCGTGGTCCATCTACCTCGATGACGACGCCATGGTGCCTCATGACTGGCTTGGCCGACTCGGCGCGGCTGTGGAAGCGTACCCAGATGCGGGCGTCTGGGGCTGCAAAGTCATCGACGCACAATTTCCCCATGTCATCCAGAATGCCGACCTGCATCCCAGACCGGACTATGCCGAAGATGGCGTATTCCCTGTCGGCGAAACCAGCGATCTCCATCATCAGACGTTCGACACAGGCGGGTTCGATTTCCTTCGGCCCTGCGCCTCGGTAACGGGCTGTTGTCACCTGTTCCGAACCGACACGCTGCTCGAATCCGGCGGTTTCGACATCGCCCTTTCACCCTCGCAATTCGACGACTTTGACCACGACCTTCGGATGCTCCTCAACGGCAAGAAAGCCGTGTATCAGGGCCATCTGGCAGTCCGCCACATGAAACAAAGCGGCAAGCTTTCCCAACAGGGAGGCATGGCATACTTCAACGGTGTGGCGAACCACAGCAAGCTCAAGGCCAAGCACGAAGATGGGGGATGGGAACAAATTCGGACATTTGCCCACGAAGCAGCACGCGCAGATATTCGTCGCAAGGCTGAACAGCTTTACGAAGACTAACGCAGACAGCCCGCAGGCTCTCCTCTCACAACACTTAATTACATGGAATCGGAATCGATATATTCCGCTTTCGCCCTGTCGATCACAGCACGCCAGTCATCGCCGACAACTCGGCGCATATAAGCGTCTTCGGCCTGCGCGGCCTTCTCCATAAAGCCATCAATGGTGCGGGCAGTGCTGTGGTAAATATGCTTGATACAGACCTGATGATCCACAACGACAGGCCAGCCCGCTTGATGCGCAGCCAAAGAAAGAGCCACATCCACACCATAGCCATATTCATTGTCCGCGCAGTCGGTTCCCCCGATCGAGCGGATACATTCGAGGCTGATAAGTGGTGCTATACCATCGACATAAGCGACGCGGCGGTATTGGTATTGTTCATTGACGACCATCTGCGGATGATAGGGATTATGCATGGTCGACGGGGAATATATGCCGATGGGCCCCAGCGTTTTTTCCATACGGAGCATACGTTGCCACGCTGTTTTCAAGATAGGGGGCTTGGCGGAAAAATAGAGGTCATTATTCAAAAACCAAACGTGGGTAAAACCTTCGCTCTCCAATCGATCCAGAGTGTAGGTCAGCGCCCCGGCCCAGTATCGATTCTCAGGCAACCGCTCCCACGAATCCGGGTACGGCTGAGGTGCATTGTTATCCAGCACAAACAGCGCGGGCCAGTCGGGGTCCGAGGCCAGGAGCTGACGATGCAGCCGAGCGGTCAGCTCTGGTTTGCCATAGTGAAGTATGATGACGGCAAGGCGCTGTTGCATGCTTGATGTGCCCACGGTTGTCGATTGCAAGTAACGATCTCAAAAAGATCGATAAACTATTCATCCACGCTCACGGGGTGTCAAGGGTAATCACTGCTGCGCCACCTTGCTCTTGCTGGGAAAAACAGTACCATAGGAGCTATGACTATCTTCAATAACGCTGCTATTGGCGCACTGGAATTTACGGTATCTTGGGAAAAAGATGGAATCTCGCACGAAGAATGGTTCCTTGGCCGCAAATTCAATCCGGTCAACGACATCTTTCCCCGTGGTATGCGCGATGCCTTGGAAGGCAAACAGGCTGGGGATTCTGTCACTTTCAGCTACGAACCGCGCCTGTGCATCCCACGCCATAAAGACAAAAACGTGCGTACCCTTGATGTGGATCGACTGCGCAAAAAAACCATGTGCGGACAGCCAATCATCCCCAGGCTAGGCCGCTTCTATCCGCAAGGGCACATCAACGGGTTGCGCAATATTAATCCGAGTACGTTGACTCCATTCCGGCTGGTTGAGCTGAATGAAGAGCGCTTTACTGCCGATTGCAACCATCCGCTGGCGAACATTCCCATCACTATCAAAGCGACAATTCAATACGCAGAAAAGCGTGAAAGAAGTACCTATGGTTCGCTATCCCATTGGCGAGAAACCACCTGTGACTGGGGGCCGGGAATGCAGACCGCATTGAACGGCCAGCCCACCGACTTTTTCCTCTCTGGATTTTTCGACCGCAATAATGAGAGTGACGCGCCCTTCTCTGCACCACGCATTGACGACACAGCAAAAGATAATTTTGATCGCGCACATAGTAGGTTCTTGAAGCCGGACATGCGTGTGCTCACCCTTTCTGTGGACACTCCACCACAGCCAACAGGCGAATACGATGCCGTGGTCTGCACCCAGTACATTGAGTATTTGGCCGATCCCGTCAGCTTTTTGCAGACTATCAGTCAGCATCTCAAGCCAGACGGCATCATCATTATCGGTTTCACCAACCATTATGACAGAACAAGGGTCGTCCACGGTTGGACCGATATGCATGAATTCGAACACATGGGACTCGTGCTGGATTATCTGCGTCAGGCCGGGCTCGATGCCAACGCAGGCACACTGTCCACGCGCAATGACTGGCGTCCGAACAATGACCCACTTTTCCTAGAAACACGCGGTGTTAGCGATCCTACGTATGTAGTCTATGGGTACAAAAAGACGCTGTGATCGCACGACACAAAGACTCCTCAGTTGTTGCCTCATAATAATGGTTATAAAACTTCAAATACGCTATTTGTCATTTTGAAGGACTCAAATAACACTCTATTTATGGGGAATGACCATGCCGCTATTACTGTGGGATCATAATTATTCGGTCGGAATTGAGCGTATTGACAACGAACACAAAACGTTTTTTGATATGATCAACAAGGCGTATGATTCACCGGAAGACAAGC
>JAFLJT010000121.1 GCA_022712855.1 Pseudodesulfovibrio sp. | reverse complement strand
ACGCCGACCACTTCCACATCAGCCATTTCGGTGTAATTGCGCAGGTGGACACGGCCCATCCAGCCCAAACCGACAACTCCGACTTTCATCATGATATATGTCCTTCGTTCGAATGTTTTGAAATACGGTTCGAATGTTCGTAGATGCGTTCGCATTTTTACGCGCTTAGTTACAGATGTGCAACCGCAGAAGCGAATCTTTCGTACTCATTGCACGGAAAACAACGCAAAACGTCTAGGCTAGTTGCTTTTATTGCTATGTAGAGGTGTGTTAGGGGGACTCTGCTCTTTCAGATTTTATGTTTTCTTTGAGAGTGCTGTAGAATTGTTCGCTGGCTAGGCGCGAAAAAGGTTCAAGGCCGACGCGTACTTCCTGTACGTTAGGGGTTGAAGCTTTTGAAGCAACGACGCCAGCGGGCAATTATACAGCACTCTCCGTCGATCTTGCGAGTAAGCCGTACATACGGTAGTAAACTCCTATGCAAACAGGAAATCCACACGGACCTATATGGCTGAATGTCGGCGAAGCTTCCGGCGACCTGCACGGCGCGGAACTCATCAAGCGCTTGAAGGAAGTTCACCCGGACGCCGAGTTCACAGGTATGGGCGGCCCGGCCATGGAAGCCGAGGGCATGAAAGCCCTTTACGACATGAAGCAAATTTCGCTTGTCGGGTTCACGGAAATCTTCGCGGGCCTACCGCGTATTCTTAAGCTCCTGCGCGAAGTGAAACGCGTTCTAGCCGAGGTCAAACCCCGCGCCATAATTCTCGTGGATTGCCCTGAGTTCAACTTTCGTGTTGCCAAGATCGCTAAAAAGCTTGGCATCCCGGTCTATTACTATATCAGTCCGCAAATCTGGGCCTGGCGTTCTGGACGAGTTCATTTCCTGCGCAAGCATGTGCGCAAAGTCATCTGCATCCTGCCGTTTGAAAAAGATTTTTACGAGAAATTCGGTGTAGAAGTCGATTATGTCGGCCATCCTCTCATGGATGTATTGCCGCTGGAAAAGCTCGACGCCATTGATGTGGATGAGAATCTTATTGGTCTTTTGCCCGGTAGTCGGAGCAAGGAAATATCCACGCTGCTCCCCATCTTTGCAGAGACCGCCAAGCGGCTCCAGAAGGATTACCCCGATCTCAGATACGTCATGGTCTGTGCGCCCGGACGTGAGAAAGAACAGCTTTTCGCCCAATGGCCGGACGATATTCCCATCTCGTGTGTGGATTCTGACAACCGCTATGAAGTCTTTCGCTCTTGCAAATTCCTTCTTGCCGCATCCGGTACCGTGACGCTTGAAACAGCACTCATCGGCACGCCAACCCTTGTGGCTTACAAGCTCTCAAAGTTCTCGGGCTTCCTTGGCCGACTGCTCATCAATGTAGAGTTCGCCAGCCTGCCAAACCTCATCATGGGCCGGGAAGTCTACCCTGAGTTCATTCAGGAAGATGCAAACCCGGATAAGTTGGCCAAAGCGGCCCGCATATGGCTCGACGATAAAGAAGCCTACGCTGGAGCAAAGGGCGAGTTGATAGAACTCCGCACCATGGTAGGGAATCCCGGCGCAGCGCTCAGGGCTGCGAAGATCATAGTTGAAGACTTGATTGAGCTTGGATTGTAGCAGCTACGCAGCAGGAATATAATCCCGCCCCAGAACATACCCGCGACCTTTCAGAAATTCCGCGATATCTTCCCGTGCGCCGCGACTGGCGACGTAGGGGATACAGAATCCTTCCCCGACTGGGGGGATGTCGTTTCGGTCGATGACCATGACGCCGTTGACTCGGTGGCCGATTTTGCGTGGGTCTACGTCGTAATAGGCGGCGAACTCGATGCCGTGGGCAAGGAGCAGGTCTGCGCGTTTGCGGGTGGTACGGCCTGAGCCGAGGATGTGGACCGTTGTGTGGTGCGGGTTGTTTTGCGCAAGCCAGCGGGCGAGGTATTCGGTTTTGATGCTGTAAAATGCACTGACATCGTAGCGCGGGTGATTGCGCGACAGCCGGGTCGGTGGGTCGTTCCAGATGAGCAGTTCTTCATCAACCTTTGCCATCTTCACGCCTGCTTCGAGCCAGCGGAGCAGCAGTTCGTAATCTTCCGGGAAATCTCCGTCGATGTAGGGGCCGTGTTTGTCGATGCATTCGCGACGGTACATGATCGACGGGTTCGGCACCGGGAACTCAACGAACCGATGCAGGCTGATGGCCTCATGGGTCAGGACGGTGTTCGTCCAGTCCACATAATGGGCATAACCCCGACATTTTTCTCGGCAACCGCCGAAGCGAACGCGGCATCCGGCTAAACCTATATCCGGGTTTTCATCTAGCAAGTGAGTTTGTGCCGCAAGGCGGTTGGGTAGGGCCTCGTCGTCAGCGTCCATGCGGGCGATGTATTGGCCTTTGGCGGCCTCGATGCCAGCGTTGGCCGCTGCGATGACGCCGCCGTGTTCGATGGTGAAAGTACGAATGCGGGAATCCCGGCGTGCGTATTCGGCCAGAATTCCCGCAGTTTTATCTGTGCTGCCGTCATCAACGGCGACCACCTCAAAGTCCGTGCTGGTCTGGGCGAGCAGGCTATCGAGAGCCTGGCTCACCGTATCCCCGCAATTGTAGCAGGGCAGGGTGACGGTGATCTTCGGGGTGGTCATGATGGATTATGCCCTTGCCCTTGCGGCTTCATATTCGCTTTCGGACAGCCATTCAGCTTTTTTCACGGCAACGGATGCCTTGATGCGGCAGACCGAGCATGTGCCCACGCTGGTGGGGGAGCCGCAGGTGTCGCACGGGTGTAGCGTTGCGCCCGTTTCTTTTTCAAGATTGGCGAATGCAGCTTTTCCGCGCTGCATGAAGCCGTTGTAGAACTGGAATTTCTGGCCGGGGCTGCGGAATTCAAGCTCGCCCCAGAGTTCCTTATGGTTCGTGAAACTCGCGCCTGTGGAGTAAGGGCAGGGCGCAGAATGAATATCGATACCCTTCAAGAACGAGTAGTTGGCGGTCTCGAATTCTGAAAGTCGAAACAGCGGCTTGACCTTACGCACAAAACCTTCGGCTGCGGGCAGGGTTGGGCCCTGATCCGACAGATATGCCGTGTCCCATCTCAGGGTGTTAGCGAACAGGCGTGCGACCTCGTCATCGAGGTTATGGCCTGTGGCGACGGCATCATAGCCGCCTTCGCGGGCGATGCGATTGAAGTGGTGACGCTTCATTTTGCCACAGATCGAACAGACCGGGCGGTCAATGTATTGTTTGACGTCCGGGATAGGCAGGCCCCATTTCTCCATCTCGAAAACATCGAGCTTGAGGTCATGGGCGTCGCAGAATTTTTCAACTTTGCTGCGTGCGCCTTCGGATGAATTGGGGATGCCGAGGTCAATGTGCAGACCAGTGACATCGTAACCTTGCAGCTTGAGTTCAAGCATGAGGGCCAGCGAATCCTTGCCGCCGGACAGGGCAACGAGGATGCGGTCGTCATGGGTGAACATCTTTTCGCGCCGGATGGCGGTTTCAACCTGACGAGTGAAAAAGAGTGGGTAACAATCCTTGCAGAATCCGGCGTGGTGGCTGGGCAGGGCGACACAGGCGAGCTTTTTACAGCGTTGGCATTTCATGACGCGCCCCCTTAACCGGCAGAGGTGACTTTGCGGACCATGATGGTGTCACCGTTGTAAAGTTTGCGGTCTGCAGTGAGCAATTCGTCTTCGCGCACGACAATAGCCATGGTGGAGCGAAGTTTTAGCTTGTTTAATGCGCCGAGCACGCTTCGTGTTCTGCGCAGTTCGATAACTTTGCCGTCCGGTTCTAAATTAACCGTGATCATATGGTTCTCCTTGCCGTCGGTCATATTGATTACCAACGGGTTGGGGCGGACCCTACGCACGATATTGCCTGAACTCAAGCAAGTTCGCACCCAATACGGGCGAAAAATGCGCCAATACCAAGGGTTCCCAGCGAGACGTGATAATATGAGTAAAAAAGCAAAACCCGTATTGACCCTAAAGCGAAATTTCGAGTATGGTGAAGTAAGGCACATCTCCAAGGAGGATTCAATGAGCCAA
>JAFLJT010000018.1 GCA_022712855.1 Pseudodesulfovibrio sp. | reverse complement strand
AAGCTCCGGACGGAGCAACGCCAGTTGAAAAGCTTAGCTTTTCAAAACCTCCATGTCCTTCGCGGACGGCGGTCCGTTTTTTGAATTCGCCCCGTCCTGGGACTCACCCCTTCGGGGCGATGCGGAGGACCGCAACGTTCAAATCCGCTGTCCTGCGGATTTGTGTTGGGGCAAAAAAAGGGACGAAAAAAACCCCCTTACCTTGGCTTTACCGCCTTATTTTAGCAGATCAAGAATCTGATCAAAGCAGTGGAGGCTCCATCGTCGGAGTGTGGGACGGAGTGCAAATCAATACAATTGTTGGCCGTCCGAGATCATGCGTATCTCGGTAGTGGAGCCGCCTCCACTCCTTTGTCAGCTTCTAAGCCTTGCTAAAAAGGGCTAGTGCATCCCTTTGAAGTCAATGAGTACGATCTAAACTCGGCAGTTCGTGCCTTTCGTATCCAGACAAGGCTACCAACTCGGTCCTTACAAACGGAGCCCCGCAATTGATCGCGGGGGTTAGAGCCAGTTGCCAGCGGCGTAGTGTAGGCCGAGACATATCTGCGGCGCAGATCATTCGTTTCGGACAGTGGAGCCGCAGTACTGGCTCTTGCCCATCGCGAGCACGATCACACTCCAAAAAAAGCGCTTTTTGCTTCCTTTTTGGGGCTAACCAAAAATGAAGTCGCCCCTTTAAGGCGAAATGGTCTTACAATTCCAAAATCCGCCGAAGGCGGCTTCACTATCTCTTATGCTTCTCTCTTCGCTTCGTTCTTCAAAAAGAAACCACTACTCACCCACAAAGTCCATGCGGTAGCCATCACCATCGTCCATGATCTCGACAATGGCAGCCCAACGCTCAAAGGATTCCTGCGCCAGATCACGTGGATATTCCAAATCACTGCGCTGAATATTTATTTCCGCCACCACGTAATACGACTTCACAAAAAGCAGACGCCATGATCCTCCATCATCCGCCATGTGGCTGTACGACATGCCGAACTGCGTCTTCAGCTCCGGGCGAGGTATACCGGGTGTGATGACATACACATGATCCCAATCATAATATTCAAGGAAAGCATCCAACGAAAATGGTGAACCCACTTCATATTGCTGTGCAGCCAACGCCTTGTTAAAGCGACCAGCCACATATGTATCGGTATAATCCAGAGAAAGCGCAGCGATAACTGCAATGGCGAGACAAGTGAAAACGATAGCGGCATTCTTCATTCGGGTCATCATAATGCCCTCCTTTCAGCCTCTCAGTGATTGAGCCGTAAGACACAACTTACCTATATACTAATCACCACAGGCTCATCGGTCAAATCTGGACACTTTTTGCGCCCAAAACATGCATTTCTCCATACTCCCCTCACAATACCCCTTAAATATTTTAATGACCACATTTTACAATATTGGTATATTCCTGTGTTTTTTTGCAGAATTGTAAAACTGATTACATACTTTTTTGTAGAAAACGTGGGATTACGGGCCTAAAAAGTTGGCCCTTCTTTTGCAATAAGGGGCATCGGAGGTATGAAATGAATTTTGTAGATAATGCTTTTATTCTTATTTGTGCGGCTCTGGTCATGTTCATGACCCCGGGTCTGGCCCTTTTCTATGGCGGTCTGGTCCGCTCGAAAAACGTTTTAGCAACCATCATGCAGTCCTTTATCATGCTCGGACTGGTTTCCGTCCTGTGGGCGATATGTGGTTACTCATTGGCCTTTGGTACTGACATTGGCGGCCTCATCGGCGGCCTGGACTTCGTTTTCCTCAACGGCGTTGGCATGGACAACGCCGGTTCTCCGGCTGAGAATCTGCCACATCTGACATTCATGATTTTCCAGTGCATGTTCGCGGTCATCACGCCTGCACTCATTTCCGGTGCTTTTGCCGAGCGCATGAAATTTGGCGGATTTATGGTCTTTTCCGCTCTTTGGCTGCTCCTTGTTTACGCTCCCCTGTGCCACTGGGTCTGGGGCGGCGGCTGGATGGGCGAGATGGGCGCACTCGATTTCGCGGGCGGCGCAGTTGTTCACATGAGTTCCGGTGCCGCGGCCCTGTGTTGCTGTATCCTCATAGGTAAACGCAAAGGACATGGCTCCACCGCGTTCATCCCCCACAACCTGCCCATGACCATCCTTGGCGCTGGCATCCTCTGGTTCGGCTGGTTCGGTTTTAATGCCGGGTCTGCTCTGGCTGCTGACGGCATTGCTGCCAACGCATTCGTCACCACCCACATGGCAACCGCTGCTGCGGCATTGTCCTGGCTCGTGGCTGAATGGGCGCACGGCGGCAAAGCAACGACGCTGGGCGCTGCATCCGGTGCAGTCGCTGGACTGGTCGCCATCACCCCGGCTGCTGGTTTCGTCACCCCCATGTGGGCCATCGTGATCGGCTTTGGCGCTGGCTTCATTTGCTACGGCGGCATCATGCTCAAGAACAAGCTTGGCTACGACGATGCTCTTGATGTCGTCGGTATCCACGGCCTTGGCGGCACATTCGGCGCACTGGCAACAGGCGTTTTCGCCACCATTGGCGCGGAAGGCCTCATCGCAGGCAACGCGGAACAGCTGTGGATTCAGTTTGTCTCTGTCGTCGCGACATGGGGCTTCAGTTTCGTCATGACCTTCATTATCTTCAAAGCTGTGGACAAGACCATCGGTCTTAAGGCCACCGACGAAGAACAGGACAGAGGCATGGACATCGCAGAGCATTCGGAAACTGGCTACCAGTGGTAATCCGCCCGTAAGGAGATAAAGAAATGAAAAAAATAGAAATAATCACCCGCACGTTCAAGCTCGACGAGGTCAAGACGGCCCTGTCCGGCATCGGCGTCAAGGGCATGACTGTTAATGAAGTCAAAGGATTTGGTCGCCAGGGCGGTCACAAGGAAGTCTACCGCGGCGCCGAATATCAGGTGGACTTTGTCCCCAAGATAAAAATCGACGTGGTCGTAGAAGACGACTTCGCTTCCGAAGTTGTCGCCGCTGCCACCAAAGCAGCCCAAACCGGGCAGGTTGGCGACGGCAAAATCTTCGTTTCCCCAGTGGATGAAGTTGTCCGTATCCGCACAGGCGAAACTGGCGAAGAAGCCATTTAACAATGTCACTCACCCTGCCCGGTTCCATCCAGCCGGGCAGGGTTGGTCGAAGTCATGTGACGGTTGAGAGTCCCGAGCATCTTCGACCGTTCAAATAGCCGCATTAAGCGGCTTGCCAGCCTTCCCCAGGGTTCGGCGAGGAGCGACCGGAATCTCCCCAACACTGAGGTTCTGGTCGCTTCATTTTTGGTAGACCTTGTCAGAACGATCCCAACACAATAAGCTTTCACCATGCAGCCAGACAGCCATCTTCCCGATTCCGCCAAACGACTCAAAGAGTCCAAGCTCTCCCTGTGGGAACGCGCCAAAAACGGTTCTGTTGGCGGCTTTGCATGGGAATACACCCATCTGGTGGACCAATATTTCGAAGAGCGAGTCATTGAAGCGGGCCTGCAAAAATTTGCCTTCACCCTTGTCGCTGTCGGCGGATATGGACGCGGCAGGCTCTGCCCCGGCTCTGACATCGATATTCTGCTGCTCTTCAAACGCCGTATCCCTCGTGCAGCCGAGCAGTTCATAAAGACACTCCTCTTCCCCCTGTGGGACCTCGGCCTCGACCTTGGCCACGGCGTTCGCACGGTTTCAGACTGTATTTCTCTGGCAAAAAAAGATTTTCAGGTTCTCGCATCGCTGATGGATGCCCGCCCTCTGGCGGGTGATGCTGATGTCTTTCAGACGTTTCAGGAAACATTTGGAAAAAAAGTGCTCAAGAAAAAAGGGCCTGTTTTTGCCAAAAGTTTGCTGGAACACAATGAGGGGCGAGGGAAACAATACGGCGATGCCACTGGCATGTTGGAGCCGGAATTGAAAAACGGTCTTGGCGGATTGCGAGACGGCCAACAGGTCTTCTGGCTCTCCCGCATTATGGAGGCAAGCGGTCGCAAACCTGTCTTCCTGCCCGAAGAACTTTCCCGCATGCGCGATGATCAGGCTTTTCTCAACAGGGTTCGTACGGCCCTGCACCTCGCTGCAGGGCGAAAAAATGATCGACTTTTCTTTGATCTCCAGCCACCAACGGCGCGGCTCATGGGATTCGCCTCTCAAGACGCTTCGCCCGAGGCCATGGGCCGAGGGGTGGAATTTTTCCTCTCCCGCCTTCATCAGGCCATGACGCGCATCAAAGCCATGCGTGAAGCGTTGTTTCAGGAAGGTTTCCCGGCTCCCCGTGCGCAAGCCGCCTGCCCGACTATCCGGAATATCGGCTGCGGAGCAGAGGGTATCTATTTCCAAACCCAGGCAGCAGCCACACCGGACAATGTACTCAGTGCTTTTCTCGAATCTGCCCGCTGTGGCCTGCCTTTAACATGGCGTGCCCGCCGCCTTATCCGGCAGAATCCCGGACGGTTTGCCAGCCAGCTTATTGATCGATCGGAAACGCTCGCAACCTTGGTGGAAATTTTCATGGCCCCCCATGCTGGCCCCGCCTGTGATGGGCTGCTGGAAACGCGCCTTCTCCCGGCCATTTTTCCTGAATTTGGCGACGTGGAACACCTCATTCAATTCAACGATTACCACGTCCACCCTGTGGGACGGCACACGCTGGCGGCGATCGCGCAGCTCTCATATTTCCTGAACAAGGCCACAGATTGGGCCGGAGAAATCGCGGCTCGTGTCCCGCACGCAAAGCGCTTGATTTTGGCTGGATTTTTCCATGATCTTGGCAAGGGCGAAGCAAACCATTCCACTGCCGGGGCCGCCATCTCCCGTGAAGTGCTCGCCCGTTACGGGCAGGACAAAGAGACCATCGACGACGTCGCATTTTTGGTGCAATACCATTTGCTTATCCCCAAAGCAGCCACCCGACGGGATCTGTCAGACGAACGTGTAGCCGCCGAGGTTGCGGGGGATATAGGTTCTCTGGAACGCCTCGATATGCTCTACCTTCTTTCCGTGGCCGACTCCATGGCAACAGGGCCACGCGCCTGGAATTCATGGACCCAGTCACTCTTTGCCGAACTCTATTTCAAGGTACGCCATCTGCTGGAACACGGCCCTCTTTCAGAGCCGGATGCAGCCCGACAGATGACCCTTTCCCGAGCCGCCGTCATGGAAGCGTGCAGTGATTTGGACGAAGAATACACCGAAGCAGCCATACACGCCATGCCGCCACGGGCCATTCTCGCCCTCGAGCCACCAACCCTTGCCAACCACATCAGGCTCGTCAAAAAGCTCTGGAGTGCAGTGGCTCAGGACCGCATCCGCAAGCCGTCGTCCATTGGCGGGAAAGGGGTCAATCTCATAGAGGCCGAACCGGGGAAAGCAAAGGGAACCTATCGCCTAACCATTGCAGCGCTGGACCGCACGGGACTCTTTGCCACCGTTGTCGGCGCCATATGCTTGCATGGCCTCGACATTCTGGCCGCCGATATTTTTACGTGGAAAGATGGCACTGCTGTGGAAGTTTTTACTGTCAGCGAGCCGCCAGAGAATCTCTTTGCTGACGAGGTCTGGGCGCGCATCAGTCGCTCCATCAACTACGCTTTGGTTAACAAACTCGACATAGCTTCCCGTCTGGAAGACCGCCGCAATTCACCACTCACAAAGACCCGCACTGGCCCTCGGCTGCAACCCATCGTGTCCATCGACAACGAATCCAGTGATTTTTACTCCGTCATTGAAGTGGCCGCCACAGACCGCACCGGATTTCTCTTTGATACCGCCCGGACATTGGCTGACAACGCCATTTCCATCCACGTCGCCAAGATCACAACCATCAAGGGCAGGGCTGCGGATATCTTCCACGTACGCGACGAGAACGGCCAGAAACTGCTGGACGAAGAGCGTATGAAAGCCGTGCGCTCAGCCCTGCTGAGTGCGGCAAATGCCGAATAAGAGAAGAGATGCAGGTCAGGTTATTTCTTGAACTGTTTGAGTACGGCTTCAAGGCTGAAGTCGTATTCCTTGAGCTTCGGATTCAGGTACTTTGAAAACTTTTTGAAATCGATATTATCCCAGTTTTCAGGCGCCATATTTTTCCGATATGAGGCAACGTTTTCCGACGTAATGCTGGAAAAATGCGAGTTGCTGAAAGTCGGCACTGTTTCACCATGAATTTGGTCATACAGCATGACCAGCCCCCATGCGCCGTCCATAAAATGGCCGCCCACAGTCACGGTAGACACTCCACTCTCCACCATATCAAGGGCAAAATTGGCCCAATCCACGCCACCAATAAGAATATCCTTACCGGGTCGCTTGCCACTGTCACGGATACCGTCGGCAATGCCCGCAGCCATGAGGTCACTGGCAGACCAGAACACTGTGGTGTCCGGATAACGTATGAGCAACCCCTGAGCGATTTCACGGGCACGATCACGTTTCCACCCTGCGTGCGTAACTTGCAGGAGTTGTACTTGTGGGAACTCTTCTACGGCCTGAGCCAGACCCTTTTCACGAAGTATTGAGGCGGCAGAAGTATCATGACCGCTGATACCGATGATATTAACCTTACCATCTTTGTCCACCAGTCCATCAGCCAGCGCCTTTTCAATGAGGCTTTTGGCAAGGAGATAGCCAGACTGGGTGTCATCAGGAAGGTATTCGAAGAGCCATTCTTTGTACTTCTCACCCGGATTACGCATTTGGTCGCGCTCTTCACCCAAGAAGCTCTGATTGATAATAATACTTTTGACGTGCGCGGCTTCGCCCTTCTCCAGCATGGATACGCCGCAACCACGGGCGTTCATGCCTATCAAATAGTCGGGGAGTCGATTTTGGCTGAAGATGGTTTCAATGTTCTCATCAATAAGAACATGATTGCGATCGCCATAATAGACGACCAACTCAAACCCCAGATCATCGGCTGCCGCCTGCATAAAATCATCCATTAATTGGAAAAAGGCATCACCTTTCCCACCCGGATTTGCAAACACTACCAAGGGTTTGGATTTGGCATGAGCCATGGGTGCCAGAAGAAAGACGGTCAGCAGGCAGGTGGAGATAAGACAAGAAAAACCTTTGAAAAACAAACGCATTACATGCTCACTCAGTATAGAAATTTATCTTGCCCGCCAAGGCTCCCCACAAAAAGGATGTCCCCTATAGGTACCCCGAATCTCTTACGCTGACAATGCGCAAAACCTATCTACCGCCCAGACACAACAGCTTCGTATTGCTCTCTGGTAACAACCCGGTATTCGCCCTTTACCGTGGTACATTTCTTCCCATCGCTATTGAGGATCGCACCCACAAGCTTGATGGACCTAACATTATGTTCCTTCACCCTGCACACAATGGTCACCGGGTTACCAATGTATACCGGGCGGAGAAAACGAAAGCTCGCCCCGACTGTAACAGCTTCCATGATGCCCGTCTCTGCAAACCCGGTCCACCACATGGCTTCGTCCAGAAGTCCCATCTGCATGCCGCCATGGAACACCGTCCCCTGACCCTGAAATCGCTGTTCCGGGGTATACTCGCACGACACCTCGCCAGCCTCTTCGTCATGAAAAAACTGTAACTTCAGGCCAGACGGATTATCCGGTCCGCAGAAAAAACACTGCCCATCTTCAAAGGGAGTAACTATTTCCTTAAGCATTTCTGATCTCCATAGGTTTATCCCCCATGAGATAATTCATTACGGCCAAAAGAAAAAGCCCCCGCACCGCCAGGTGCGAGGACTTGTGTCTATCGAATATTCGAAGCGGGTCTAGCTGGTGAGATCCTTGTTGCCCTCAACCAGATCGGTGACAACACCGGGATCGGCCAGAGTGGAGGTATCACCGAACTCGTCGGAACCTTCGACGATCTTGCGCAGTACGCGGCGCATGATCTTGCCGGAGCGGGTCTTGGGCAGTCCGTCGGCAAACTGGACGAACTCGGGAGTGGCGATGGGGCCAATCTCTTTGCGAACCCAGATTTTCAGCTCTTTCACCATGTCGTCGGACGGCTCGATGCCGGACTTCAGGGTGACGTAGGCGTAAATGGTCTCGCCCTTGATGCTGTGCGGCATTCCTACAACAGCGGCTTCGGCGACATCGGAGTGCGCAACCAGTGCGGACTCGATCTCGGCGGTGCCCATGCGGTGACCGGAAACGTTAATGACGTCATCCAGGCGACCCATGATCCAGAAGTACCCGTCGTCGTCTACGCGAGCGCTGTCACCAGCTTCGTAGGATCCGGGGAATCCTTCGAAATAGGCGGACTTGTAACGAGCGGAATCACCCCAGACATCGCGGAGCATACCGGGCCACGGCTTGTCGATGATCAGGTGACCACCTTCGTTGGGACCACACGGAGTGCCGTCTTTCTGGACGACCTTGCAGGAGATACCGGGCAGTGGGTAGGTCGCGGAACCGGGCTTGAGCGGTGTTGCGTACGGCATGGCGGAAATCATGATACCGCCGGTCTCAGTCTGCCACCATGTGTCAACGATGGGCAGCTTCGAAGCGCCGATGTTGTTGTGGTACCAGAGCCATGCTTCGGGGTTGATGGGCTCACCAACGGAACCGAGCAGACGCAGGGAACTGAGGTCATGCTTTGCAGGCCAGTCTTCGCCGTCTTTCATGAGGGCGCGAATAGCGGTGGGAGCGGTGTAGAAAATGTTGACCTTGAATTTGTCGACCATGTGCCAGAAACGGTCCGGATTGGGGTAGGTCGGTACGCCTTCAAACATGACGGAGGTAGCGCCCAGAGCCAGCGGTCCGTATACGATGTAGGAGTGGCCAGTGACCCAGCCGATATCAGCAGTACACCAGTAAACATCGTCATCTTTCATGTCGAAGACATACTGGCAGGTGTGCGCGGCGTAGGTCAGGTAACCGCCGGTGGTGTGCAGCACGCCCTTGGGCTTGCCGGTGGAACCGGAGGTGTAGAGGATGAACAACGGATCTTCAGCGTCCATCTCTTCATATGCACAATCGGAGGTGATGTCGCTGGCGGAAACTTCGTCATGCCACCAGGAGTCACGGCCTTCGATCATTTCGACATCGTTGCCACCGCGCTTGACGACAATACACTGCTCGACAGTGGGGCAGTCTTTCAGCGCTTCGTTGGCGTTGGGTTTGAGCGGGATAGTCTTGCCAGCGCGCAGAACGGCGTCGGCGGTGACGAGGACTTTTGCCTGACAGTCATCGATGCGGGACTGCAGTGCAACAGCAGAGAATCCGGCGAATACGATGGAGTGCAGTGCGCCGAGGCGAGTACACGCGAGCATGGCGATGGACAGTTCGGGAATCATGGGCATGTACAGAGCAACACGGTCGCCGCGCTTAACGCCTTTCTTCTTCAGAACGTTGGCGAAGCGGCAAACTTCGGTGTGCAGCATCTGATAGGTATATACCTTGACGTCTTCTTCGGGCTCGCCCTGCCAGATGAGAGCAGCTTTGTTGCGGCGGCCATCGGTCAGGTGACGGTCCAGACAGTTGTAGGACACGTTGGTCTTACCACCGGAGAACCACTTAAATTCGGGCTTGTCATAGTCAGCTTCGAGAACGCTATCGAAATCGGAAAACCAGGTGATCAGGTCTTTGGCACGTTCGCCCCAGTACCCCTCGGGATCTTCAAGAGCACGCTTGTTGATGGCTTCGTAGTCGTCCATGTTCTTGATCCATGCCTGATCCTGCATGGCGGTGTCGGGCTGGAAGATCTCGCCGTCTTTCTGCAAACTCTGAATTTTCTTGTCGTCGCTCATCTGTAATTCTCCTGACTTCGTTAATCTCTCTCAAATAAGGTACCCGCCAAAGACGGACCGCAACCCTTGT
>JAFLJT010000017.1 GCA_022712855.1 Pseudodesulfovibrio sp. | reverse complement strand
GGTGGCAGAAATTGCATAGGAGGTTCCCCACGCGGGATTGGCTCTGGCTCGGGTTCTGGCCCGGGTTCTGGTTCCGGTTCCACTTCTTCACCGCCACCATCTCCTTCGCCTTCTCCTTCACCTTGGTTTTCACCATCACCCTCATCGTTGCCTTCGCCGTCTTCAGTCTCGTCTCCATCTCCTTTATAAGTAGGTGCATTTTGCTGCAAAGATTGGGAAGATAATTGTTCAAATTGTGCAAGTTGGGATTGGCTGGCCCGGGCAACAGTACTCATGCCTGAAGAAGTCGCAGTGACACCCATACCATCTTGAGTAATCACACGGATGGGGCCGCCGGATACAGGGCGGATGACAACGGGTTTATCCACGAAGTCGACGACAACGTGGACTTCTTGCCCGTCTGCACCAATCGTGTGACCCGTGGTGGTGCCGCGGATACCGATGGTTGCCAGCGGCGTTTGAAGGGAAAAGCCTTCGGGGTTCAGGTCAACTATCTCGCCAGTGACCGAACGAAAGGTGCCCTCAAGCAATTTCACCGTCATTTCGCCGGTGGATTGGTCAGGATCAAAAACGTAGGTGTCGAGGATTATCGAGGAGTTGGGACCTTGGGAAAGCAGTGCGCCGTCTGTGAATTTGATTTCAACAGCAGACCCGGCGTCACCTGTGCTGATGACGTCATCAGCGAATATTGGACTGTCCGCAGTAAGTTCCCTTACTCCGTCAGCCCCTTCAGCCGTTGCCGTTCCATAGGAGACGGTTACGACACCGATTTGTTGCTCAGCATTTGCCATACAACGGTCCTTTGAACTATTCTTTCATGCGTGAGTCATACCACCTCAGAATTTTCTTCGCAAGAAATATCGGAAAAAATATCATCAATCGTGCATTTAGATAATGTCATGAATTCCAATATGATATATAAAATAATTAGATGTGTGTGAAACCTTTTTCAAAAAAGTCGCCTTCGACCCCTTGACAAAATTTCGCGTCTAGTCGTTATGCGACGTTCAGGGTTACCGTTTGATACACACAGCATTCGGTAACGCCGTATATTTTGGCAAACCGAAACAGGTTTGGGTCAAATTCTCCGTCGCTGTTGGCCCGGATTCCGACGAGACGTTTTTTTCCCAATCGCCGGGCTTCTTCCACGAACCATTCAAGGTCATATTTGACCCAGCGTCGCACCTGCGGCCCCCATCGCTGAAACGTTATGTGGGCTTCCAAAAAGTCTGCACGCTCAGTGATAGCAGCGTGGGCGTATATTTCGCCCTCTTCATGCAGCTCAATCCAACGATAGGTGTCATCAGGGAAGTGGGCCATGGTTTCGGGTTGTGTTGTTGTCTCTCGAACGCTCATTTCGTCCTCCCAAACGGGTTGTAGTCATTGATTGCTTTGAGGGGGCGCACGCCGGAACCCGGCTGGCGAAAACCGACGGCAAAATAGCGGAATGCATCCACGGCATGGCTGGTCCAGTCATGCTTGGGTTTGGTGGCGAAGTCGTTCATATGCTCATTAAATTCACGACGATAATGGCTGAGAGAATCAATGCCCGGCGAACATCGTTCGGCGTCGAACCAGCAGGAGGGTAGAATGGTGCGCACGGCATTGATGCCATCCTGCACCGGAATGTTGGGTGCGATATCGAAGCGAATGCCCAGCCCGCGTGCTATTTCCAGCCGCGACTTCCCCGTTCCCAGCTCACGAACGCGGATGTCATGCGGTGCGATATGGGTTCCATATTTATACCCTTTGTCGTCTAACATTCTGGCGTAATGATCCAGTCCTTCGCCGCTTGCTTCATAGTAGTCGATAACACCGTACATACCGCCGGGTCGGGCCTGAACAAACCAGATGGACGTGGAGTCAGACATGCCGAGGTCCCAGGAGGTGTGCACGGGGATAGATGGGTCATAAGGGACGGTGGTGATTCGGCCATCCTTGTCCGCTTCAGCCATAAGTTTACTGAAATATGCACCTCGGATCGCTGCGGTGAACGAACATTCAAATTCCTGTTCAAACTCTTCGGGTGACATTTCGCGGGCTGCGGCTGCCAATTCGTCGGGGTCGATGATGCCGGTTTCCGAGGAGCGATACAGGGCGGTGAACCAGTCCGGGTCACGTTTGGCGTCTTCCCAAATTTCGTAGAGGGCGTTTTTGCCGCGCGGTGTCCCGATAAACATGCCCCAACCCTTGCGGTCCGACAGGGCGGGCCGGATGACCTCGGTCCAAATACGTTTGGGCATTTGGGCCACTTCATCAAATATAACAGCGTCCAGATAGATGCCGCGTAGGGAATCAGGGTTCTCCGCACCAAATAATCTGATGCGTGCGCCATTTTTAAAATCTGCGCGCAACTCGGTTTCGTGGAATTTCACGGTGCACTCATCTGTCCCGAGTCCGCAGTACTTTTTTAACTCATCCCAGACCACGGTTTTGGCCTGTTTATAGAGTGGGGCGATATACGCACCACGCCAGTCCGGGCGTTTGGTAGTATGTGCAGCCTTGATAAGCTGGTTGACAGACAGGGCGGTTTTACCGAAGCGGCGGTGACAAACCAGTACCGAAAAACGGGCCAGCCCTGTTTCGATTTCGGCCTGCTGTTTTCGGGGCGTATAGAGTTCGTTTTTCACGTGTTTGTTTTCCTTATATTGACGGACGGGGCGCACGCGGGTATCCCCATGCAATGCGTCATTCCGTCCTTGTTATATTTATTTCGATCCTGCTTCTGCTGGCGGGCTGTTTCGGGTCGTCCCGAACGAGTTCGGGCATGTCTCCCCAGGAGGCACAAAGTCAGCATGATGAAGCACAAGCTGCCGATGCTCTGGACAGGGCCATGCAGCTTTTTCATGACGGGGAATTCCTCGACGATGACGCAGCTTTTTCTTACCTTGATGAGGCCGTGAAGCTTGATCCGAATCTGGTCACGGCACGCTATCAACGGGCCATTTTGTATTTGCAAAAGGGACGTCCCGATAAAGCGTTTGCGGACGTGGAAAAGGTCATTGAGATCAAGCCTGACCATGTTGAGGCACGGTTTACGCGCGGGTTCATCCTCTTCAGGAGGGGGGACTTTCGCGCTGCGGTCAAAGATTTTTCCGCTGTTCTCGATCAGGACGACACCATTTCTGAGGCGCTCGCCATGCGCGGTTCCTGCTACGCCAACATGGGGCGTTTCGAAGATGCCGTGCATGATTACACCCAGGCTATCGCGCTCAATCCGGCACATCAGGAAGCGTATTACAATCGCGGCGTGGCCCACATGGAACTTGGCTACAATGTCCGTGCGATTCACGACCTGACCCAGGCGGTGTCTCTGAATTCTCACTCGGTGGACGCCCTTATGGCGCGGGCCTCGGTCTATATGGAAGTGGGTCAATTTGACCGTGCCGTGAGTGACTACAAGCGGATTCTTTCTTTGATACCGAGGGATAGCGGCATGTATGCTCTCTTGGGCGAAGCGTACGCTGGTGCCGGGAATTTTCAGGCTGCCATAGAGTCCGGTCGGAGGGCACAAACTCTGGCTAAGGCAGAGGGTGCCCCGCAAGCCGCTATCGTGTTCGGTGAGATGATCGAGACCTACAAGGCCAAAGCCGCCGAGCCGAAAGTTGCCAAGCCCGAGTCTACAGAGCCTCAATCTGCCAAGCCCAAATCTGCAGAGCCACAAGCGACCAAACCTGAATCGACAGAGCCTCAGGTTGCCAAGCCCGAAGCGACAGAGCCGAAAGCCGTTGAGTAGTCCCACTACCTGAGGACCTCAAAGACCATCCGGGCACCCATGCCTGCTATGCCTGCCAGACAGCCCCAGACCAATCGTTCCAGCGTCCGAATCTTCACGTCGTGGCTGAAGCAGCGTCGCACCACATTGATCTCACGGATGTCCTCCTGAATTGTCTTCACTCGTTCATCGATACGGACGAGTAAATCCTGAACATCTTCACGGTCCATCGCCGTCATCGTGGACCTCCGGCTGCGTCTTTGAAGCCTTTGATGGCGCTCGGCAGGTAGTCGCCGATTTTCTTGACGCCAAGGACGGCGGCCACGATCCAGAATGTTACTTGCAAAAACCAGCCGGGCAGGTTTTCCCATGCCTGAATCACTTCTCCAGCTCGCTCCGGGTCCATGCCGGACCAAATAAAAAATCCAATCCAGGCGAAAAAAAGCACGTCATCTTTCCAGCCCGCGTTTTCAAGCTGTTTCATTTCCCATTCA
The DNA here is from genome assembly GCA_022712855.1 of Pseudodesulfovibrio sp. Classification (GTDB taxonomy): domain Bacteria; phylum Desulfobacterota; class Desulfovibrionia; order Desulfovibrionales; family Desulfovibrionaceae; genus Pseudodesulfovibrio. Next base: position 1,997 of record JAFLJT010000017.1, on the reverse strand, counting down.
TGGTTGAATTCCTGGTCGCTCTTTGCCAGTCGCATCCGGTTTTCCATGACTGTGCGTTTGAGTTCCTGTTTCTGTTGCATATGGCCTGTGATGCCGTTCACTATGGTGGTAAATAACCCGGCCACTGCCCCGATAATCGGTATGGGCATAATGTTCTCCTTGCTTCCTTTTAGATGGTTCCCTCCAAGCACGAACCGAGTGTACCCCCGGTTTTCACCTCAGGATGAAAACGGGTGTCAAAGGCATCAAAACGGGCGTAAAAAGCATAACTTGGATGCTTGACAGGTTTTTGAGCGGAAGGAGGGGAGGTTCTGTGGGCGAAGGACAAAAAAAGGGCCTTGCGATACTTCGCAAGGCCCGAAAAAGATCAGATGTGAGTGGGGCGTCTACTTCGCTCCTTTCTCCATCAGGAAGTCTCCGAACTGCTTGTCAGATCCGAGAATGTGCGTCACCAGCCAGTCGGCGAGGAAGCTGAGAATCTTGACTGTTCCGGGGACAAAGGTGTCGTCGGCAAAATTGACATCCCCAGCCCTGACCCGTTCAAGAAAGGTCGCGTGTTCGGCTTTGTGCCCCTTTGTGTCGGGATAGTCATACACCTTCATATAGGCTTCTTCCGTGTCAAAGTGGCTGATGGCATAGTTTTCCATGTCTGCCAGCAGTTTTTTTACAGCATCACTGCTCGGCTGGGATTCCACGTAATCATGAGCTTCGTCGATCATGGCAATGAGCTTTTTGTGCTCGTCATCAATTTTGGTAATCCCAACGGAGTATTCATCTTTCCACGAAACAATAGGCATATTACGCGCTTCCTTCTTCTTGAGAGTTATGCCTCTGCATAATGAAAAATGCAGGTTCCGCATAGTATTATTGGCAAAAGAAGGTGGAACTACAGCGCTCCATATTCCTTTTCCCTTAAAAGCCAGTTGACAGGCACGGTGAGAGAAGGTCAACTCCGGCCCTATGCAATCCCCTGACACCACACTTTTATCAGCCTTGGCTGAGCAATTGAACCAGCCGCTTTCCATCGGCGGAAAAGCCATCGCAAACCGTCTCTGGCTCGCGCCCATGGCTGGACTTGGAAGCGTTGCGTACCGAGAAATACTGGACAACTATGGTGGCTGCGGTCTGATGTTCACTGAAATGTGCGGATCCAGAGGTTTGCCGACCGAAAACCGACATTTATCCACAGTCTTCCGCTGGCGCGACGAAGAATTACCCCGGCTGGTCTGTCAGATTGTAGGAGCCACCCCCAAGGACTTAATCCCGGCAGCACGGCGTGTGGAGGACGAAGGGTTTTTCGGCATCGACATCAATATGGGCTGCTCCGCTTCCGGGGTGGTGAAACGGAACTCCGGCGCGGCCCTGCTCAAGGATTCCAACGCCGCCCTCGCCGCCGTGGAAGCCGTACGCAAGGAAGTGTCCATCCCGCTCTTCGTCAAATTTCGCACAGGCTGGTCACCCGAAGTGGCCCCGGCCGCCGCCCTTGCCAAACAGTTTGAATCCGCTGGTGTCGACTGTCTCGTTTTCCATCCGCGTGTAGCCCCGGACAAGCGCACCCGGCCCGCTGTCATCGATCATATCCGCTCTATCAAAGAAGCAGTGACCATCCCCGTCTTTGGCAACGGCGATGTGATCATCCCCGAAGATTGTCTCAACATGCTCGATCGCACTGGCTGCGACGGTGTATCCGTCGGGCGTATGGCCATGGCCCGCCCCTGGCTTTTTGCCGAATGGACCAACTGTTTCGTCCCGGACGAAAACATCTTTCAAGACTACGCCCTCAATCTCGCCAACGCTTTGGATGAAACGTTTGACCCCATCATCGCCCGCAAGCGATTCAGGCTCTTCACCGTCTTCTTCGCCGCCAATTTCAGCTACGGGCATCATCTGCAAACAAAATTTCTCGCCGCAAAATCAATGGACGATATCCGCACTGTCATTCACGAACACATGCGCCCCGGAATGCAGCTCGTCAAACGGCCAAATATGAACCTCCA
>JAFLJT010000086.1 GCA_022712855.1 Pseudodesulfovibrio sp. | reverse complement strand
ATTGTCGCCCGGTTCGTAGATGAGCACTCCCATGTCATCATTCTCGTCGTCCGTGAGGCGCACCATGTAGCTGGATGCGATCATGCGTTCCAACTTCTTGCGCTCTTCAGGATCATTGATTGCCAGTGTGACTGGTATAATCCGGTTATTCATAGTTTTTCCCCTTACCCCGTTATTCCTACTGCGCGTTCAGTGCGCTTGTTCCGGCCCTGGCACCCTCATCTCCAAAAGGGGACAGTACCTCGAAGAATGTGAAATCTAGCAGCAGGACGCCGATCATTAAGATCATGAAAAGCAGCCCCCGCCAGTATTCGAATCGCTTGGCTCCCATGTTAGTTGATGATGCCTTCGGATATGGACATGCCGTCCGAGGCCTTGGTCTTGGGGCCTTCCTGATACGTCGTGGCGACTTCGGCAGCGTAACGACCATCAAGGCCAACCACGGGTGCGTCGGTTCCCGCTTCGGGATTGTAAATTTGTTGCTGGACAGCCAGACGGACCGACGATCCGAACGGTCTGGTTGATTCCTCATGTTGAACCATGGCGCCACAACCGGCCTGAAGCATGATGCACGCGATGGCGAGATAGATAAAAATATTCTGCATGGTGTCTCTCCTTCTCTTTACCGGGGCCATGAGTGGCCGAACTCACCGTCAAATCCGTTTTCCGGCCTGACGACTGTGTCTGCGTTAGGTGAGTTTGCATAGGAATTGGCCACGTTGACCCCGTCATTGTCCTTGCGTCCTTCCAGCAGACCCATCATGAAAAATTCGTAGTCACTTGGTTCCTTGAAATCGTCGCCCGGCAAAGTCTGGCGGGTCATATCGAGAGGCTTGACCAGATGTGCGGTGACGATGATGACCAGTTCGCTCTTGCTCTTCTGGTAGCTGGTGCTTCTGAACAGGGAGCCGAGGATCGGGACGTCGCCCAGTACCGGGAAACGCTGATTGCTTTCACGCAGGGACTCGCTGATGAGTCCGGCGATGGCGAAGGATTGTCCGTCCGCCAGATCGACCACGGTTGTTGCCTTGCGTGTGGACAGAGCCGGGATTTCATAGCCGTCAAAGCTGACTGCGTTGGCATAATCGAGCTCGGAGACTTCCGGGCTGACATGCAGGTTGATATGCCCATTGCTGAGTACGGTGGGGGTGAATTCGAGGCCCACACCGAATGGCTTGAATTCGATGGTTACATTGCCCAGCGATCCCGGCTTGGGGATGGGGATTTCGCCGCCAACCAAGAAATCGGCAGATTCGCCGGATACGCAAGTCAGGTTCGGCTCAGCCAGAAGACGGGCCAGGCCGTTGGCCCTGAGAGCGTCAATGAATCCCATTATGTTGGTGCTTCCGTTGTTGTACTGGATGACACCATTGATATTGTCGGTCAGTTCGATGTTGTTCGAGCCATCGCTGGTGAGGCTCGTCAGATTGTTGAGAAACGAATAGATGGTAAAGTTGTTGAACGCCGCTGCCATATTAACGCCCATGCGCTTGAGGGCGGAACGGCTCATCTCGGCCACGCGAACTTCCAGCATCACCTGCTGTACGCCTTCGACGCGCAGGAGGTTGACGACCTTTTCCGGGGCCTCGGCTTCAGCCAGGGCGAGAACGGAGGTCAGGTTGCCAGTGTTGCTGACAGAACCGGACAGGGTGATGGATTCGCCGGATGAGAGAACCTGAACATTCGTTTCCATGGGCAGGATTTCGTGGATCATTCTCTTGAGGCGGGTGACGTCCGGGGTGATGACCAGATCGTAAACTGCGGAGACTGTCTTGCCTTGCCACAGGGTCAGCGTGGTTGTTCCCAGAGTTTGGCCGGTGATGTAAATTTGTCTGGGGGAAAGCACGACGATGGACGCGGCACCGGGTTGGGCCAGAGAGACACGGGTCACAGGCTTGTCGGTATTGAGTATGGTGGACTTGTCCAGCACTATACGGATGACTTCGGGGGCTTCGGTGTTGAGTATGGTTATCTCGGCGTGGACCGGAGCGGCCAGGAGTGTCATCAGCATCAGGAATGCCAGTATTAATCTGCGTATATGTCTCTTCATAGCTCCTCCTAGAACCTGAGGGTCTTGGTGTCGCCGCCAGTGATAACTTCAACCTTGAGCTTCTTTCTCTGCGAGCGCTTGCGGGGCTTTGGCTTGGGGCGAAGTACGGCCAGCGTATTTCTGATTGTGGACCCGGAGGTAAGGACCTTTTCGGTATCCTGCTCATTTCTGAGCGCAAAATTCAGGGTTCCCTGAGTGGCTGCAAGGGCCAGACGTTCACTTTCGGCGGGTGTCAGTTCCAGGGTGTAGATGTCGACCGATGCGGTCTGTCCCTTTTCGTCAGGGGCGGACAGCTGGGTTCCGGTTGCCAGTACCTTGACTCTTTCGAGAACGAGCTTGGTTTCCGGGGTCTCATGGTTGCCTTCGGGCAAGGAGACGATGACATCAACGTGGTCGCCGGGACGGACAAAACCGGAGAGTCCCATGACCTTGTTGCCCTTGACCGACATGGCGCGCTTGCCCGGTTCGATGAGGGCAGAGATGCCGCCACCCATGACGGACGGGTCGGCGAGCTTGGAGGTAGTGATAGCTTCGTTCATGCCTATGGCGACATTAAGAACACGACCTTCAATGGATTCGACAGTGGGAAATGTGCCTGCGGGGCGAGAGTCGGGGGTAAATTCACGAATCTGGAGCATGTCTTCCATCAGCTTGGTACCGCGCGAGAGATCAGCCTTGGCCACGATGACGGAAACGGTCTTCGCCTTGGTGGTGGTCGGGGTGGTCTTCTTGTTCACATTGCTGGCCCACATGAACATGAGGGCGCCGCCGGCTATGGCGAGCACCAGTGCTATACCGAGTTGGACAAGGGCTCTTGCTGACTTACTCATGATTATCTCCTCATTACCTGATCAGGATTGACCCTGTGTAAGTGTAATGAAACAGCATGGCACCGATTGTTCCCACTGCGATGGCGACGCCGTAACAGAGTCGGGGGAGGGCCTGGACAGAGGCTGTGGGTGTAAATTCGAACTTGCGGGTTGCCATGAAACAAACGAGTGCAGACCAGATGTTGGCGAGTGAGGCCTTGAAGGCGTCCAGATGCTGGATAAGGATGATGATGGCGTAAACACCACCGGCAACACAGGTGAACAGGAAGGCGGTGAAAGTTGCGTTGAGTCCTAGCCATGCGCCGATTCCGGCCATGAGCTTGACGTCACCCGCGCCCATCAGGCCCAGGAAAAATGGTACGATCATGAGGCCGAGCCCCAGTGCGAAGCCGCTGCCGCTCAACATGAGGCCGTCGAGACCGCTGTCGAGGGTGTGGAACAGGAGACCGGAGAGGATAAGCGGAAACGTCAGCCAGTTGTATATGCGCTGACTTCTGATGTCTGTAATTGTGGCGATGATGAGTGCCACGACAAGTATGATGCTAATGAAGAGTTCCATGATTCCCCCGAATCCCTTGCCTGAGATGTGTGCCGTGTCTTTCGCTTTCCCTCGAAGGACAGAATCGGGGCTGGCGGGCTGCTTTCCCGCTAGCCCCGATTCGGCTGCTCTGGCTGCTTCCGTTAAACGGATGTTTTGGTCTAGTTCATTGCAGCGTTCATTTCTGTAGCTGCGTTACTGAAGACGCCCTGAACTGCGGTGCTGAGAAGCTGTACTGAACCGATGATAGCGACGGCGATAAGAGCTGCGAGCAGGCCGTATTCAAGAGCGGTTGCGCCTTCTTCGTTCATGATCAAGTTAGTGATGGACATTGTGGGCTCCTTGGTTTGGTTTTTGTTTTTTTGTGACAGGAAATTTGTTTCTCTGCTTCACATCAGCCACGATTCGAACAAAGCAACCGCCGTGCCAAACCTGATTTTTTTCATAATATTTGCATTTAAAGCTGTGAAATATAAGTATTATTCATATTCCAAATCGATCTGAGTTTTTGTTCAGAGAAGGCACAATCTATTTTTTGTGTACACAGAGGTGGTGACTCCGTCTGGGCACCGGTTGATTTTCTCAAGATATTTAGGACGTTAGGCCTATCTACGAATAATGGACTATTCTAGTCTGATTTATTCAGAAGGGTGTGGAATGAGTGGTGCAAACAATAAGAGGACTTGCTGGTAGTTCCAGCAAGTCCTCTTATTGTTTGGATTAGAAGAGTATTAAGCCTGTGAAGGTGTGTCCTTAGGACTGGTGAGCCGGGATGGCTTCAGCAGTGTCTCTGGCCTGCATACGCTTCACTACGCGGCCGCATACAACCCATATAAGGGATGTCAGGGCGATGGAGGCGTAGCCGTCTACGGCGTAGTGCCAACCCAGATGGACGGATCCGAGGACGATGAAGAAACAGTAGATGGTAAACAGGCTGCCCACGACCTTGTTTATTCGCCAGCCCAGTAAGGTCATGAGCCATGCGATGGATACGTGTACGCTCGGCATGGCCGTGATGCCCGTGGCGGGACCAGCGTGCCTGAGTCTGTAGTTTTCCAAGAGGGTTTCCTGCATGTCGAGGGCCCAGATGGTATTGATGTCATTTGCCCTGTAGAGATATTCCATGAGCGGCGCGTAAGGATTGTCCCCAGTTACCATGGCTCCATAAAAACATGGTCCGGCGGAAGACAGGAGTGTTGCGGCCAATGAGCCCACAATAACCCAGCATAAGAAGAATGACGAAATGTACTGCATGCGCAGTTGCTTGTCCTTGGTGGAAAAGGCCTGCCAGTAGAAGACCATGATAATGATAAACAACCAGACATTATACAGAACGTTCATTCCGTAGGTGACCAGCGGGTAGCCAAGGATAGGTTGAATGATCTCCCATGGGTTCATGCCGAAGTGGAGAGCCTTATCCAGTTCAAAGAAAAATGTATCGAGGTAGAAGGGGACGACCAGAGGGATCATCCGCTTGAAGTTTGAAAAGATCGCCAGCAGTAAGTAAAAGCTCATGATTGCTATGGCGGCGTTGAAGAAGCGCTCATAGGTGAAGAAGTCCTTGCGCAATTGGGCCATGACAGCGGGGAAAAGCTGTTCAGGCTTTTCGCGCACTTGCAGTCGGATGCAATATATAATGAAGAATGTCCCCAGTGTCATCGCGAGTAGTGCGAATCCCAGAGCGCCGAACAGTGAGAACCGGGAGAGTTCGTGTAAATTGAACAGATCAACATACACCATGCATGAGATGGCATACACGGCGAGTATTCCAATGATGAATCTATGTTGAGAGAGGCAAACAATGAGTGTTGTGGTCAACTGGCGCAGTTGTTCCGTCGCCTGTTGAAATACCCCTGATTGTGCGGTGTCGGTGGTCTGAAACATGTTTCATCCTGCAAACGTATTGTTGATTTGAGTTCCCCGGGGCATTTCATAGGAAAGGCTCGCGGGGTAGCTGACTCGCTCCACAAAAAATGGAGAAAACCATGAAATCAGCTATCAAGTCTTATACTGTGCAGGATCGATGCCATGTTTCTTGAGCTTGTTCCAAAGATTCTTGGCCGAGATGCCGAGGTTGTCCGCGGCGTCGGTCTGCGTTCCGCCAGCGCGGCGCAGGGCGTTTTCGATGAGATACGCTTCGTACTGGATGAGCGCTTGCTTGAGAGGCAGGTCGGAATCGGGCAGGGCGGGGCTAGCGTCCTCTGCGGGCTGCTTGTTGGAGAATGCCTGATCAACTTCGTTGGCTGTGATGGATGCCGTGGTGCAGAAGATGGCGGCGCGTTCCACGGCATTGGCGAACTGGCGCACGTTACCCGGCCAGTCGTAGTTGAAGAAGATCTCCATGGCCTCGGCGGAAATGGAACTGATATCTGTGCCGAGACGACGGTTGGCACGGTCCAGGAAAAATTCTGAGAGCTGCGGCAGGTCGCTCTTGCGATCACGGAGCGGTGGCAGGATCAGGGTCGCCACATTCAGTCTATAGTATAGATCGCTGCGGAACTTGCCTTCTTCCACGCGCTGTTCCAACTCCTGGTTGGTGGCCGCGATGATACGCGCGTTATATTTGATGGGCTTGGACCCGCCCAGTCGTTCGGCCTGCTTCTGCTCCACGGCGCGGAGCAGCTTGGGCTGGAGGTGGATAGGCATGTCGCCGATTTCGTCCAGCAGGATGGTGCCGCCCTCGGCCAGCTCGAACTTGCCTTTCTTGACGCTGGTGGCTCCGGTGAAGGCGCCTTTTTCGTGGCCGAACAGCTCACTTTCAATGAGATTTTCAGGGATGGCGGCGCAGTTTATCTTGACGAATGGTCCCTTGGCCCGGTCACTGAGGTTGTGGATGGTATCGGACATCAACTCCTTACCCGTGCCGGTTTCGCCCAGAATCAGGACGTCGGCATTGAGTTCGGCTATGCGTGCGATACGTTTTTTGACGGCCGCCATAGGTGCGGATTGACCGATGATGTCGTTGAGCGGACTTTTTGTGCCGCTCTTCTTGAGTTCGGCCAGCTCGATCTGCAAGCGGCGTTTTTCCAAGGCTCGCCGGACCACCACTTCCATTTCAACCAGAGAAAATGGTTTGGTGAAGTAATCATAGGCACCGCGCTGCATGGCCTGAACGCCGGAATCCTTGGAGGCGTAACCTGTCATGACGATAACGTCCACGCTCGGCGCGACGTCGGCAAGGTGAGGCAGGGCGTCAAGCCCGGACATGCCCGGCAGCTTGATGTCGTGCAAAATCAGATCGAAGCTTTTAGCTCCGGCCTTCTTGATGCCCTCTTCGGCAGTGGAGGCGGTATCGACGTCATATCCCTTATCGGTAAGCGCCTCGACCAACATCCCTTGAAATGCGCGGTCGTCATCAACGACCAGTATTTTCTCAGCCACTTCTTGCTCCTATTATCCTTTTCCCGTGGAGTCACGGTACATGGATTGGTTTTTTAAATCCACAAAAAATAGATGATTTTGTTTGAATTATACTTATACGTTGCTGCAGGCAATATGGTCACAAAATATTTTACTTAAATAATTTAGATGCTTGACTGGTGCTTTTTTATCCAGTGGATTTTTGTGGCATATCGATTGCTTACAGTAAGTTATTCGGCTCGTCCGGGGTGGAGGAACTGATGAACAAGGAGAACGGCAATGAGAAAGAAGAACACGACAAGACAAGGAATCGCAGCAGTCGAATTCGCACTGATGCTCCCGGTCATGCTTTTGCTGCTCTTCATGCTTGTTGAAGGTGTCAATGCCATGCACGCCTATTCCAATTTGTTGGAAGCAAGTCGCGAAGGTGCCCGTTTGGCCCTTTTGGACGGCGAAACTTCCGAGATTGAGGCGCTGGTGCAGGCCGTGACAACTGAATTGAATAGCGAATACTTATCCACGTCCGTGACCACGGGCTCCACCACGATCACAGTTGAGGTCTCTTATGATTACCAACCGTTCGGCCAGAATACCATTAAGATGCTCACAGGCGAACAATCTTTCCAGCTCATCGCGCAGACAACCATGCCATTACCGTAACCAATCTCGTCGCGGTGTGGCGACTATTATGATCGCCCTGTTGCTGCCTGTTATTCTTGGTATGGTTGGTGTCGCTTTCGATATGGGTAATATGTATCTTGCCCACACCCGCTTACAATCCGCAGTCGATGCAGGAGCATTGGCGGGCAGTCTTGAGCTGCCGTATGACCCCGATCTGTCCAAGGGCATTGTGTCTGCAGCCGTGGCCTATATGGTCGCTTTGAATATGGAAAGTGCCGAGATCGAGAGTGTCACACCCGGAACCGAGGTTCGTAGTGTGGTGGTGCAAGGTAAGGCAAAGGTCAATTTGATGATCATGGATTTGGCCGGCATGGCAGACCCCTATGTCTACGCCTCTGCCGCAGCGGGCTTCAACAAGCTCGAAGTGGTTTTTGTGGTGGATAACTCCGGTTCCATGAAGGGCACGCCCATCAGTATGGTTAAGGAAGCCTCCATTGAACTGACTGACTTGCTTATCCCCGATGGCGCACAACCCGACACCAAGGTCGGCATGGTTGCCTTCAGGGGCAAGGTCAGGATTGGTGACGACGTAGACGGCCTGCCCGGCGGTTGTCGTAATGCAGACGGCAGCGTCAACGAAGGTATCCACGAAGATTTCATGGACGATTATTGGGCTCTCTCCAGCTACTATAGAAGGAAGGTCTCCTTGGATACATGCTCTGATTTACCGGAGACCATGCCGCTGTCCCAGGACAAGGATGCTATCATCGATGCCATCAACCAACAGACCGCCACTGGCGACTGGTCCGGTACGGTTATTCCCGAAGGTATTAAGTGGGGACGCCATGTCCTGACCACCGAAGCACCCTATGTTGAAGGTGGTGACAAGGAAGATTTCCGCAAGATCATGATCGTACTTACCGACGGTGATACCGAAGACGGCGAGTGCGGCGGCAACTACCGAGCCTCCTACCGTCCCAACAACTACTGGACCAATGCTTACTTCGGTATGGGTACCGACGAAGCCCACTGTGAAAACGGCGGCGTACTCAACGAAGATATGCTGGCCGAGGCGCAACTTGCCAAGGACGAGGGCATCGAAATCTTCGCCATCCGCTTCGGTACTTCAGATACTACTGACAGAAATCTTATGATGGAAATAGCCTCAAGCAAGCCTGGCACTGACGATCACTACTTTGACGCGCCTTCGGTGTATGACATCCCGGAAGTGTTCAAGGAAATTGGCAAGCAGCTTGGTTGGCGGCTCCTGAACTAGGGGGAAAATATGATGACACGTCTACAGAACAACTCCCGCCGCAGAGGCTTGGCTACCATGGAATTCGCCATGATCCTGCCACTGCTCATGATCTTCATCATGTGCATACTCGAAGCTGGTACCATTGGTTATTCATGGCTGACCGTGCAGAAGGCGGCCCAGACCGGCGCACGCTTTGCGGCAACCGGACAGGGTGATGAGATGGGCTCGCGCCTCACTCAGATCGCGCAGGTTACGGAAGAATGGATGACCACCCTCGATAACGGCAGCAAGGAAATAGTCATATCCTCCTGGCCCACTACCGATGCCTCGGGCGACGGTATTACTGATGATGCGGGCGGCCCTTGCCAGCTCGTGGAAGTGGCCGTGGTTTACAACTATCATCCGTTCACTCCCCTCGTGGGCGCAGCATTACCTGAAGTGATTAAGCTGCAAGGCTTTGACAGAAAGCTGAATGAGCCATGGAAGCCGTGCGAGGAATAACGATTCTTTCATGCCGTAAATATGCCTTTTTGAGCGATTTGCACCGTTTTACATTCCCTGAAGAAGTCCCATAATGGGGCTTTTTCTTTGGGGAAAAAAGATGCGTATTTTGATAAGAATTATTGATTTTACATAGCACCTAATATAAATGCTAAAAGAGTGATGTTCACGGTGCCCAATAGCGGAGGGTTGTGGACAAAAATATATGGAGAAACCCATTTTGAGTGATTACCCACAGGTGCTCGGCGTTTATTCGCTGACTCTTCAAGCAGAAGTTGGCACTGGTTCCACCAAGGATACACGTGAAAACGTGACATACTGGTATGCCCGTCAGCTTTCAGAGAGTGAGTTTGAGATACAGCCTCTGAATACACACCATGTGCCGTCAGGCGTTCGTTCCGTGATGGCTGAAATGGATTTTCTCAAACAATACATGCCTGAACCTACCTATTACCGTACCCATACCGTCCCCGCGATGGACACCCTTGCTCGCAAGGTCAAGATGGGAGAGACGGCGTTTGAGAACGGCAATATGGACGAGGCGGAGAGTCAGTTCATCAAGGCACTCATGATCCGCAAGGAAGACGTTGATGCCAACTACGGCTTGGGTGAGGTGTATTCCGAGACCAAGGAATTCAATAAACTCAAAGATGTTCTTAATACGTTGCTCGGCTTGTCCGAAGCATTCACCATGGAGCATCGGCAAAAGTTCAACAAGTTCGGCATCAGCCTGCGCAAGAATGGGCATTTCGATGAGTCTATCCGGTATTACGAGAAATCTCTTGAGATCGTGGAAGATGATGAAAACGTCTACTTCAATCTGGCACGGGTCTATTTTGAAAAAGGGCGAAATGACCAATGTATTTCCAATCTGGAAGCGGCGCTCAATCTCAATCCAGAATTTATCGAAGCGCAGAAGTTCTTGAATTATTGTAAAAAAGCAGCGAAATAGCATCTCAAGATATCCCAGAAAAAGCCCGGTCCCACCGGGCTTTTTCTGTTTATAATACGCATGCTTCTTGCCAAATGGACATTGATACTTATTATATATGCACAACTGTTCACACGTCACCGGGGATGGGTAAATATTTTGGCTTGTCCCCCTGCATATATCAACAATGGAGGCAATTATGCCTAATATGGATTACCCTGGACCGTGTTCTTCATGTATCGCCGATAATTGTGATCTGTGGGAAGAAAACTACTCCAAGGAACCGAAGAGAAAGGATGAGAGCAAGGGTAAGGGCAAGGAAAAGAAGTAACTGCTCAACAAACTGTTTACGCGTCGGCCCCTGAAAGCAAAGCTTTTGGGGGCTTTTTGTTGTGTGGCGAAAGGTGGGGCTGTCCAAGAGGTCTGCGTGCTAGAAAAGTTCTTCTTCGCCTTCGAGTTCAACGATTTTCCAGCCATCATGTTCTTTGGAAACGACAAAAACCGAGTCTTCTTCGAGATTGGTGTCGAGGTCAGCGACTTTGACCCGATACGCACCGAACACGCGGACCTGTGCGAAGTTGCCGTCGTGTTCGATCAGTTCAAAGCCGAGGTTGGTGGTGTTGACCTGGGCGGTTTTGAGGATCTTGAACGTGCCGCGCTGGCGTTGCACCTCTTTGAACACTTCGAAACGGAAATCGTTGCGGTCGCGAACGTCTTCGGCAAAAAGTTCGTGGTAATTGTGGGCGAGAGTGGTTTGCCGCACATAAAATTCCTTGAGAAGAGTGACGATCTCCTCGGGCACGATTTTGTCCGGTGACAGAGGCGGTGGCGCGGGGATATGCGAGGGGTCTGCCGTGTCGTTGCGTGCGTCGCCGCCCGGCGCTGCATTGAGCGTCAGGTAGAACTTGATCTCAGAGACAGCCAGCTTCTTTTTGGCGGTGACTTCCCCTTTGGGGAATACGTCTTCAATGATGATGCGCAAGGATTTGAAGGGGAGGCCGCGGCACTTGATTCTCTGTTCGCCGGGTTCGTCGCGTAACCAGAACTGGGTTTCTGATCCGTCGGGATAGAGGATGCGGCCAGATCGGATACGGCGATAGTTATTGAATTCGCCGGGTGCCTGATGCCCGTTGAATATACCAAGCTCGCTCACTCGGACGGGAACACCGAAAAGGATGTCGATCCACTGGCCCGTGCCGGGGCCGATGCCGCCGCCAACCCATGCCGTGCTAGTATCGCTATCCAGCAGGTTCTCCGGTGAATGTTGCAGCAGGAAATCCATCTTGAAACTGGACACCTCAACGGTGACTTCCATGGCGATGGCTGGGGCCGTCAGGACGGCAAAAATGAGGAGAAAGAAGATTCCGGCAGTGCGCATGAGAGGCACTCTAGCATGAATGGAGTCGAAGAAACATGGGCTTCTGGGTAGGAAAAATGGGCGTGGTGGTTATTTGACCAGAACACCATCAATGACCCATTTCCCATTCTCGTGGACGAATGTGAAATTGGCATCGACGTGGAATTCGTACCCTTGATTACCTACATAGTAGCGATAGGGGCCATGCACTCGGATCATGGCCGCACCGTCTGCGGCCACAGGTTTGTCGAAATTGAGGCCCATGTGTTCGATCATGGCCATGTGGTGTTCGCCAAACCGTTTTTTGGCCCGCATTTCGTTTTGGAAAGCGAGGAAAGTTTTTTGCTCACGTTGTTGAATGGGCGTGGCAAAGACGGTGGAATAGCTGTCGTGCAGGGTGGTCAGCCACGCGAAGTAACGTTTGACCATGGCCACAGGCTCAAGGTTCAGCCATGGACTGATGGTCCCGGTTGCAATTTCACTCCCTGCGGGTACAGGCTTTGCGGCTTGAAGAAAGGCGATGCCGGGCTGTGTTGCCGAAGAGGATTGTGTCGCCTTCGGCTTCGGCGCGGCTGCTTTCTTTTTCGGAGTGGCCTTTTTCGGCTTGGCAGTCTGTTTTTTCGGCGCAGGCTTCGGCTCGGCTTTTTTCGCGACCTGCTTCGGTTCTGATTTGGGCTTCGGCTTCACTACGCCCTTTTTCTCAACAGGCTTTGGAGCGGCCTTTGGTTCTGCCTTTTTAGGGGCAGGTTCAGGTTTGGCTTTTGCTTTGTGCGCTGGTGCAGCTTTTTTCTTTGGAGCAGCCTTGGCCTTGCTTTTCTGTTTCGGTTCTGGTGCCGGGACGGGAGCCGACTTTGCGGCCGCAACCGTCTTTTCCTTTGCCGGAGCGGGGGTGTCATCCACCACCAGCGTGGGAGTGGCTTCGGTGTCGTCCGCTGGCTCTTCGGCTACTGGCGGGACGTATGTTGTATCTATTTTTCCGAAAATTGTGATTTCGGAAATGGCGACTTTGGCTTTCCCAAGAGACTTGTCTCTAGAACTGGGAGCAACACCAAGGATAACGATCTTGAGGGTGCTGACACTCTTGGGCAGGAGCTTAATTTTCTGTACACCCGGATTGGGCTTGAGCCTGAACGACTGGCGTTCTCCATCAGGGTATTGAATTATTCCCTTGGTGACGCGGCGAAATTTTTTGAATGCGCCCTTACCCTGATTGCCGTTGGCAATACTGAGGGACTGCAATTTTACTGGGGCTGGAAAATCGAGGACTATCCATTTGCCAGGCCCGGTGCTTTTGCCACCCGGTACCCATGCTGTGGCCGTATTACCATCCACGAGGTATTCACCCACATAATTACCTTGATGGCTGGGGACATCCACGCTGACATCTGTGACCGTCGCAGCCCGTGCCGAAAGGCTGGCCGTTGCCAGAACAAGCAGGCAGGTCAGTATCGAGAGCGATATTTTGAAGCGTGACGTCAGCATATATTGATCCGTAGCAAAAAAGGGTGCAACTTGGCTCCCCTTTTAATCGGACGAATACGATTTTATCTTAATAGCGTAAGGAATTTTCGCCATAATAACTGTTTGGATATGCAGATAAGAGTGGGCAATCCACTGCAATTGGCTTACTCAAAAAAAAGAATTTTGTACGATAAGGAGAAAAAATGCCGATAATAACGTGGGATGAAACATATTCTGTTGGTGTCGAGAGGATCGACGCTGAACACAAAAGGCTTATCGACATGATCAACAGGGCGTACGATGCCGCTGAGACTATGGATGACGAGGCCGTTTTATCCGATTTGATTGACGATATGGTTGAATACGCCACCACTCATTTTTCTACGGAATCGGATTTGATGAAGCAGCATAAATATCCTGGCAGGGAAGAGCATTTGCTGGAACACAGCAACTTTACGGCCAAGGCTGTTATCTCCGGCACTGCTGAGCCTTCGGATGAATGGCGGGTAAACCCCATCAAAATTTTTCAATTCCTCGCTGAATGGCTCAAGAATCATATCCTTGAAACCGACAAAGAGCTTGGCGCGTTTCTCAATGAACAGGGCGTGAAATAGCGCCATCAGATAGAAGACCAAAAAAAAGGGAGCCAAGCGGCTCCCTTTTTTTATTGCTTTGGTCAAGGCTGTTCAGAAAGTATCAGGTGCGAGGCGCAAGTGGGATTCAAGGTCGCCGCGTAGTCTTCCTACGCAAGAGTTTGAATGCCACGCAGCACCGAAGCAGATGATACTTTCTGGGCAACCGCTAGTAGCGGTAGTGCTCGGGCTTGTAAGGGCCGTCCTGATCGACGCTGATGTAGTCAGCCTGTTCTTTGGTCAGTACTTCCAGCTTGACGCCGAGGCGGTCGAGGTGGAGGCGCGCAACTTCTTCGTCGAGCTTCTTGGGCAGGATCATGACCTTGGGCTCGTAGGTGTTCACTGCCAGGTCGAGCTGTGCCAGAACCTGGTTGGTGAAGGAGTTGGACATAACGAAGCTGGGGTGACCAGTGGCGCAACCGAGGTTGACCAGACGGCCTTCAGCCAGAACGATGAGGGATTTGCCGGAAGGCAGGGTCCACTTGTCGACCTGTGGCTTGACTTCTTTCTTGATGCACTTGGGGTTGTCTTCAAGGTGCAGCATTTCGATCTCGGAATCAAAGTGACCGATGTTGCAGAGGATGGCTTCGTCTTTCATGGCGTCCATGTGTGCGCCGGTGACAACGTGGTAGTTGCCGGTGCAGGTGACGAAGATGTCGCCACGGGGAGCGGCTTCTGCCATGTCGGTGACTTCGTACCCTTCCATAGCTGCCTGGAGTGCGCAGATGGGATCAATCTCTGTGACGACTACACGAGCGCCGAAGCCGCGCATGGACTGCGCACAGCCCTTGCCGACATCGCCGTAACCGATGATAACCACGACCTTACCGGCGATCATGACGTCGGTGGCGCGTTTGATGCCGTCAGCCAAGGACTCGCGGCAACCATAGAGGTTGTCGAACTTGGACTTGGTGACGCAGTCGTTGACGTTAAAAGCGGGGAAGAGCAGTTCGCCGGAACGCTCCATCTCGTAGAGACGGTGCACACCAGTGGTGGTTTCTTCGGATACGCCGCGGATGACTTTGGCGATTTTGGTCCATTTCTGCGGGTCGGCAGCGTGGGATGCTTCGAGGCGATCCATGATGACCTGGAATTCCTGAACGTCGTGCTTCTGGCCCAGCAGGCTGGGATCAGCTTCGCACTTCACGCCCTGATGGACGAGCAGAGTGGCGTCGCCACCATCATCAACGATGAGGTCGGGACCGGAACCGTCAGGCCATGTCAGCGCTTGCTCGGTGCACCACCAGAACTCTTCCAGAGTCTCGCCTTTCCAAGCGAAAACTTTGGCCATGCCGTTTTCGGCGATGGCTGCGGCAGCGTTGTCCTGAGTGGAAAAAATGTTGCAGGAAGCCCAGCGGATGTCAGCACCCAGTTCGTACAGGCACTTGATGAGCATGGCGGTCTGGATGGTCATGTGCAGGGAGCCCATGATCTTGAGACCCTTGAGGGGCTTTTCCTTGCCATGTTTTTCAATGAGGACCATCAGGCCGGGCATTTCGCGCTCGGACAGCTGCATTTCCATGAGACCCCATTCGGCCAGGGACATGTCAGCGACTTTGTTTTCGCACTTCGGATCGACAGGCATTACTTGAGACATAGTTTCCTCCAAATAAATGGTTGGTTTTTATTTATTCTCAGCCTCGTACACGACGACGACGAGGCCCATATTGACGGAAAATTCCGTGACATTCGTGATTGTAAAATGCTCCTGCTTCAGCCAGCCGAGCATCTTTTCGCGCGGGATGCCGAGACGACGGTCGCCGTACTCGCTGCGCATAACTTCATTTTCATGCTGATCAAATTCGGCGATGAGCAACTTGCCGTTCACTTTGAGTACGCGTCCAGCCTCGCGGATGGCATCCACCGGGCGGGCCAGATGGTGCAGTACCAGAGACATGACCGTGCAGTCCGCTTCCAGATCACGCAAGGGCAGGTGGGTCATTTCACCGATACGCAACGACATGTTGGCGTCGTCGGGAAAACGTTCCTCGGCCAGTTCGAGCATCTTGGGCGAGTTGTCCACGCCGATGACCATGTCCGAGTTGCCAGCCAGAATCTCCAGCATGTCGCCCGGACCACAACCGATATCGGCAGCACAGGCGCAGTGGGGCAGACGGACCTGAATCTCTTTGGCCAGATCTAGGTCGCCCAGCACTTCGGCAGTCATGCGATCCCACTCGGGAGCTATATCATCAAAGAACTGGCGGGTGGCGGCGGTGCGTTCCCGAATAACCTTCTCGGCACGATTGCGATCGCGCTTAAGGTCGTCTTCGCCTTCCAGCAACGAGGTGATCCCGCTGATGAAATCGCGTCCCGGGCCTTCTTCACTGGCCCGGTAAAATGCCCACAATCCTTCGCGGCGGACATCCACCAGCCCGGAGTCAGACAAAATCTTGAGATGGCGGGAAATACGGGACTGACCCATTTTCATAACCTGCACGATTTCACCCACGTTCAACTCGCATTCGAGAAGAACGTTGACCAATCTGGCCCGTGTTTCGTCGGCAAGTGCCTTACAATATTTTATTATTTCCATTTGCTGTGCCTTATATCAGGATATCTTGATATACGGAATAATCGAGTGATAGCCGAAACAGGGGGGGGACGTCAAGCAGCTGTACAAACAGTGCTGGTAATAATCAGCACGGAAACCGGCACAGACTTGACTTTAACGAAGATATAATTGATAGAATTATTGATATAGAACCATAGGCGTTTTTCCTGGCGGCCAGAAGTCATCCCACTTAAACAGTTCAGGAGAGAGGCATGCCTAAAAGACCACATAGGGGTACCCTGCGAAGAGCGACCAGAGGCATGCTCAAAAAGGTGACATGTGGCACGTCGGACAGCCAAGGTTCCACGCAGGTTGATGATGCTCGTAAATACGACGAGTACACCACACCATTCCCAGAGAAAATTGGTAAGTATCTCCATGTTGGTTATTATAAGCTATGGATTTTTGTCGGATTGGCTTTGCTTGTCGCCCGCGTCGGGACCATGCTCCTGAGTGGAGAGGAACTGGGACTCTATATGGCCAATATCATCTTTGCACTACTGCCAAGCACACTCGCCATTCTTATCATTTTCTACTCGAAAGAAATCGAAAAACTGACGAAGACTCTCTGCAATATCATTGATAAAGACAAGAATGAGGCTGAAGAATGGTGTAAGGTCGCAATCCAAAATATGTTTGACAACTGGAGTATGGTTGTCTCCGGTTTGGTTTTTGTTATCATAATGGTATTATTTGTACCATATACCCAACTTTACCCAACACCAGAGCATAATCAGGAATACCGGACAAAGGTTTCTGAAAGAAAGAAGATGAATTTTGCGCGGTTACGGGGAAGCTGGAAGAATCAGGATTTCAATGCAACAGTTGGATGGGCGGATCTCTCTTTGGGTAAGGCCAGAAAGCTCGCAAAAGGAAAGATCGAAGAAGATTTTTTTAAAGAATTGGAACCCATAAATGACTCTCCTCAGGACAGAGTAGAAGCTCAGCCCTCTTCGTTACAACCGTTATGGGATGCAATAGTAAATCTTAAAGGTGACATAATTAATAAGCAAGAATGGCGTTTATCCGCAATTGTCTACTACGTGATAATGGTTTTCACCCTGTTTATGTCAGGCGCTATGTTCTGGTGCCTGTACTGGATTGTCAAATTTGCATGGAGGCTAGGCAGGGAACACACGGTCAATGTGGATGTATATCCTCATCCTTTTGAGAGTATCAAGGCAGTAGGCAGGCTGCTTGGCCTCATCGCCTTTATCAACGGTATCATTTACGCGCTCGTTATGATGGGGGTCATTATATCAAGGCCGGACAAGCTCATGTTGATCATTTCATGTTTTTTCAGTCTGACCGTAGTGGCAACATTCGTTATCCCTCAATTTCATTTGCACCGTCTTATGATCGAGATCAAATATGAAAAAATATCAAAGCTCACCAAGGCTTTTCAAAAGGCCTTTGATCAGCTTGGTGAGAACTCGAAAAAGGATGATATAGAACGAGCTCAGGCCATTCTTCAACTGCAACAATCTCTCACCGTTGCCAGTGAATGGCCCTTTGATATCAAGGCTCTGATCGCCGTCATCAGTAGTGTTGTCATTCCACTATTCATGGTCCTCTTGGCAATTTTCGAACAATTTAAATAACTGGATCAGTGACTTCTAAAAAGCACACAGGTCTATATGGTCTCACCCGGTGCCAAAGCGTAGCTCCAGCCTTTTCCTTCAAAAGATGATGGTTCTCTCCACAGTTGTTTTCTTGTCCGCAGGTGTGCCATAGTCCTTATTCATCTCATACCGATATTGCTTGCCCAGTGGGCCTGAAATTGCGATAGTACTAGTGGACAACCGCCATGCCGGTAGGCGGAAGACACTCAACAGACCGGCCATGACAAGGAGGCTATATGTTCAAGAAAATCCTTTTGGCGGCAACTCCTCAGATCGACACACAGACCGCACCCAAAGCAGCCTTTGACTTGGCGCGTAAGCACAACGCTGAACTGGTTCTGTTCCACGCTCTACCCATTGGCAAGGACGCGTGGTGTTCTTTTGACGAGATGATTTCGGAAGACAAGCTCGTTGAAGCCACCACAGCCAAAATTGCAGAGTTTTATGCCGATGAACTCAAAGATATTCCCAACCATTCCATTCGAGTAGCTACAGGCCCGGCTCATGAACAGTTGCTCAAGATTATTCACACCGAGGGGGTTGAGCTTATAGTAATGGGGCATCACACCTCGACTATGGTTCGCCCGGATCGCATGTGGGGGTCGGTGGATACAACTATTCGCAAGGTCTGCTCCAATGTGTTCTGCCCGGTTATGGTCGTGACCAATGAGTTGCCAAAGACAAACGACATCAAGCGTATTGTTATGGCAACGGATTTCTCGACACCGTCAGATTCCGCGCTGTGTTATGCCGCGCAAATGGCCAGAGAATACGACGCCCATCTGGATATCTTCCATGTGTTGGATATCGGTCAGAATTGTCCTAATCCCGAATATTACATGCAGGATATGAATGTCTTCATCGACAAAGCTAAGGAACGGATGGAGAAGAAGTACACCAAGGCGCTCGATGGCATTAGTTATTCCATTGAAAGCTGGGAGGGCGTGCCGTACGCCGAGATTCTCAAGCAGGCTCGCTGGCGCGAGGCTGACCTTGTCATCATGGCCCAGTACTCATCCAGCCAGGAGTTGAACAAGCCATTTGTTGGCTCCACGGTCATTCAGGTTGCATTGTCACCCGGTTGCCCTGCGCTGATTGTTAATTACCGCGCTCGCGTTTGTATGTAAGGTCCACCCGGCGCATCGCGCCCGGACAGAGTGAATAACCCCACCCCCGGACAACCATGGTTTCCGGGGGTGTTCGATCAACGGCCCGGAGGGTCCATGGCTCATCGCACGATTTTTGTTCTTGTTAGTATAGTATATATGCTCGCCCTTGCGGGATGTGGCGTGCCCAAACAAAAGATTCCGGTCTCCACCAATCCTATTGGCGCGACCATCTATGCGGATGGCAAGAAGACCTGCATCAGCCCGTGTTCCGTGAGTTTTGACAGGAAGGGCGACCACCTGCTGACCATCGTCATGGAAGGGTATGAGCAGGAAGACCTTGAGATCACCCGCCAGTTTATGCCGGACGAAGCTATCCGCGATGGCATTATCTCCGGCGTACTCATGGGTGGCGATCCCAAGGAAGTCGGGGCCGAGGTTGCCAAAGAGGTTGACGAACAGGAGCGCAGCGGTGAAGCCTATGAACTTGTCCCGGCTATCGTGACCGTGAAACTCAGACCCAAGGCGGATTAGGACGTACCATGGCTCGGTATTACAGACATTACAGCAAACGAGGGCGCTCCAACCGTACGGTCAGCGTCCAGCGTGCTATGCCCGCCTTTTTGGACAAGCTCGACACCACGGGCGGTATGATCCTCATTCAGCTCTGGCGGGCCTGGGATGAACTCATGGGCGAGATGGCTCCTTTGGCTCGGCCACTGGGGCATCGCGGGAAGAAACTTATCCTTGCGGCAGAAGATCCCATGGTCATGCAGGAGGCGCAATTTCTTGCGCCGTTGATCCTTGAGAAGATAAATGGATTTTTTGGTGAAGAATTCTTTGACAAAGTGACATTCGAGCTGTTAAACGACAGAGTTCCTTTGGACGGAGAGATTCGACTGGAGGCTGTGGAGCCTCCGAGGAAACTTAAAAAGCCTAACGGTTTAGGCGATTTAGAAGAAGAACTGGATCCGGATTCCTCTATAGGAAAATGTTACCGGGCCTACCGGCGAATGTTTGACGATTCGTAAAGCATATCGCCACAGTAATTTTTTAAGGAGTACACCATGAGTGAAGTAAAAACAGAAATTTCCTTTGACGAGCTTGGTCTGACTAAGCCCCTGGAAAAAATGACTGCCAAAGAGCTGCGCGCTCTTATCATCGAAAAGCTGCCCATGATCGTCGGCGCTTCCGGTAAAGACAAAGGTCTTCTGGTCACTGAGATCAAGGACGTTTTCGGCATCGTTGCAGACGAAGCTGGCTCTCCCTACAAGAAGCAGATCGGCGAGATCAAAAAGCAGATCCGGGCCATGCGCGTTGAGAAAGACGCCATGACAGACAGCAACAAGCGCGATTTCCTGCGCCGCAAGATCAACAAGCTGAAGAAACGCACACGTCAGCTTGCTCGCGCAATCTAAATTAATCTCAAAAAGATGTTGACATAAGAGGCTCTAGCTCTTAAATCAACAACTCGCTGCAGGGCCATCGTTCAATTGGCAGGACGCTGGTTTCTGGTTCCAGTAATCAAGGTTCGAGTCCTTGTGGCCCTGCCAAATATGCGTCCCCATCGTCTAGCCTGGTCCAGGACGGCTGCCTTTCACGCAGTTAACAGGGGTTCAAATCCCCTTGGGGACGCCATATTGA
>JAFLJT010000232.1 GCA_022712855.1 Pseudodesulfovibrio sp. | reverse complement strand
GTCATCATGAATCTGGCTGCCATCTTCAACGTCTTCCTGCAACAACTGCGCATAGCCCAGAATGATGCCGAGCGGCGTATTGATTTCGTGAGCCACACCACCCGCCATGAGGCCGAGTGATTCCATTTTCTGCGCCTGAAGAAGCTGCCTCTCATACCCTTTGACATCCGTGATATCACGAGCAGTTCGCAGCAGACCGGAGATACTCCCATCTTCGTCATGAACCGGTATGCAAACAACGTGAAACCACCGTTCGTCACCATCATCCTTCAGCATAACCTGCGTATCCAGCCGCTTGCCCGACTCCAGAATATCGCGGGCTTCAAGGTGGCGGACTTCAGCTATTTTCTCGTCGAACAAATCAAAATCTGTCTTGCCCACAATTTCATACAACTCAAGGCCCACATACTCGGCAAAACTCCGGTTACAGGCCTGATATCTGAGCCGGGTATCAACCAGAGAAACACGGTCCGGCGTCACATCAAGGATGGTCCGCATGAGCCGCTGCTGGTCCCGAAGACTACGCTCGGCATCGCGCAATCCACCGATGTGCGTCTTGAGAGACAGTGCCATAACATCAAAAGTCTCGGCCAAATCCTGCAACTCGTCGCCCGCACTATCGCGATACACATTACACATGCGGCAGGAATCCTGCTTGCCGGAACTGCCGTCATCATCGTTGCAATCAGGACACATTGTCCCGGCGATATACCAACAACGGCGGCGTGTTTCGCCATACGCAGGACAGGATTTCAGGCCGCAGTTCTGTCGTTCCCAGCAATGGACTCCATCAGCCGGACCGGACTGCGTGTCGAGATTCCCCATGAGCATAGCCTCGGCGTGTTCCCGAAGCTGGGCCAAACGATGGGCCACACGGCGAGCAAAGATGGAACCCAGCGCCGTGGCAAAAAAGAGTGCGCCCGCAAACAACCCGGCCATGGTGGTGAGCTGGCGGTTAACCAAGGCATTTATACGCGTTTTGGACAAGCCGACCCGCACCGTTCCCAGCCTATCGCCACCCACCGAAACAGGCGAAGCAAAGTCATAAATGCGGCTTGTGCGATCAGCCAGAAGTTGTATCTGAACCTTGGTTCCATCGTCCACGCTATTGGCCTGAATCAGGTCCACGGGAAATCCCTTGCGAAAGGAATGAGCCAGGACATGTCCAAGGCCGTCCTGTACAAAGACATAGACGATATCGCCCACGGCAATCTGCTCATCAACCATGTTTTTAAGCCGCAGGAAATCGCGAGCCAGTATGGGATCAACAGCACGGGCAGCCAGACTCTCAGCCAGTGTCGCTCCGCGTTTTTTGCTCTCTTCCACCAAGGCCTTGGCGTTCATGCTGCCGACCATGGGCAGGAGCAATGCTGCCATGGCAATGAGAATGGCCGAGATACCCAGATTGAGTTTCGTTCGGAATTTGAGCTGAGAAATGAGTCGCATCATCGCCACCTATTCCAGCCCGAGCTTATCGGCCAAATCTCTGACCGGATCGTAGTCCATATCCTGAGCGGGAATAATACCGCGCATACCCGCCGCTTCCAGTATTTCCCGCTGGGCGGCACGATCGAAATTCAACGCAAACATCGCCTGTGCGATGGTGCTGACAACTGCGGGATTCATCCCGCGACGCGCGGAATAGACCCAACCGGGATAAGCGCGTGTTTCTGCCAAAATACGGATGTCAGCCAGATCAACTTTCTCGGCCACCACATCAAGGGTTCCCTTGCGGATGGTGCCGATATCATAGGCTCCGGCATGGACAGCAAGCACGACCTTTTCCTGCTTGCCACCGGGACCGGGCGCAAAGTCGACTTCCGCAAAATCAGGAACATGAATATCGTTGTCGTAGAACAAACCAAGGGGAAAGAGGTATCCACCGGCTGAGCCAGGATCAACGGCAACCCATCGTTTTCCCTTACAATCATCAAGATTATTAATAGTCGGATTATCGACGCGGCAGATGACCTGCCCCTGCAAATCAGGCTTGCCTGACGGTTCAACGATACGGGCAAAAGCGGTCGCACCAGCCTCGGCCAGTTTGATGTAAACAAAGGGATTGGAATAAGAGATATCGATTTCACCGCGCTCAACCATCTTGATGTGTTCATCAAAGGTATCGGGAAAAATCTGGCGTAGGGGCAAACCTGTGGTGGTTCGCAAATACTTGAGCAATGCACGGTGGCGCTGAAAAGAAATGGTGTGAGAATATTGCGGCAGATAAGCGTAGGTGATCGCTTCCTTGGTCTGCGGCGCCAAGACTTTTTCCCGTTTGGTGAGATCAACGTGTACCAGCGGCTCGGATTCACCGCATCCGACACAGGCCACGGCGAGTATCGTCAGCAGAAGCACAGGCGTAAGATACGCCATGAATCTGGTTTTTATTCTACTGGTGCAAAGTAACAAATCTCTCATCGTTGTCAGGCGTTCCTTGAGCCGCCACCGGGGACATCCGTGTCAAACAATACAGGAATTTACCGATCAGTCCAATGTATCATACTCCTTGGCAATTCGGCGGTTACATCGTATGAATATCCGAGTAAACGATTCAGCGTCCAGCAAGGAGAATTCTATGGCAACAGTGTATAAAGTCCCCATGAGCAAAACCGTCCTGACACTCTTTCTCATCGTCGTGGCAATCATTACCGCCACCGTGGTCTGGTGTTTCAAATCCGGTTTAACATGGTCCGCCATTTGCCTCATCGCCGTGGCCGGTCCCTTATCTATATTCTACTGGTACATGCTCTACATCACGCCCAAGCGCGCCGTGATTACCGTGGCCGACGAAGGCATTTTGCTGGCTGCTCCGCCTTTCGCCAGCGCGGTCATTCCTTGGGCTTCCGTTACCAAGGTATTTGCTGGCAACCTGAAGACCGACGACACCTTGAAAATCCGCAAATCCAAAAAGTTCATGAACTTTGCTGGGTATCGCTGCGGAGTCGTGGAACTCGAAAACGCCAGCGAAGCGGTCATGGTTACCAACAGCAACAATGTTTACTGCATCCAAACCGAAGATCGCCTTTACCTACTCGGCCCCAGTGATCTGGAGCAGTTCGTCCAGGAAGTCGACTCCATCTTCAATAAATAAGCGGGCGAACCCGACATCGGGCCGCCCGCCCTTTCGCGAATCTATTTTCAAATTTTCCTATGAGCTTTCAGGCTGTGGCGCACTCACTTTGGGTGCGTCTTCCTTTTTGGCCAGGTCCATGTAGGACATCATATCTTCCTCACCCTCATTCTCCTTGATCTTGCGCTGAATGAACTTGAAGAAGGGAATCCACGGCTTGGCCTTGGCGAAAAGGACTCGGAAAAGAATATACGCCGGGAGGAAAACAAATGCGGGACCAACTTCACCAATAAACGGCACGATGAACTCAACGTCGGTGAAGCGGTAGCTCATCCAGCCAATGATAAATGGAACGATCCACAAAGAAGAAGCGAACAAGGCGATGTGCGAAAAGAAATTTTTACCAAACGCTTCATTGGCGATGGAGTTACACGCCTTCCACGACACCTTGTCTTTGAGTCTCAGAGCCTTGATAGACAGGTTGTGATGGCTGACCATGTTCTTGTTCAGGTCGGCGAAGTGTTTCCTATTAAGGAAATAGACACCAGCGATACAGAGTTCGCCAATGATGGTAGCGACCACGGAAGCCCAGAAAAGCCCGATGGCAAAGCCGACATATGGATTGTCACTGGAACGAAATGCCCAGATCAACCAAGGGTCGAGAAATTCATATACTACGGTGCCTGTCATGATACATCCTGTGGTTTGGCTCTTTTTTGAAGGAGGCCGCCCACATCGGGCGACCTCCATTATTCATACGATTCTTCGCGACTTAGAAGGGGGGAACCAGGGAGTAACCGAGGAAGCCCTTGGTGGTGTAGCGAACACCAACGTAGATGGCCAGTACGATGAAGATGTACTTCAGCACTTTTTCGGGGATGAACTTGGAGGTCTTGGGACCGATGAGGGAACCAATGACGATACCGATGAGTTCAGCGCCGATCAGGCTCCATTCAACCGAAGTGCCCTTGAGCAGCATGTAGGATGCGATGGAGTTAACCATACCAACGAAAACGGCCAGTGCGGAGGTACCTGCAACGAGGTACATGGGCAGGCCAGCAACGGAGGTAAGGAAAGGTACGAGCAGGAAGCCACCACCAACACCCAAGAAGGATGCGAGGGCTGCGATGATGAAACCACCAACAACAGGAATCAGCGGGTTGAAGGAAAATTCAACACCGAAGAAAGTGAATTCACACGCGGTGGGGGTGAACTTCTGGACCTTGACGCCCATTTCAGCCATGTCGACTGCGCCGCCATCCGACTGTTCTTTAACGGACTTCTGAAAAGCGTCAGCAGCTTTCTTGGCAGCCTGTTTACCAGCCTGGCCTTTGGGAGTGGTCTCGTAGGCGAGGTAACAACCCAGGAACAGGACGAACAGACCGAAGTAACCAAGGTAGGCTTTCAGGCTGATCTTGCCAGCTGTGAGCCAGGGTACCAACCAGGAACCGGCCACGGAGCCGATTGCCAGAGCAATACCCAGGGGCAGGACCAGACGACCGGCCTTGAAGTAGTTGAAGGAGGACAGTGCTGCGGAGCAACCGACCAACCACTGGTTAGACACACGAATGGAGTCGGTGACAACCTTGTTCATCTGGGAGCCTTTACCAAACGAGCTGGCGTAGTCGCCAAGACCGTAAATGGTAATGTGACCAACACCGGCCATGATACCGCCGAATGCGCCGACAGTAGAGAAAATCCAACCGACCCAGATCGCCCAGACAAGGCCGATAAGGATGTTGAGCTGCGGACCACCGGGGATACCCAGATAGCCAGGCTCACCAGTAGGTTTAGCCTCGGCGATAGCATCGACGAGACGGTCAGCCATGGCGGGCTCTGCGGTAAAGCAGACAGCGGCCACCAGAGCCAGCATCAGGAGAGTTTTTTTAGAACGTAACACTGTTACCTCCTCCTATAGTAATGTTAAAGACCCCAAAAGTTCACCGCGTCACCACCCGGTTCCGCGGTTTAATCCAATCTATTCAGGTCGCACGAAACTCAAGGCATTGGCCGTGCAGCCAATAACGCAGGCGGGGGTGCCCCCGGCATCCACGCGATCTACGCAATAGTCACATTTCATAATCTTTCCGGTCTGCTCATTGAACACCGGAACCGCCCACGGACAGGCAGCGATACATTCCTGACAACCATCACACTTATCCAGATCAACCAGCACCAGCCCATCTTCGCGCTTGTACATGGCCCCGGTGGGACATGCGGGAACGCATTCAGGCTTTTTGCAATGCATGCAGTTCTGGTATTTGATCTTCGCCGTGGGGTTGCCGTCTTTATCAGCAATAGGTCCCACGACAGTAAGACGATTGAGGCTGATG
>JAFLJT010000259.1 GCA_022712855.1 Pseudodesulfovibrio sp. | reverse complement strand
ATAGATGGTCGACAAAAGAAAAAGGGACCTGGATTTAAATCCAAGTCCCTGATCTCTCGTGGTGCGCCCGGCACGATTCGAACGTGCGACCTTTCGGTTCGTAGCCGAATGCTCTATCCAGCTGAGCCACGGGCGCGCTGTGGAAAGACTGTTTATGCTTAAGGGTGCTGATTCGTCAAGAAGTTTTTTAGCTATTTTTAAATTTGGTGGTGAAAGTCTCCTTCACACCATCAGAAAGTTGCCCAGTTTTTGCCTCCACACGAATCAGCTCCGTGTCCGCGTGTTCGGCGAATGTCTTCATTTGCGGATGCTTCATCAGGAAGAGTTTGATGATCGCTTCCGTGGTCTGATCTTTCTTGATGGGAGAATAAACGCCCTGAATGCTCAAGGCCTGTCCTTCATCGCGTCTGTCGATCATCATGCTGACATGCGGATGTTTCTTGAGGTTCTTGCTTTTCTGCGAATCCTTGCGGGATAGAAAGTAGAACTTCATGGCAGCGTGGTCCACGAAGTACGTCATGAGCGAAGTCAGTGGCTGGATGCCATCGGATGTGGCGAGAACACACAGATCCTTGCTCAGAATCAGATTGTCGATGATTTGCAATTTATCTTTGGTCATGGGAATTATTTAGCGTAAAGTTTGCTCAATTACAATTATAACCACACAATATATTGACTATGCACAAAACAACACTCGACGAAAAAATCCACGCTACGGAAACCACGCTGGCCCTCTTGCTGGAATCCTCCGCCCCCGGTTCTATCAGGGTGGCCTGGACTGGTGGCAAGGATTCCACGGTTGTCCTCTTTATCTGGAAAAGTTTGCTCGACCATCACGGTATCGGCCCTTTGCGGGCTATCAATCTCGACACCGGGTGTAAATTCCCGGAAGTGATGGCGTTTCGCGACGAGCTAACAGAGAAGTGGGATGTGGACCTTCACGTCACCCGCCCGGCGGTTCGGTTGGATGGCTATCCTCTGGCCGAAGACGCCGTCACCTGTTGTCGTGATCTCAAGGTGGAGCCGTTGAAGAGGGCTATCCGCGAGACAGGCGTGACGTATTTGCTCACGGGCATTCGGCGCGATGAGCATCCTGATAGGGCGGGTCGCCAGCTTACGGAGGAGCGGGACTCTCCGCCGCATGTGATGGTGAATCCGATTTTAGATTGGACCGAAACCGACATCTGGGCGTTTCATGATCGGTTCGATCTGCCGCATTGCGAGTTGTACGATCAGGGCTATCGTTCCTTGGGGTGTCAGCCGTGTACTGCGAAGCCTGGGGAAGGTGCAGGGGAGCGGTCGGGGCGGGATCAGGCTAAGGAGCAGTCAATGAAGACATTGACGTCGCTCGGGTATTTTTAGGACATTTATTAAGATTTTTAAGAGGTGAGATGAGGGATGCCGCCTTCGGCGGGGGGAAGAATTGGGTGACAGCTCAAGACTGAGCAACTTCAGTCGAAGACTCCTTCCATGGCCTGCCAGCCGGGCCGACTTTTTTTGGCTGAGCCGCCACAAAAAAAGTAGCAAAACAATGTCGGCTTTTAAGACGTAGAGCTTGGCCGCCCGGCATTAGCAGATCAAGAATCTGATCAAAGCAGCAGAGGCTCCACCGTCGAAGTGTGAGACGCCGTGCAAATCAATAAAATCGTGGGCCGTCCAAGGTCATGCGAACCCCGGCCAGAAAGTCGCCTCCACTCCGTTGTCAGCTTCTAAGCCTTGCTAATAAGGGCTGGGGTGGGGCTTTGGTGAAAACTAATTGTGTCCCCATCTTTAATGTTACAAGTCAGACCGCTTTGTGCGTCGGGCCCCCCCCCAATTGTTTCTTTCGGATAATTCGAGTAATAGATATTCTAAAACAAGTGAGAGGGTGGAGTGGATATTGAAAAAAGCCATATGTCAGTGCTTGCAGAAATTGGGACTGCGATTTTGCTGGCGCAACAGTTCGAATCTCTTTTCAAATTTATTACGACATTTGTAATTCAAGAAGGCGAGTATATGGATTTGGAGAAGATTCAACGCCTTGAAAAGAAAGAACGAAAAAAAACACTTGGTTATTTTAATAGCAAGTTAAAGAAAAGAGCCGACCTTATGCCCGAATTCGAAGGTTGGCTAGATCAATTTATAGAAGACAGAAACATGATCGTACATGGTTTCAATAACATAGCTGGCTTTCATAAAACGGAAGAAGAGATACATGGCGCACGTGTGTTCCTAGATAATTTTATAAAACGTTCCCAACAACTTACGTTAATTTTTGTTGGGTTCATTCGTGCTTGGCAGAAAGAGCATGGTCGTATCAGCCAGATTCCAGATGGTAGCGAGGAAATATTTGAAATGATCGACCGGGATTATGCACCATTGATTGAAGTGTTGTTGGTTGAAAAAAAGTAGAGTTGGAGAATTTTATGAAACCAGTCAGATGCTTGGAAGAAATTGTTTCAACGATTTAGGACGGTTTCACAACCACAGGTTTTCCAAGGTCGGTCGAAAATGCGAATGCGGCGACGCTTTTTGCGACGATCATTGAAATGTCTTCTGCTTGTGCGGTCTTATTGAATGCCAATCACATGTCTGCTGTACCTGTTCTTTGCCGTAGTATTCTTGAAGCTTGGGTCGATTTAAACAATGTGATCTTTGAAGAAGATTATTTGAATTGTCTGCTTTTCAATCATTACAGGCAAGTATGTAATATGAATAGGGTAGCAACAAGTATGAACCCCGTTACAAAAATGATAGTTGAAGCTGCTGATTTCGACGAAAGAAAGACCAAAGCACTTGAAAACCGAGATAAATACAAGGAATTATCCAAGGATTATGACCTTAGTACGGAAGGTCGGTTTAAATCGGCTGGCTTGGATGATGAATATATAAAATACATACACTTATGCACACGAACTCACAATAATTTGATGGCCTTAGGTGAGCGGCATATTGATGAAGATGGGTTAGCATTGTTTAAATATGATGAGAAAAATGAATTGCTCTACGCTGACATGGTTGCCGATATTCTAGTTGATGCTGCCGAATATTTTTATGGATTTGTTAAAGTCGAATGCAAAGCGGTTATGGAAGCAAACAAGATTTTTGATACATTTAGTGATTAACATGTTTTCGATAGATAGTTGAAATTATGACTAATAAGACTGAAAAAAATGTGCATCCTGTCTTGAAGACTAGGCAGATTGCTGTTTTAGAATCTCAAAAGGATTGGCCCTTTTCTCATTATGTTGGAATGGCCGGAGCTTATCTTGAAGGAAACGAAAGAAGCATTCTCGGTGGCGATTTTTTGATTAAGAATGTCACCAACTCGCCCGGCATGGTGAACCTTTTTTCAGCTTGTGATTTATCTGACAACAATACTCATTTAGCGGCTAGACATGCTTCTTCAATAACATGTGAAATCTGTGTCGACGAAGATTATTGCAAGGACTTAGATATTACTGAGATTCTATACAACGCATGGTGTGTAGCGGCCTTGATAAGGTTACATAGTAATACCAATGTGTTTTGTCCGGTTTCAACTACAGTTTCATGGGACACAGTGGCCGCTAAGATTAATAACGAGTTAAAAGTATATATCCTTGATGATGTACCAAGGTTTATTTCTTTTGGAGCCGACAATGTCATCTCTGCACCTATTTTGACATTTGTTGAGCGAGATTACTCTGAATTTCTTCGTCTTAACCAAAATGATGTTTCAAGGCGGTTTGGATTAGCTTCTACGCTTGCCTATACTTGGTCTCACACGAGTGAAGTACGGATTGCATTTTCAAATTTGTGGTGCGCCCTAGATGCCTTGTTCGGTAACCAAAATGATAGGCCAGTAACTAAGAAGTTAATTGAGCGCATATGTGCGTGGTTACCTGACAGACGGTATGATCGTATTCGTACTTTGTACGATACAAGGTGTGACGCGATTCATGGAAGAGAAGTGACTAATTTTTATGCAATCCAATTAGTCGAAACATACGGACTTCTTCGAGATTGTTTAATTAAATCATTAGAGATAGGAAGAGTACCTCTACCTGATTGGCAATGAATGGTTAGTCTTTACAATTTAGGGACACAATACTAATTCCCATCCAACGCCCTGCACCAGCCCTTATTCGCAAGGCTTAGAAGCTGACCACACGGTGGAGGCGGCTTTACTTCCGCAATACGCACGATTGTGGACGGCCTTCATCTCTATATGATTTGCAGAGCGTCCCACACTCCGAGTGTGGAGCCTCCGCCGGGTGGATCAGATTCTTGATCTGCGAATGCGGGGCGGCCATGGTCTACGTCTTAAAAGCCGACATTTTTTTGCTACTTTTTTTGTGGCGGCTCAGCCAAAAAAAGTCGGCCCGGCTGGCAGGCCATGGAAAGAGTCTTCGACTGGCGTTGCTCAGTCTTGAGCTTTCACCTGACTATTCTCCCTCTCCCTCCAATCCCCATCCCCCCAAATTTCCCGGTTGTCTCCCCACCTCTCAAGGTGCTATATTCCTCTCCGTCGTCACAATCACCAAACTCGCCCCGTCGGAGGCCAACCCTTGTCCGCAATTTTCTCAGTTAGCGAACTCACCCGCTCAGTTAAAAACCTGCTCGAAGCAGAGTTCCCTTTCGTATGGGTGCGCGGCCAAGTCACCAACCTCGCTCGGCCCGCCAGCGGCCATCTCTATTTCACCCTCTCCGATGGCGACGCGGCCCTGTCCGTCGTCTGGTTCAAACGCTCCCAAATGTCCGCCGAACCCGTCAAACGAGGCGGCGAAAAAGTGAACCCGCTCACGGGCGAAGTCGAAGACGAGCAGGGCGGTACCGCACTGACAGGCAGCGGCATCGAAGACGGCATGGAAGTCCTCTGCGCTGGCCGCATCAACGTGTACGAACCGCGCGGGCAATACCAACTCGTCGCCGAACTGGTCCAAGATCAGGGCGTGGGCGACCTCGCCGTGGCCTTTGAGGCGCTCAAGAAAAAGCTCTCCGAAAAAGGGTACTTCGACGAAGACCGCAAAATAGCACTGCCTAAAGACCCGAAAAAAGTGGCGGTCATCACCTCGCCATCGGGCGCGGCCATCAGAGATTTCCTGCGCATCGCCAACGCACGCGGCACCGGCTCAGAAATACGAATTTACCCCTCGCTGGTGCAAGGCGATAACGCCCCGGAACAGATCGCGGCAGCCCTCGATCAGGCCGATGCCGACGACTGGGCCGACGTGGCCGTACTCATCCGAGGCGGCGGCTCGCTGGAAGATTTATGGGCGTTCAACACCGAACCCGTGGCCGACGCCATATTTCGCGCGCGACTGCCAGTCGTGAGCGGAGTGGGCCATGAGCCGGACGTGTCCATAGCGGATTTTGTGGCCGATAAACGCGCCGCGACCCCGAGCCATGTGGCGCAAGAACTCTGGCCCCGGCGTGAGACGCTGGCCCAGACGCTGGATGACCTCGACATGTCCCTCAGTCGGGCGTATTCGTCATGGCTGCACGGTAAGGGAACGCAGTTCGAACATCTGCGCAAGGCGCTGACATGGCTGTCGCCGGAACGGAAATTGGAGCGCATGGAAGATCAGTTTTCATCCTTGCTCACCCGCCTCGACGACGCGGGCCATGATCATTATTATGACAAGTTGCTCGATACGAAGGCGTATGCGGAGCGGCTGGAACGAGCGTTTGGTGCTGATGCCGTGGATAATGTAGCGGCTGAAACATCGGGCCTGATCGGGCGAATGCAACAAGCCATGGCGCGACTTGGCGAAACAAAAGGGCGCGACCTTGAGCTGGCGTCCACCATGCTTGGCGGGCTGAATCCCGAGGCACCGCTTGAGCGCGGCTATTCCTTGGTACGCATTGAGCGCACGGGCGAATTCTTGCGTGACCCGAAAGAGGTGACGCCGGGCGAAGCGCTTGATATCAGAGTAAAGAACGGCCATATTGCGGCTGTTGTTAAAGACGAAAAAACAGACTCGTAGGAGATTTGATGAAACGGTTTCTGCTGTTCATATTTTTGGTAATTGCCCTGACGCTCCCTATGGTCCCCGCCTCGGTGACCGCCCAGGATTTCGGCCTTCAAGAGGGCGATGACATCGGCTTTATCATGCCCGGCGATGCCGTGGCTGCCGAAGCCGAAGCTGCCCCCGCACCCGGCGGGTCCGCTTTTGTCATGGCTGCACCCGGTCGTGTTGGCGTCGGCCAGCCGTTCCTCGTTCGCCTGACTTCGGACCAGCCGCTGGACTCCGTGTCCATCCACTGGCTGGGCAAGGAAGTTGTGCCGTCCATTTCCGTCTGGAATAACAGGCATGTGGCCCTCGCCATGCTCGGTACCGATGTCCTCAGCGCCAAACCGGGCAAAGAGGAATTGTCGGTCATTGCTTCCATTGATGGCAAAGAAAACACCTTTCGCCGCACGGTACAGATCACGCCTGTGGATTACCCGAAGCAGGAACTCACGCTGCCCAAGAAGATGGTCACGCCGCCCACCGAAGTCTACGACCGTATCAAAACAGACCGCGTGGCAACCTCTGCTGCCAAGAATACTCTCACCCCCCAACGCCTCTGGGGCCTCCCGCTGGAACGCCCGGTTTCGGGAAAGATCACCAGCTTATATGGGCTGCAGCGCATCCTCAACGGCAAGCCCAAGAATCCGCATCGCGGTCAGGACCTCCGTTCGCCCATGGGCAACCCGGTCAAGTCCACGGCTGACGGTGTCGTCATCCTTGTGGGTGAACATTACTACGCGGGCAACTCGATCTACATCGATCACGGCAACGGCGTTGTCTCCATGTATTTCCACCTGTCCAAGCCCATCGTCAAAGAAGGCGACAAGGTCCAGCGTGGCCAGGCCATCGGCCTTTCCGGCATGTCCGGGCGCGCCACAGGCCCCCATCTCCACTTCTCGCTCTCCGTTTTGGGCAAGCTGGTGGACCCGGAGCCTTTATTCCTGAACGACGTTGATAAGATGTTGAAATAAAGAAGTATTGATTAATTCATGAATACAAAATTGAGCCGTGCTACGGTTGTAGTTCTGGCGAGTCTTACAGTTTTTCTTTGTTGTTTGAGCGTCGCCGAAGCGTACACAACGTCGTTGATCGACGTTGAGGCTCCAGAAGAAGTAGGCATCGGCCAGCCGTTTCTGGTCAAGGTCAGCTCCCCTTATATTTTAGACGATTTGAGCGTGTCCTGGGAAGGGCGCGAAGTGACGCCTGCTG
Organism: Pseudodesulfovibrio sp.; assembly: GCA_022712855.1. Taxonomy (GTDB): domain Bacteria; phylum Desulfobacterota; class Desulfovibrionia; order Desulfovibrionales; family Desulfovibrionaceae; genus Pseudodesulfovibrio. Next base: position 3,161 of record JAFLJT010000259.1, on the reverse strand, counting down.
CCGTTGAGACGGGGGGCGGCTATAGTGCGTTGGTTATTCTTGGGGTAAACTTGAAGCGTGAATCCGGTGTTGGCGTCTTGAAAGTCTCAGCGAATTTGTGGGGGCATTCCAGGCGAGTTGAAAAACACCTTGAAATCGTTCCTGTTGCATATCCCAAAGAGACATTGTCCGTGCCACCGAAGATGGTGAAGCCGCCTCAGGAAACGTTAAATCGCATTGCGCGTGAACGGAAGCTGATCAGGCAAACGTTGGAGACAAGCTCTTCAGTCCAGCAATGGGACATGCCATTCACTCGGCCGGTGAAGGGGAAAATATTGAGCCGATTCGGGTTACACCGGACATTCAATGGCGATACCAAACGGCGGCATACGGGATTGGATTTCCGGGCATGGGAAGGGACACCCCTGCATTCCATGGCAGGCGGTACGGTCCTCGTGGTTGATCATTTATATTTCGCAGGAAATTGTGCGTTCATCGATCATGGAAATGGTCTGATTTCGCTGTATTGGCATATGTCCAAGGTATTAGTGAAAGCGGGCGATACGTTGGAGCCGGGGCAGGTCGTGGGCCTTTCCGGTGCGACTGGGCGAGTGACTGGCGCGCATCTGCATTTGGCAATATTTGCCCAAGGGATGTCCATTGACCCGGAACCTTTTTTCAATGGTACGCTTGCAATAGATGGCGATAAATAGTTGTATCGTCATAAGTAGTACAAAAGACCTCATCATGAAGCAGGAATGAGTATGGCAAAAGAGACATTTGAAAATAAGTTGGATCGCCTCAAAGAGATCGTGGACCGCCTTGAGCGCGGCGACCTTCCTCTTGAAGAAGGCGTGGCCCTGTACAAGGAAGGTTTGAAGCTCGCCAAGGCGTGTGGAAAGCAACTTGAAGGGGCGCGGCACGAGGTAACGATCGTGTCCGAAGGGCTGGTCAAGGAATTCGAGGCGCTGGAAGGCTTGGGAGATTCCGATGACAATTAAGGACAAGCTCGCTGAACGCGCTGCCGGGGTGGAGGCATTTCTTGCGCAGTGTATGCAGGATCGGGGTATCCCGGCCCGGCTGCACGCTTCTATGGACTACTCGCTCATGGCGGGCGGCAAACGGCTGCGGCCTGTGTTGACTCTCGCATGGGCCAAGATGCTTGGCGGCAATAAAGACGCGGTTATGCCCTTTGCTGCCAGCCTGGAATGCATCCATACCTATTCGCTCATTCACGACGACCTTCCGGCCATGGATGACGATGATCTGCGGCGCGGCAAGCCGTCCAATCACAAACAATTTGATGAAGCGACGGCCATTCTGGCTGGCGATGGCCTGCTCACCGAAGCCTTCGGGCTAATGAGTGCGGCATCTATCGTCAAGGGGTTGCCTGCGGACCGCGTTCTGCGTGCCATCTATGTGCTGGCAACGGCATCCGGCGCGGGCGGGATGGTCGGCGGCCAGACTGTGGACATGGAATTTACCGGGCGCGATGACGTGCCGTTGGAAGAGCTGCGCGACATGCACGCCATGAAGACCGGGGCGCTGATCACTGCGGCCTGCGAATGTGGCGCGATCCTGTCTGGTGCGAGCGAGAATGACATTGATAATGCGCGCAATTTCGGCAAGGCCATTGGCGTGGCGTTCCAGATTGTTGACGACGTGCTGGATGTTATCAGCGACACCGAGACGCTGGGCAAACCTGCTGGCAGTGATGAGGAAATGGGAAAATCCACATACCCGTCACTCATTGGTCTGGAAAAGAGCAAAGAACTTGCCAGCGAGTACATTGAAAATGCGCTTAAACGGCTGGCTCCCTACTCTGGCGACGAGCAGGAGTTCCTTTCGGAGTTGGCTCGTTACATAGTAGACAGGGTGTATTGATTCGCTTAGAGTGACCGCCCTATGACAAATGTGCCTATGAATACAAATATACTTTCGCAGATTCGCAAGCCCGCCGACGTTCAAAAATTGTCGTTGCCGCAGCTTGAGATTCTGGCTCAGGAACTCCGTGATACCATCATCGGTCAGGTGTCGCATCATGGCGGCCACCTTGCGCCGTCCCTGGGTGTTGTCGAGCTGACCCTGGCCTTGTTCAAGGCCTATAATATAGGTGAAGACAAGCTCGTTTGGGATGTCGGTCATCAGGCGTATGCTCACAAGCTGCTCACCGGGCGCGTTAACGAATTTCATACCCTGCGCCAGAAGGGCGGCCTCAGCGGTTTTCCGCGCATGGCCGAGAATGAGTACGATCATTTCGGCGTTGGGCATTCTTCCACATCCATTTCTGCGGCGCTCGGCATGGCCATGGCCCGCGACCTGAACGGTGATGACAACGACGTCATCGCGGTCATCGGCGATGGTTCGCTTACCGCTGGCCTCGCATTCGAGGGCCTCAATCAGGCGGGTGATCTTGGTCGTAAGATGGTGGTTGTCCTCAACGACAACGAGATGTCCATCTCCAAAAACGTCGGTGCAATTTCTCAGTTCCTCAGCCGTAAGATGACGACGCCATTTTTGCAGCGGCTCAAGTCGGACGTGGAAGGGCTGCTCGGTGGTATTCCCAAGATCGGTGACGATCTGGCTGGATATGCCAAACGCTACGGCGATTGCTTGAAGAGTTTCTTCACGCCGGGAATGTTGTTCGAGGCGTTTCATTTCACCTATGTTGGTCCCATCGATGGACATAACACCGAGCAGATGATCAAGGTTTTCGAAGAGATAAAGAGTCTCGACAAGCCTGCGCTGGTTCACGTTATGACTATCAAAGGCAAGGGCTACGAGCCTGCCGAGACCGATCCGACACATTTTCATGGCGTGGGTGAGTTTATTCCTGAAACGGGTCTGGCCCGTAAACATTCAGGCAAGGGTTTGCCGTCCTACACCTCTATTTTTGGTTCCACGCTCTGTAATCTGGCCGGGCGCGATGACAAGATCATGGCGATCACCGCAGCCATGCCCGAGGGTACTGGCACCGAGTGTTTCCGCAAGAATTACCCGGAGCGGTTCGTGGATGTTGGTATCTGCGAGCAGCACGCGGTCACCTTTGCAGCCGGGCTTGCCACTCAAGGGTTCAAGCCTGCCGTGGCGATCTATTCGACTTTCCTGCAACGTGCGTACGATCAGGTTGTGCACGACGTTTGCCTGCAAAATCTCAATGTGAATTTCTTTCTGGATCGTGG
>JAFLJT010000016.1 GCA_022712855.1 Pseudodesulfovibrio sp. | reverse complement strand
CTCGACTACGCCGAGGCGGTGCGATCCGCGCCATCGGTGCTGGTCATTAAGGACGACGGCCCGTTTGATTGTGCCAATATCCTTTCTGAAGGGATGGTGGGCATAGTTGATGAGGCCCACACCAAGCAGTTGGCCGCAGGCATATACCCGGATGTGAAGGTCGTCGCTTTTCCTGATGAGAAGGCCGTCATCAACGCACTGATGACCGATGCCGTGGAAGGCATAGCCGTCGGGTATCCCCACTTGGCTGCCATGGATGCGGAAACGCCGATCATGGAAGAGCTGAATATCTGCCGCACATTTTTGTATCATGAAGTTTACGCCGCCGTACAAAAGGACCAGATCGAGTTACTTGCTCTGGTCGATAACGGCATGGCTGAAATTCCTGCCGATCAAATGAAGCAGATCACGGAACGTTGGTTCCTCACTGGCGAGCGGCCAAAGCCGGATTGGCTGATGGCAGCATTCCCGGCAGCCATTGCGTTTATTGGTCTCGTCGTGATCGCTATTATGTGGTTTCGCAGACGGGGATGATTGAGAGGACGTTTTCTTAAATGAAGTATGTAAGGCAGCCCGGTAAACGGGCTGCCTTTTATTTTGCCCTTTGGCAAAATGGGGAAAAGAGGAAGAGGGGGAAGAAGAGCAAGATGCTTAAGCAGCCCTCCCGGCGGGGTCCGTTTTTTTGTTGGGGCAAAAAAAGGGACGAAAAAAAGCCCCTTGCACTAGCTTGGCCGCTGCCTCTTTAGCCCAAGAATCTGATCCAACCGGGTCGGCTCCACCGTCGGAGTGTGGCACGCCGTGCGAATCAATAAAATGAGTGGCCGTCCACATGTAAACGTATCTCGGCACCAGAGCCGCCTCCGCCGTTTGGTCAGCTTCTAAGGCTAAAGGGGCTTAATGCTGGGGTCGGTATAGGGAATGAAGAGTCTATGGAGACTCGTCATATGCTATTCTTTGTTTTTTAATCTAGATGTAAGGTTTTGTTCTGGCAGGGAATAGAATTATGTACTATTTGACAATATGTCATTATTAATATTGCAGATACGAGAGGGCTGAACAAAAATGTCAGGTCATATTAAGAATCCATTGACAATTATAGCAATTTTTGCCGGATTAGTTGAAACAAGTGGAACTGTTGTACTCCCCATAATAGCCCCAGATTTACAGTCAATATATATTTGGTTTTTAATGGCATTCCCAATCGTGCTGATAGTAGCATTTTTCCTCACGCTTAATTTTAATCATAAAGTACTATATTCTCCGTCAGACTTTAGTGATGAAGGAAACTTCATAAGGCTCGTTAAAGCCACTCCAGAAGAAAGTCAGAAAAAACGTGAAAAGGAAATTCAAGATTTGGAGATTTGCTTGGATGTTGCGAATGGAGAGTCTGCGCAAGGTGATGAAAATGATGAAGAAGTAATTGTTCCCTTCGCTGATAAACACGGAAAAAGAGAAAAGGAACAGTATTTACTTAGTAGTAAGGTCGAGGAAATTGAACGGGCTGCTGTAAAGAAGGTTTCCAAAGAGTTTGGTCTTGAGTTCACTCCTGAATGTATTATTGGTGTTCCAAGGGCTGAAGTTCTTTATGATGGAGTTGCTAGTTCTGGCAGAGATATGTTTGCGCTAGAGGTTAAATACTTTAAAAATGACAATGTTAATTTGAGGGTTTTCGATAAGTTGTTGGCCAAATCTAAAATAATCTCAGACTATTATGAGAGAGATTCTAGCGGTAGTTTGCTGTTAAAAATTCATGTAGTGATAGAAGACGATGACGCAAACATAGAAAAGGTACGGGAAAAGCTTGAACATTATCTTGAAGGGTACAATGTTTCACACCAGATTGAAGTTCAAAGAGTGACTGATTTACTTACCTATGCAGCTTAATCCTGTTGAGCCAAACCTCACCTCAGCGTTAAACCTCATAAGACTTAGAAGCTGACCAAACGGAGGAGGCGCCTCTAGTGCCGGGATCCGTTTGTATGTGTACGGCCACCCATTTTATTGATTTGCACGGCGTCCCACACTTCGACGGTGGAGCCGACCCGGTTGGATCAGATTCTTAGGCGTTGAGGAAGCGGCCAAGCTAGTTCTTAAAGGCGACATTTTTGGTTCTTTTTTTGGCGGCTCAGCAAAAAAGAACCGCCGCCCGCGCAGGGCGGAAGGAGTCTTCGAGTGGCTCTCTGGCTTTTTGCTTTTCTTTGCCTTCTCTGTTCTTCTCCTCTCTTTTCTTCTTCCATCCATCACCTTCACCATTTGCACCCCACAGCAATATCCGTTATCAAACACCGACTTGGTCGGCAGTTCACCTAGGCGTCGCCGCCCCTTTTGGGGAGCTAAACCTGCTTTTTTTCATTCCATTCGACACCTTATCCGCGTGCCGGGTCGGAAGTCGGCGACCACCGATAGTCCATATTTTTTGGGTAGGCGCGTAAGCGAGGATAAGTCATGTCCAAAGTTCAATTGCCCCTGACCGTGGGCGATATCTCAACC
>JAFLJT010000139.1 GCA_022712855.1 Pseudodesulfovibrio sp. | reverse complement strand
TTAGCCAGGCAATCTTCAACTGTGATCCGTGCCATGATATTCTCCTTAATATTAGTACAGATGCACGCCCTAGCTGGCTCCAGCGGAACCGGCCGGGAACATACCCTGCAAATCTTTCAGTAATCGGCTGGACACGGGATAATACATCCCGCCGCCGTTCTTCATCCAACACTGCCCCTGCGGTAACTTGGGATCGGCATAAAATGTCATCGCGGTCAACTTTTCGCCCTGCGCATCTTCCAGTTTGCAAAACATAAGCTTCACAGCGGAATCGGGCAGGTTGTTGAGCGGTAATGCTTCGAACTGTAATTCAGTAAATCGCCAGAGGAACATGTCAATACCGGGAAGGTCTTTTTTGCTATCAAGCAAACGCCATCCTGTCTCGCTCCGTTCCATGGCATAATCATTCTCGCCATGTTTGACGATGAAACGGGCAACCGTTCCGGTGTCCAGCTTGACCACGGAACGCCCCTGCACGTCAAATGCACTGCGAATCAATTGCCCCACACTTTCCACATTGAGGGTAAATGGAACAGTGAGCCAGGTCGACTGGCCAAGGTAAATACTCGGCTCATCTTTGACCGTAAAAAATTCTACAATAGACGGCTCTTCGGCTTTTCCGGCCCAAACACGAATGGTCAATGCCGGCATTCTTTTCTCAGTAACGACTGGCTGCAAGACAAGTTTCCCCGCCTTCAGCAAAGCAAGAGAGTAAATATACAGTTCAAGTTCGGAGTCAGATGCAGGTTTTCCCTTGAGGTATCCGGGCAGTGTGAAGAAAAAGCCTTCTTTCTCCTTCTCCACCAACCAGCTCGACCCAAAAGGCTGCACCAGCTGAACTTGTTTGACGTCTTTATTATCAAACTGAAAAACGCGGGTATCGAGAAAGTGATCCGCTGGCAAGCCAAGTTCTTCAAGCACCTCTTTGCCGAATTCATAGACAAGTCCGGGACTCAGAGAGTTCCATCCGAAGATGGTACCACCACCATCGGAAGTCAGCTTAATTGTCAGCGACTCTTCATCTTCTTTGCCAAAGGCTATGATGATTTTCAGATCAGGAGTATCAAGACCATACTCTTCAGGCCCACCCTGATCAAAACCGCCCGTCGAACGATGAGGGGTTAAGTCAGCAAGCTTTCCAAGGTAATCAACAACCTTGTCAGAGGTTGCACGAGCCACGACATTCCAGGACGCACCGGGGACTTGCGCCTCCCAGCCGTTGTCCTGTGCTGCGAGCATGTAAGTGCCAAGAGCGCCTTGCACATGAATGGAGCGAACATCATCAAAGGAATTCGATAACCAACGAGTGTCGTCGGAAATTTCCTTCTTTAATGATGTATACCAGTAACCGCCAAAGGCGACGGCCGCCAGCACGATTATGGTAATGGCAAATGCTATTCGCTTCAAAAATGCATCCTTTGCATGGGGAATCGTTGATAATATTGAACTTCCACGCCAAATGGCCCGGCGAGGAAGCTTGTTAAACTGCACCAAGGCCACTTGCAAGTCAAGCAAGAATCATCTATCAGCCTCATCAGGTCCACAGTTCATAACAGAAAAAGGGCAGGATAAAAACATATGGCATCTTGGGGAAAACTCACATACGCGCAAAAGAAATGCGTTTCGGCCACAGGCAAGCTCATGCAGCAGACCGAGATGGTCTCTCCGGGCGCGCGCATAGGCATCGCGGCATCTGGTGGTGTGGATAGCTTTCTCATGCTCAAAGTACTGACCATTCGTAAAGCGATCATGCCCTTCCCTGTTGAACTCATGGCTTTGCATATCAATGCAGGCTTTGAACCGGACTCCCACGGCCCGCTCGTTGACTGGTGTGCCGATCATGGCATGCCGCTCCATATTGAACAGACTGAATACGGCCCGCGAGCTCACTCTGATGAAAACAGAAAGAACTCGGCCTGTTTCTATTGCAGTATGCTGCGTCGCAAGCGTTTGTTCGAACTGTGTCGGGATTACGGACTGACTCATCTCGCGTTCGGTCATAATGCTGACGATAATGTTGTCACTTTTTTTATGAATGTCCTGCAAAACGGTCGCGCCGCTGGGATTTCACCCAGCGAATCGTTCTTTGGCGGCAACCTGCAGGTCATACGCCCCACCATGTTACTCGACAAAAAGACAGTTATTAGAGCGTCCAAGCAATGGGAACTTCCTGTCTGGGAAAATATCTGTCCGTCCAATGGGTTTACCAAACGGGACGAGATACATGACTGGTTGCGCCTAGCATGGAAGAAGGACAAAAAGATAAAGAACAATGTCTTCAATGCTATAACACGCCAACAGGTTGACTTGACATGTAAAAAAGTCTAGACTATTTACGTCATTAGCTGATCTAAAATAGTTTCAAAACAATATAAACCACTGGAAAGGCAATGCTTTTCAGAAAATATCATATAGTTGTCTTCAAAGACAAACAGGGATCGTGCAAAAAATTCCAGCTGAGAGGTTGGTTTATTGTAACGTTATTCTTTCTCATGGTCGGCATGGCCGCAGGCAATGCCATCTTATGGAAGAAGTACGAGTACCACTCCCGTGTGAAAAAAGGCTTGAACCTCGCTGAAAAGACTGTCCAGGAACAAAAGACACAACTTCTCAGCTTGTCCCAAAAAATATCCTCACTGCAGAAGAACCTTGATAGAATCAGGGATTTTGATTCAAAACTTCGTGTCATGATCAACTTGGATCAAGACGGAAGCCAGGCAGCTGCACCCAAGGGTGGCCCTGCCAATGAAAACTTTTCCAAGGGTTATCTCCCCCTCTACCGTCAGGAACTCCTGGCCCGCAAGATGCACGAATTCCTTCGTCAGTTAAATGTCGAAGCCCGACTGGAAGAAGTCAGGCAGCAGGAAATCATGCACACCTTGCGTAACAACCAGAACATTCTTGAAGCCACGCCTTCCATCTGGCCGACATCAGGTTGGGTGACCTCCGGATTTGCATGGAGAACATCTCCCTTCACCGGTAAACGTGAGTTTCACAAGGGTATTGATATCTCGGCTCCCCGTGGAACACCGATTTATGCTCCTGCACGCGGCACCATTACTTTCACCGGACGTGACGGCTCTTACGGCCTCAGCATCCGCTTGAAACACAACGCGAGCTTGTCTACACGTTTTGCCCACTTGCACCGCATCGCGATCAAGAGCGGCAAGGTCGTCACCCGAGGCGAGCTGATCGGTTATGTTGGTAACACTGGTCGCAGCACCGGTCCCCACTTGCATTACGAAGTGCGTCTCAACGGTGTTCCGGTTAACCCGAAACGTTACATCCTGAACTAATCGTTGTACCTAATGAATAAATCTGGCCCTCTTGGAATCATCCCTTCCAGGAGGGCTATTTCTTTAAATAATCCATCGATTAATCGTTGCTTTACAAAAACACATCTTTTCCCGAAAGCACCTGATGGCTCAGGTTTTGCAATGAGTATTTAATGGACTTTTTCGCATTCAACCCAGGTGACATTCTCAGCTATTTCCTGACGCTGTTTCGCATCAGTACTGTCTTATTTTTGCTCCCATTTTTTGGTGGTAATTCAATACCCAGAACCGTCAAAGCGTCACTGATGTTCGTTCTTTCCATAGCCTTTTGGCCGCAGCTTTCATTCCCGGGAGAACTCTTCCCAGCTAATGGAATAGACATAGGTATCATGATTCTTGGGGAATTAATTCTTGGTCTCATATTAGGACTGCTCGTCAATATGCTCTTTGGTGCAGTCCAGTTCGGCGGACAGATCATTGGTTTCCAAATGGGTTTTGGCATGGTCAATGTCATGGACCCCATCACTGGTACAAGCAACGCCGTTACTGCTCACTTTCTCTACATGTGTACTATGCTGACATTCCTTGTGCTGAACGGGCATCTCTTTTTATTAAAAGCCGTGGGAATGAGTTTCGAATATATCCCGCCGGGAGGCCTTCTGCTGACGCCCGGACTTGCCAACCACGTCCTCGAATATTCAAACCTCATGTTCGAACTGGCCATCAGGATCGCTGCCCCGGTCATGGCTGCACTCTTTCTCGTTGATTTAGCATTGGCACTCATATCTCGCGCAGCACCGCAAATGCATGTTCTTGTGCTTGGCTTCCCAATCAAAATTAGTGTCGGCTTCTTCTTCCTTGGCTTCCTGTTCACAATTATGGCGGATTATGTTGGCGATTTCCTGAAGGAACTTGACCCACTTTTCAAGACGGTCATGAAACTGGCCTCACCTCTAAGTTTTTAAGGGGTAGCTTATGGGATTTGGACAAGAAGACCCGAGTAAAACGGAAAGCGCCACCCCAAAACGTGTAAAAAAGCAAAGGAGTGAAGGAAACGTTGCTAAAGGTGAGGACTTTACCAAAGCAATGATTCTGCTCATGGGAATTTTAACCCTGCGCTACATGGTACATTATTACCATGACCAGTTCACAGAAATCTATGTCTGGACCTTCACCGAAGGCATCAACATGGATATCAACAAAGCTTCGGCATATGCGCTTTTTTCATGGGGCATCTTGAAAATGGCGCAGCTCGTTCTCCCGTTTTTACTTGTCCTTCTTGCTACGGCTTACCTAGTCATACGCCTCCAAGTCGGTAAACTCTGGACTCTTAAAAAGCTCAAACCGAAATTCGGAAAACTCTTCAATTTAATGAAGGGCATAAAAAAGCTCATGATTAGCCCAGATGCTTTTATAAAACTCGTCAAAAGCTTACTGCAAGCATGTGCTGTCGGTATCGCACCGTATATCGTGATTCAACAGGAAATGCCGAACCTACTCCCTCTCTTCCACTCCAACGCCCATGGTATCATCGCCTACCTCCTGACCGTGGGGTACAAAATGGCCTGCTATGCACTTATTCCTATGATGCTCATTGGCATCTTCGACCTTTGGTACTCGCGTTGGAATTACGCTGAAGAAATGAAAATGACCAAAGAAGAAGTGAAGGATGAGAGAAAACAGGCTGAGGGTGATCCGAAAATCAAAGCGATGCAGCAACAAAAGATGATGGAAATGATGGCAAGTCGGATGTTCCAGGATATACCAAAAGCAGATGTTGTCATCACCAACCCCACCCACTTTGCAATAGCTCTTCAGTACAACGCTCTAGTAGCACCAGCACCTATGGTTCTCGCCAAAGGAGTCAACAGAGTTGCTGAACGAATTAAAGAAGTTGCACGAGAAAACAATATACCTATCGAAGAAAACGCACCCTTGGCACGGGCTTTGTATAAACAGGTTGAGATCGGGGAAACAATCCCGGAGGAGCTGTTCCAAGCAGTAGCCGCAATATTAGCAAAACTCCAGAAATTCAAGAGTCGCTAAGGGTTACAGAGAAAAAGGCTCCTCCAGGCAACCAAACTAATACTGCCTACGAGGTGTCAAAAACATGTCTCAGACTGCAAGCGCTCCAAAGATTGACTACCAAAAGTTCGCCAAGCAAGGTGATATCCTCCTGGCAAGTGGTGTTGTTACAATTCTCTTCGTCATGCTCATTCCGCTCCCCACGCTTTTTCTCGACTTTATGCTGACCGTCAGTATCTCCCTTGGCCTTGTTATCCTCGTAACATCCATGTTTATGAGTTCCCCGCTGGAATTCTCCATCTTCCCATCCCTGCTCCTCGTAACCACCCTGCTCCGTCTGTCGCTCAACGTGGCGACCACGAGAGCCATCCTCCTCCATGGAGATGAAGGTACCGATGCTGCAGGATCAGTCATTCAAAGTTTTGGTGAATTTGTTGTCGGTGGTAACTACGTCGTCGGTATTGTCATTTTCATGATTCTTTACATCCTGAACAAGAACGTCATCGTCAGTGGTACAACCCGTATCGCTGAAGTTGCCGCCCGCTTCACCTTGGACGCCATGCCCGGTAAGCAGATGGCAGTTGAAGCTGACCTCAACGCAGGTCTCATCGATGAAGAAGAGGCCACCAGACGTCGTGACTATATGCGCCGCGAGGCAGATTTCTACGGTGCCATGGATGGTGCTGGTAAGTTCGTCTCTGGTGACGTTAAGGCTAGCCTCATGATCACTGGCATCAACTTGGTTGGTGGATTCATGATCGGGGTCATCCAAAAGGACATGCTCTGGATGGACGCAGCCCAAACATACACCCTGCTGACCATTGGTGATGGCCTGGTCTCCACCATTCCTTCCCTGATTATTTCAACCGCTGCTGGTATCATCGTTTCTCGCGCCGCAGCAGAAGCCAAGATGGGTGAAGAATTCATCGGTCAGCTGTCTTACCACCACCGCGCACTCAAGCTGGTATCTGTCATACTCCTGATTTTCGGTATCGTCCCCGGTATGCCGACCTTACCTTTCATAACCATGGCAATACTCGTCTACACCGTTGGTCATTTTTCCTCCAAGCAGCAGGAAGAACTCATGGGTGAGGTCGAAGAAACCGAAGCACCGAATGCCTCGACCCTCGATACACCAGAAGAAGTACAGTCGCTGCTCCCCCTCGATCAACTGGAGCTGGAAGTCGGCTACGGTCTCATCCCGCTGGTGGACGAGGAACAGAGCGGCAACTTGCTTTCAAGGATTCGTTCCATCCGCCGCCAGTTCGCTCTGGACATGGGCGTGGTCGTCCCCTCACTGCACTTGCGGGACAACCTTCAGCTCAAGCCTGGTGAATACCGCGTCGTGATCAAGGGCAACCCTGTTGCTCAGGCCGAACTGCTCATCGATCACTACCTTGCCATGGATCCAGGCGATGCCAAGAACACCATCAAGGGCGTGGAAACTGTGGAACCTGCTTTCAATCTCCCGGCTGTCTGGATTCCAGAAGCACAGAAGGAAGAGGCCATGCTGGCCGGCTACACCGTGGTCGATCCGTCCACTGTCATCGCCACACACCTCACAGAAGTGTTCAGACGCAACTTGCACGAATTCCTCGGCCGTCAGGAAACGCAGGAACTGCTCGACAACCTCGCCAAGCGCGCCCCCAAGGCCGTAGAAAGTCTGGTCCCGGCTGTACTCAGCCTCGGTGGCTGCCAGAAGGTGCTCCAGTCGCTGGTTCAGGAAAACGTCTCTATTCGTGACTTGCTGACCATCGTGGAAACCCTGGCTGATTATGCCATAGCTACCCAGGAACCGGTACAGTTGACCGAATTTGTTCGTGCCAAGATGGGCCGTACCATCATCAAGCCTTACATGGGCGACGACGGTACCCTTCCTATCATCACCATGAGTCAGGAAATTGACGGAATTCTGGCAAGCTCCATGCGCCCGGCAGAACAGGGTGGTTATCTCGCCCTTGAACCCGGCATAGCGCAGCAGATTATCCAGGCCATTAACAAGGCCTCAGAAGATGCCATGGTCGCAGACGGACAGCCCGTCCTGTTGGTATCACCGCAGATTAGAAACCAGTTCGCACAACTCATAACTCGATTCATCCCGACTCTGCCTGTCGTATCACAAGCAGAAATCCCCGCAGACGTGAAGATTCAATCAGCAGCAACCGTGGAACTGTAGGACCATATCATGAGAATGAAGACATACCGCGCCGCCAACTCTACTGCGGCATTTGCTAAGGTAAAGGCCGATCTGGGATCAGAGGCCGTCATCCTTTCCAACAACACAATCACCGAAAATGGCAGCAAGTGCTGTGAAATCGTCGCCGCCATCGATTCGATGCCGACCATACCGACCCGCAAGACACAGACCAAGAACGACGTGGTTGAAGATGCTATGGAAAATGCGGTTGGCTGGCAGCGAGAATGGAGCCAGATCAAGGGCCAGATCAAGCAGCTCATGAAGCCGCAAATAGATCTGGACACCCTCTCTCCCAAGCAAAAGCGCGCCATGGAATTCCTTGAGCGCGAAGATGTAGACGAGAACGTCCTTGCCAAGATTTTTTGTGATCTTCGTGGTGACAAGGCCGCGTCTATCATCAATGTTCTGGACGGTATGATCAACGTTCAGCCGTTCAGTGCCAAAAATTCGATGAAGAAGTTCCACGCCTTTGCTGGTCCCGGCGGCGCAGGCAAGACTGCCAGCCTCGTCCGTCTGGCCCTCAAGGAAAAGAAGGATAATCCCAAGGCTCGCATCTGCCTCGCCACTGCTGATGGCGGTCGCGGCAAGGGCCGTATGGTTCTCAAGCATTACGCTGAATTAACTGGTCTTGCTTTCAGAGAAATCATCACAAGGGATGATTTTCTTCTCCTGCAAGCCGAAGCCAAGCAGTTCGACACGATCCTCATCGATCTGCCCGGCCTGCCCGGACAGACCACTCTTGAGGAGTGGACAGCCCTGTATGGCCTTGCTGGCTGCGAAGATTTGGACATTCACCTGATTCTGAATCCCTACTACAGCTCTGCTCAGTTCCAACGTTTTATGGAAAAATATCAAAGTGAACAACTTGCAAGCGTTATCTGGACGAAACTCGACGAAGCCTGTACATTCGGTGCATTACTGAACATGGCGTTCGCTAGCGGTTTGCCGGTTTCCGCACTTTCGTACGGTTCCGGACTCAAAAACAGCATCGCACAAGCCACTAAGGAAATGATTTGGCGGCTTTTGTTCATGCGCACGTTGCCCGGTGGCGACATTCAACCTTAAGGAGAAAACACACGCCATGACTTCCAATTCCCCAATGGTTCTTTCCGTGACCTCCGGTAAGGGCGGTGTCGGCAAAACCAATATGTCCGTCAATCTGGCCTACTCTCTGAGTGCGGCTGGCAAGAACGTCGTCCTGCTCGATGCAGACCTCGGCCTGGCTAATGTTGACGTTATCCTCGGAATGGCTCCGGAACACAATTTGTTCCACCTGTTTCATGAGGACATGACTCTGGACAAGATACTGTACGATACGCCCTACGGTTTTAAAATTTTGCCCGCGTCTTCTGGTGTCAGTGACATGGTTAACCTCGATAAGGGTCAGAAACTTGACCTGCTCGATGCCATGGACACCATGGAAGATAATGTTGATTTCCTCATCGTAGACACTGGTGCAGGCATCAACGATAACGTGCTGTACTTCAACCTGGCAGTCCAGGAACGCCTTTTGGTGATCACACCGGAACCGACGTCCCTGACGGATGCCTACGCACTTATTAAAGTGCTCAAGCTCCATCATGGTGTGGAACGATTCCGTGTGCTTGTGAATATGGTTGAAGACAAGAAGACGGCCAAGGATGTGTATATTAAGCTGCTTAACGCTTGCGATCACTTCCTCGATGGCATCTCTCTTGATCTTGTCGGCTTTATCCCCTTTGATCCAAACGTTCGTAATTCGGTCATTGCCCAGACGCCGTTTTGCCACAAATTCCCCAAGACTCCGGCTAGTATCGCAGTAAGACAGACCGCGCAAAAACTCAACGCTTGGCAAGTAAAACCAAACAGTGATGGCAATATTAAATTCTTCTGGAAAAAGCTCCTCTTCCAAGAGCGATCCGTGGCGTGACCTGGAAAAGGGCGTAACAGCTTGGGATGACTTCTCTCCGAGAGATCGGGAGAACATCGTCCGCTTTTACGCACCCAAAATCCGGATACTCGCCCTTCGACTCAAAGCGAAGCTACCGCAAAGCGTTGAACTCAATGAGTTAATCAGCGCGGGTAGCCTCGGGCTGCTCGACGCCCTTGGAAAGTTCAACCCTGAAAGGGGTATTAAGTTTGACACCTATTCGGAAAACCGAATCAAGGGTGCCATGCTCGATGAGTTGCGCAGAATGGACTGGTTCTCCAGAGGCCTCCGGCAAAAAGTTAAAGTTCTGGAAGAAGCCCAGAGGCAAATTGAACACGAAACCGGTACTTCTGCTACATCCGAGCAATTGCAAGAACATACTGGAATGTCTGAAAAAGAAGTCCAGAATGGACTTGAGGCGCTGCACAATCAAATGTGTGTCAGTCTGGACAGTTTTCATGAAAATCTTGTCGGCAGAAGGAGCATGTCTGATGACGAACCATTTCAGTCAACAGCCTTTCAGGAAATAGTCGATAAGGTAGCCGATCTCATTGAGGAATTGACGCCACGGGAAAAATTGGTCATATCTTTATACTACGGTGAGGAACTGAATATGAAAGAGACTGCCGAGGTTATGGATATAACCGAAGGCCGTGTCTCGCAGCTTCACTCCCAAGCCTTGATAAAATTAAGAAAAACTTTCAGGGCTCGCTACGAAAGCGAGTAAATAACGAAAAGGAGCTACTCATGGAATATAATAAAGGCATGCGCGTTCTTGTTGTTGATGACTTCTCCACCATGCGCAAGATCGTAAAAAACATCCTTCGCCAGATTGGTTTCACCAATATCGTCGAAGCAGATGATGGCTCTACCGCTTGGGAAGTTCTCCAAAAAGACAACATCGAATTTATCGTCTCTGACTGGAACATGCCGATCATGTCCGGCATTGAGCTCCTGCGCAAAGTTCGCGGCAGTGAAGAGTATGCAGATATTCCCTTCCTCATGGTTACTGCTGAAGCACAGCAGGAAAACATTATTGAGGCAGTGCAGGCCAAGGTGTCCAACTACATCGTTAAGCCGTTCACTCCCGAAACTATGGGCCAGAAGATCGACAAAATCTTTATGTAGGCTCCAGCCTACCGCCTACTAGGCAAACATTATGGTATTGCTTGTCCCGGACGACTCAGACGACGTAACTGACGACTTGGCAGTTGGCTCTGACGACTCCGGGGAACCGAAAGCTCAGCTTGACGACAGTGAAGCGAGTAAAGCTACGCAAAAGGTCGATCTCGACCTTGACGATGCGCCGTTCCTCGAAGACGAAGACGAAGAGGAAGATGACTTTATAGATGAAGAGGACGAAACGCCTCTTCACGAAGAAGAAGAGGAAAAGTCGGGATTCGATTTCGCGGCTCTTCTCAAAAACAAACTGTTCCTCATATTTGTTGGTGTTATTCTCCTCCTCATCGGCGTTATCATATTCCTGCTCCTCCGCGAACCGGATGCTCCCCCGCCGCCACCACCTGCTCCTGTTGAAGAGACTCTTGAAGAACCTGTCGTTGAAGTTGCGCCAGAGATACTTATTCGACTGGATCCTTTCCTCATTGAGCAAAGAGACAAAGACAACAAAGTACGATTCCTTGAAGTCCGCGTTCTCGTCAGCACCCTTGATGACGGCTTGGCTCGTCAGTTCAAACAGGAAACATATACCGTTCGAAACGCCCTCTATTACTATCTGAAGAATAAGGATTTACAATTTTTGTCCGATAAGAAGAATAGTGATAAACTCAAAAAAGAACTACTGGCCATCATCAACCAATATATGGGGTTTGGTCAGTTCGAAACGCTGCTGTTTGAACAATACCTAGTGAGGTAATCATGGGCGCAAGTCCTCTGAATCTTCCGATTCTCATTTCGCAACTCCCCTACGTTGCGAAGATTGCCCATACAGAATTATCTAAGTCTGAAGTGCAAAAGGTACTCTTTGGCCCGATCATCAACCAGCAGATCAGGGATAATGAGGCTAAGATTCAGCAGGTCGACAAGAAGGAAAAGACCGATACTGTTGACAGGGATGGCCATCAGCAACAGCAGGCCCAAGCCGACACACGCGAACGGGAAAAGACAAAGGACGAGGACGAGGATCCAGATGCAGGCTCATCAAATCCCTCTCCCTGGTCAGGAAATATTGTCAACGTGAAGATATAACCTTCGCCAATAATTCCACTGGCAACCGTTGATTCTACACCAAAAAAAGTGAATACTATTTACACCATCGCGCCCCTTGCTGCGGTGCCCAATCAATAAACACACGAGTCGTTTCATGTCCGACCTTCTTCTTATTATGTTCACCGTCAGTGAAGTTGTACTTCTTGTCGTCGTCATCATGTTTTTCCTGCGCTTGAAGAAATCCGAAGCGTTACTTTCTGGCCTTCAAGCCAACCAAGAAGAATTTATCAAACGCCTCCAGTTCAACACACAACTTGAGAATGAACTGGTTGCTACATTTGAACAAAGACAGCATGAACTCGTTACCCTGAACGATGAGATTGAAAACAAGGCTGCTGAGTTGAGAAAACTGGTCAACCTCGCCAATGACTACGCAAAATCCCCGCAGTTCATGCGTGAAATCATACGCAATGGACATCGCGCAGGAAAATCACCCGTACAATTAGCAAAATCGTCTGGATTGAGTCTTGAAGAAGTCGAGTTGATCATCGACCAGGCTTAGAGACAGATGCGTATTCGAGGAGCAGGCTCCGGATTTTTCGGATTCGGCAGCGGTGGTGACAGCCGTTCTGATTCCTTCAAACAGGGACGCCGTCCGGGACAGAAAGTTCAGGGCAAACTTCTCAAATGGGTATCCGAAGACATGGCCTGGGTCGAGATTGAAGGGCATAAGCTCCTTGCTCAGCTTCAATCCAAACCGCCTGTCGGCGCACTGCTCACATTTCTTATCAAACAACTCCAGCCAGACATCGTCCTCAAGGAAATATTTGGTGTTTCCACAGCGGGAAGTACTGCTGTGAGTATGGCAAACGACTTTGACACCGCCAGAACGCTCTTTGAGAACGCGTTGCGCGACTCTGTCGAAGATTTGTGTAAACAACCCCACACAGAACGCTTGAAGGCCTTCCTCGCACTTCTCTCCAACGACAAGAAACTTCTTTCAACATTTCTCGATGCAGCGGTATGTATCCAAACAATCAATTTCACTATTGATTCAAATGCTATTGGCAATATACTCTACCAGCCGTGGCTGATCCCAAGTGGACGACGCCACATTGCTTTGATACGCCCCCAAAAATCGCATCCTGACACCGAACCTATCACAGAAACGGCTATGGAGTTCGAACTTGGCCAAATGGGCATGGTCAGAGCGGAGTTTATCCACAAACGATCGACCACAGGCTATCGACTCAAACTGCAGCACATTACAAAAGGCGAGGATGTGAAACGCTATCTTGTTTCACGAAAACACCTCGACCTAGCAGGGGAAGTCCAATGTATTGGTATTTCCAAACTCCCTCAAGCCTCACATGGCGGTATACTTGCTGAATTGATGTTTGCCCAAAAGAAATAAAAAAGCCCGCCAAATGGCGGGCTTTTCAATTCGCTGAGAGCGAAATGTTTATACTCTGGCAGCCACTGGCTCCGAGCTTCCCTCGCGGACAACTTCTTCAACTGTTTCCGGCATGGGCATTGTCTTAGCTTCTAAATACAGATCACGATTCTCATCAAGGTGACGCAGGAACGCGTTATTCATTGCATGACCAGATGCGAAGACTTCAAAGTGTCCCTGAAGAGGAGCACCAAGAATAGCCATGTCGCCGATGAAATCAAGCAGCTTGTGACGAACGAACTCATCCTTGAAACGAAGACCTTCTGCATTGAGAACACCGTATTCGTCCAGGACGATGGCGTTATCAAGAGAACCACCCAGAGCCAAACCGTTGGCGTGCAGGTAGTCAACTTCCTTCAGGAAGCCGAAAGTACGAGCCTTGGCGACCTCGGAAATAAATGTTTCTGCAGTGACTTCAATCTCCATCTGCTGTGTACCGATGAGCGGATGAGCGAAGTCGATGGTGTAATCTACACTGAAACCGTCATGGGGACGGGCCTTGATGAACTTGCCATCCATTTCGAAATCGACAGCCTTCTTGATGGCCAGGACCTGACGGGCCTTGCTGAGCTTACGAACGCCAGCCTGCTTGAGCAAGTAGACGAAAGAAGCTGCGCTGCCATCCATGATGGGGAGTTCCTTACCCGTAACTTCGATGTGAATATTGTCGATACCCATGCCGCTGACAGCCGCGAGCAGATGCTCGACAGTTGCAACGGTTTCACGACCGTCACCAAGGACGGTAGCGAGGCCGGTATCGACAACCAGCGACGGTGCAGGAGTCAGGAAAGTGGAACCGGAACCATTGCGGAGAGAGAATAGGATTCCGGTATCCTCAGCGGCAGGACGAAGAACCAATTCCACCTGCTTCCCGCTGTGAAGTCCGATTCCTGTGCAACGCACTGATTTATGTATAGTAGTCTGTAGCATTATTCCTCCGGTTGAAACCCACTTTCAACTAAGCAAGAACGAGGCCAATCGCTAGATTTGATCTAAGTGTCATATTTTATTGGTTTTATTCTTCTTAACTTTTTCTAGAGCTCTGTTGCATTCTCGCAACATCTTGTATTTTTACAACAACATCCCACTAAAACTGTTGTTTTTTTGGGATTATAATTTTTCCATCATGACAATTCTATCATGTCCTGCGAGGTCTTTTTTGATTCTAACATCCTTGAATTGCGGGAACTCGTTAGTAATAATTTTTATTACTTGTGCACCCTGCTGGTAACCCATTTCCACTAAAAATCGACCGCCGGGCTTGAGAGCTTGCGCAACAAGAGGAAGCATGGCTCGAATATGATCAAGGCCATCCGCCCCACTCACCAAAGCAGTCACCGGCTCATACTCAGTCACCTCGTGACTGGCCTCAGCGTACTCCTGCTCTGTAACGTAAGGTGGGTTGGAGACAATGAAATCACACCCTGAATCTTCCAATAATGGCTGAGTAAAATCGCCTTCAATAAATTCTATCCGATCGCTGACCCCATGTGTTCTCGCGTTGCTTTGAGCAATTTTGAGAGCGCTAGGACTCAAGTCTACTGCCACCGCAGAAGCTTTGGGAAAAAGATAAGTAATAGTCACTGCAAGAATACCAGAGCCAGTGCCCAAGTCAGCAAAATGAAATACATCTTCTTTGGAATACGCTTCTTCAATAACTTCGACGATATGCTCTGTTTCTGGCCGTGGAATAAGGACGTCAGGCGTCACAACAAAATCCAGTCCGTAGAACTCTTTTGTGCCCAGAATATATGCGAGGGGTTCGCCTTGAGACCGTCGTTCGACCAGTGCAGAGATACGGCCAATTTCATCCACAGAAGGCCTGCGCTCGCGATCTATAGTCACCATAAGACGAGAGCACTGAAGCACCTCTGCTATAAGCAGTTCGGCGCTCAGACGCGGCGAATCGACGCCATGAAGGCGCTCTTCGCTCTCTCTAAGGATATCGAGGATTGTGGGACCCATATTGGTGCCCCGGCCGGGCTAGTCGCCCTGCCGCTTCATGGCCTCAGCCTGAAAGTGGCTATTCAACGCTTCCGTCAACTCTACAAGGTCGCCTTCCATGATCTGGGGCAACTTGTGGAGCGTCAGGTTGATGCGATGATCAGACACACGGCCCTGCGGGAAATTGTAGGTACGGATACGCTCGGAGCGATCACCGGAACCAATCTGGCCGCGACGAGTTGCATCTTCCTCGGCCTTGGCTTTGTCTTGCTCAAGCTGCAACAGACGAGAACGCAAAACCTTCATGGCCTTTGCTTTGTTCTTGTGCTGCGACTTCTCATCCTGGCAGATGACAATCAGGCTAGTAGGAATGTGGGTAAGTCGGATGGCGGAGTCGGTTGTGTTAACAGACTGACCACCGGGACCAGAGGCGCGGAAAACGTCCACACGTATGTCTTCATTGCGAATATTCACATCAACTTCCTCAGCCTCGGCCATGATCGCCACGGTAACGGCTGAGGTGTGAATACGACCTTGGGACTCGGTAGACGGAACGCGCTGTACACGATGGGTGCCGGATTCATATTTGAGCTTGCTGTAAACCTTCTCGCCCGAGATGGAAGCAATTACTTCCTTAAGGCCGCCGGAACCAGTCGTGTTGGAGCTCATCTCCTCCACTTTCCACTTATTGTTCTCAGCGTAGCGGGTATACATGCGATACAGGTCCGCCCCGAAAAGCGCAGCCTCATCGCCACCGGTACCAGCACGGATTTCAAGAATGATATTCTTTTCATCCATGGGATCCTTGGGCAGCAGCAGAAGTTTCATCTTCGCTTCCAGTTCAGGCAGTTGCGGCTCGATCTCAGCGATCTCCATCTTTGCCATTTCCTGAATATCTGGATCGGAATCGTTCAGCATTTCCTGATTGTCTGCAAGGTCTTGAGACAACTGTTTATGCTCACGAAAAACTGTCACTATATCGCCAAGATTTGAGTGCGCTTTGGAAACTTTTTTGTAGCGTTCCTGGTCGTTGAAAATATCAGGTTGGGCCAGCTCTTGCTCCAGCTCCTCATATTTCTCTTCAATCTCTTCAAGCTTACCAAACATTATGCGCACTCCTCGGCGTTAACAGCACATCGCAAAGCTGCGATGGCGACTTCAATCTGACTATCGTCCGGTTCCTTGGTGGTCAGCAACTGCATCATGAGACCGGGCCAACACATAATCTTGCACAGTACGCTCTTGCTGTACTTGCCCGCAAACTTGATCATCTCATAGGCGATGCAACTGACAGGAATCATGAGAAACAACTTCATTCCAACAATATACAGATGCTTCATGAAAAAATGTTCGGGCGAATAAAATGTCAAAACATACGGGACGAGCACTGCGTACAACATGATGGAAATAACCAGCACAAACAGCAAGAATGCGGTCCCGCAACGGGGATGCAGGCGGCTGTAAAAACGCGTGGCTTCCGGGGTAAGCTCTTTGCCCGCTTCCCAAGTCCAGATGACCTTGTGCTCGGCACCGTGATACTGAAAAACACGACGAATATCGGGAATTAAGGAGATGGCGAGAATGTAACCGACAAAGATGACCATTTTGATAAAGCCGTCCCAGATATGAAAGCTGAGAGAATCGACATCACCGGCCAGGTCGAGCTGCTCCATGCCCACAGACAGAAAATGCGGCAATACAACGAACAGACCAAGGGCTGCACCCAAGGCGATGACCATGGTCAAAACGAGATGCCAGGTGGTCAACTCACCATCATCGTCATCATCTTCGGCTGCTTGCATTGCGGAAAAATTGAGTGCTTTGATTCCGTTGACCATGGTTTCCATGAGCACCGGAAACCCGCGCAAAAACGGTTTCTTCAACAAGGGGTGGCGAACCAGCGTAAACCAGGGACGTATCTCGGTCACAATTTCACCATCAGACTTGCGAATGGCAATAGCAAGGTTGTCTTTGGCGCGCATCATCACGCCTTCAATAACAGCCTGACCACCGACGGCCTGTGGTGCGGCCAACGCAAAAAGTCCTCGCAGATTCAAATCGCTACCCTCCGGTAGTTCCTATCTATTGGATGCAGCCGAAAAGCCACACCCTCTCTGAGCAGAGTTAAGAATTCAAGACCGTTTGTAAAGCGCATTTACATCGAGCAAGCCAGAAAAAATAATATGCCTTCGTTGGGAGATTTCCCCAACGAAGGCATATGGTAGCGGCTTTCACCGCGAAATTGTAGCTAAGCTTCTTTTTTGGTGCCGAAACCTGCGTACTTCTTACGGAAGCGGTCAATACGACCTGCGGTATCAACAAAGCGCTGTTTGCCAGTGTAGAACGGGTGGCAGTTGGAACAGATTTCTACATCAATAGCTTCGCCTTTGGTGCTCAACAGTTCGGCCTCGTAACCACAGTGGCAACGCATTTTGGCCTTGAAAGTCTTCGGATGAATATCGTTTTGCATGACGTACTCCTGTCATTAAATTCGTCTGGAACTCGGTCTTATACGCACTGCACTACTGCTTGGCAAGAAAAAAATCATGCCTTTTTCCAGACAATAGAGCAATCTAAAAAATCAAACACAGTAAAAATCATCAAAAAGTTCATTTTGCTTGTAGTGGTTCAAGCGCTAGGCGCGGAAAAGAAGCAAGGCCGAAGCGTATTTCCTCTACGTGAGGGGGTACTTCTTTTGAGCAACGACGCGATTGGGCCGCATCAAACACATTTAAAATATTCAAAAGTTCATTTTGCTTGATGTGGTTCGAGCGCTAGGCGCGAAAGAGAAGTAAGGCCGAAGCGTATTCTTATACGTGAGGGTTTACTTCTCTTGAGCAACGACGCGATCGGGCCGCATCAAGCAAAATGAAAAAGGCGAGCACCGGGGTGCTCGCCTTGATAATCAAGCTTGGTCGCGAACTATACGCAGCCAGTGGGCTTGGGAAGGCCAGCCATTTTACAGGCGCCTTTACCAGGTCCGGAGGGGAACAGTTCGTAGATCTGCTTCAGTTTGAAGCCAGTGACCTTGGAAAGGATGCGGACCATGGGTGCGATACCGTTCTTCTTGTAGTAATCCTGCAAGAAGTCGATGACTTTCTGGTGATCTTCGGTGATATCGTTGATGCCTTCGGACTCTTTTACAAAGTCAACCCAAAGCGGTGTCCAGTCTTCAAATTTCTGCAGGAAACCGTCTTCGTCAACCTCAAAAGATTCGCCCTGAAATTCTACTACTGCCATTGTATCCTCCTAAGTGGATGTTTGTCATACTGTGGTCCCAAAACTTTTTGAGACAACCATATCCGAATTAAACAGCGATCCGCTGCTTGAAACCTAAATCAAATACGGCTCTAAAACCGTGGAGGGACAGTACTTGCACCCTAGCGGTTTTGTCAAGCATCGAACACAATTCTATTCAATAATTCTTACACATAAATGTAGACTCTAATGCTCTGGAATTACTTGAGTTCATCATAATGAGTGCGAGCATATTCCAGCTCAGGGTCCAACTTGAGTGCTGCACCAAGGTAATCCAGCGCCTCAGCGGTATTCCCCATGAACTTGTGACACAAACCAAGGTTCGCCAAATCATGAGGAGAGCCACTATCGATGGTCAGCGATGCCTGAAAATCCTGGGCGGCCATTTCGTAATCGGCCTTCTTGAAATACGCGACGCCACGCAAGTTGTGGAACTCCCTGCACTCCTGATCAAACTCAATGGCTCGATCAAGCGGTGCAATCGCATCATCCCAGCGCTCAAGCTGCGAGAAAGCATATCCCTGATAGAATGCGGCCAAAGCGCGTTCCGGATCTGCGGGCTGTAGCGGCTCGGCTATGCTGAATTGCTCCACTGCATACTCAACATCGCCCATGCGCATGGCGAGCAATCCGCGGAAGAATGGCAGGAAATAGCTCTCTGGATAGATCTCCGCAATCACTTCCAGCCCTTCCATGGCATCGCCGAATTCTGCGTCCTCGGCAAGAATGCGGCCGACGAACAGGCCGATGCTCCGATTGGGTGTGCGCTCGCGAAAATCGAAACCTGGCACAAAATTATAGTTGGTGGTGACCATAAGGTCAGGGTGTCGGGTGTCCACGGAATAGAGCGGCGTCGCCTTGGCATCAAGCCCTTCGGCCAGCGCCATCAATTCCTTATATATATTGTCATCCTCAACCGAGGGCAGCGTATCAAGGGAAACAACCTCGCCCTCTTCCAGCCATTTCACTTGATCGAGTTCGGTGAACTTTGGCAAGCCTGAGGCTTCGTAAACACGGCTGGTCTCAAAATCTCCCGCAAGCTGCGCCACTTCTGTGATGGCGCGAACAGCGGCCTTGACCGGAGATGCTGCGGTACCAGCAGTGAACACGATCTCGCTGAGCGCGGGAAAGGATTTACTATCCCAGGCAACAGCGGCCACGGTGGGAACGGGGTAACCGAGAGTGAAATCCTTGAGAATCAAAGTCACACCGTTACTTTCAAAACACTCTACGAGACGAGCCAGTACCGGATCATCCGACGACTTGGGGTCGATAGTCGGCACAACCTGACGACTGCGGTCAATAACCGCGCAGACATGGCGTTCGACCAACTCACAACCGCCCTGAGAAATAGATTCCTCGAAGGTGTTACCAGCAGAGGAACCATTAAATTCATTAAGTTTTTTGAACCAATCGAGGGGAACATATTCATGTTCACCTGTGGAAATATTCAAGGCAGGATGAAAACGCCACCGATTCGTATCCATGAGGCGAACCGCTTTTTCTTCGGAAATATCTTCTTCCACGGAGCGGGTAATCATGGAGATATCCATGACTTCACCCGGCCATTTCGCCTGGGCTTCGGACCATGTGAGTTCCGTGAAGTTGCCTTCGTCGGCCCAGAAATAAAAATAGGAGTAGCGTTCAACCAGTTCCATGAGCGCCGAAGCTTCGGCCTGCTCGGGAGATGCGCCCTTGCCCATCTGCTTGCGAGTGGGCATGACCTTCTTGGCTTCTGGTCCGCACTTACTGACAAAGACCGGGATGCCGAGGCGGCCGGTATCTACACGATCCGTTTCTGCCAGGACACCCTTGCACTTTTCGGCCAGAAGTCCTTTGACGCGTTTGACCGTATCAACCGGGCTACATGCCTTATCCTGATCGGTGGTATATTCTTTGACGCAATCTTTCAGCTCAATCACGACTACTTCCTCTTGAACCGGAACAGGCTGACGTCTTTTTCATTGCCGGAATCCTGATCTTTATATTTGGCAGCTGATTTCATGATGTTGAAATGCTCATTGGACTGCTCGAAGAATCCTCTGGCAGCGCGCTTCAGGTCGAGGGAAAGAAACACCTCACCTGATTCGCCGGCCACAAGGCTGTCGTTCAGAAAATCTGCCAACACATCGAATGTGGACTCATCATAGAGCATCTCACATGCAACGACACAATCAAACGGATCACCAAGGGATTCCGTGAAATCGGAACGCACGTTGGACACTTTATCTTCGAGTCCGTTCTTCAAGGCATTGATACGGCTGAACAGTACGGAATCGGCGTCGGGATCAGCAATGGTGGTATCAAAACCACGTGTGGCCATGACAAGGCCAGTCACTGCGGCACCAGCTCCGATTTCAAGCACCCTGCTCCCTTCTGCGAGGGGAAAGCGGGACAGCGAAACCCCGAGAACAACACCGGATGGCCAAATTTTCGCCCACAGCGGCAAACTGACTTTTTTGCCAGTCCGCGTTTGGTCCATCAATTTGTCGATGTATTGCTGCATATTTTTGATTTGCAGCACTTCTATGGAAATATCACCCACGGCAACTTTCTGAAACTCAACCTCGCCGAACTTTTTCACGGCAAGGTCAATAAGTTTATCCATGGGCTGGTCAAGATTATACTCTTTTACAGCCACATCATCCTCCGATGTATACCCTTCTCTCAGGGCTATTGGTCGACTTTATTGATTTTTTCCAAGGTCCAGAGGCCATTTTCAACACCGTCGTCACGGGAGAACTCCCAGACGACTCGAAGGTGTTCCGGCTGTTCGCCAGCGGCTCCTCTGCGAATTTGTCCATCATAAAAAACAGTAACAAAGGTCCGCCCATTCTCATTTTTCACTTCCATGAGTCGAGCGTTGAGCAGCATAATTTCGGTCCTGCCCTGAACCGGATTGGCCTCTGCTTGCGCAACGGCCTCAGTATATACTTCATAAGAAAGGAAACCTTTCAGTTCTTCAACTTCAAGACCATCCTGCGCTTGTTGAAAACGGGCGAAAAACATTTTGGCGCCTTCAATGAACTCTTCTTCGTCAAAGCCCACTTGTCCGGCAGCCGGAGATTGCACCGTCTGCTCTGCTGCCTGTCCCTGAGGCTGTTCTTCAGAACTCAGGTGTCCCCACATCTGACGGGCAGCTTCATGCTTGTCCATCGGCCTGATAACACGGCCTTGCTTCTCGTTCTCGGGACGTTTCCCCTGCTTGGTGTTGTTCTCGTCACCACCGGATCGACGGCGAAACGAACGCACAAGAAAGTAGGCGATAAGGCCAAGAAACAGGATGTTGAGGACACTGCCTCCGCCACCGGGAGCCTGCTCATTCGCTAAGGCTGGAGTGGTGATGCAGAGCAGGGAGAAAATAAAAACCAAAAGCATCCCGAATTTCGGGATGCTCCAGTGACGGAAAATATTTTGGAAAGATACGTCGTTCATCATATTTTTGGATTAATCCTGTTTCTAATCTATCAGTGCCAGGTCGCGCAGAATTGCATGCAGCCCTTCCACCTCGATGGGCTTGGGAAGATACGCTGCGGCTCCACCTTTATAGTAGGCCTTGACCACGGTTTTCGGATCATTCAGAGCAGTGACCATGATCACTTTGACTTCTTCAGACGGTGGAATGCCCAGTGCTTGTTCATGGGCACGCATTTCTTTGAGTGCCTGATGACCATCTTTGTTAGGCATCATAATATCCATGCAAACCAGATCGTAAGGATTACCCTCATCAAAGGCTTTTTTGAATATTTCGATACACTCGACACCATCAGAGGCCGTATCACATTCGCCGAAATCAGCTAATAATGCCGTCAGCAATTTTCGGCTGGTAAATTCATCTTCTACAATCAGAATACGCATCATTCCTCCTTGATCGCGACACAAGGACGTACACCATCCTTACGGTAAACTCAATGAAGGATAGACGTATACAACAGCAAGCACAAGCCTATCCTAATGATTATAATCGGTGCCCACCAAAACTCTTGCCAGCAGTACGTTTGCGACGTAGGAAAGGCCACCAACTCAATCAGGGGAACAGCCCGGAGATTATTATGAAACTACTTGATATACCGTATTTCACCGCAGAATTTTTTGATTTTCTGGACAGCCCCATATGGCGTGCATGGCCTTTCAATGCCGGATACGGTGAAAGCATTCTTCCAGCTATTGCTCGGCTCGTTTTTGTCTCATTCATTTTCGGTCTCATAATTCTTTTCCTTCGCGTCCTGTTCGGACCCAATGGATACTTTCGTGACGAAGAAATGGATCGTGAAGCAGACGAAATGCGTGCCGACCAAATAGCCAAACTGGATGTGCTGCTCGAAAATGGTGAAGTCAACGAGATGGAATACCAACTAGAGTTGAAAAAAATCCAGAGCTGACCATGGACCTGGCTCCACACAAAAAAGCCCTGGTCAGCTTTGCCGAAAATCACCTGACTGGCAACGATGCAGATGATTCTAACATCCGAATAAAAATCAACCATTCCCTGCACGTCCTTGAGAACGCCAGCCAGATTGTGGTTGGTGAAAATATTTTGGGCCATACCGCAGATCTCTGCCGTCTAGCAGCTTTGTATCATGACATCGGCAGATTCCCACAATTCGCTCAATACCAGACATTCAACGACAAAGAATCCGTCAATCACGGACGTCTCGGCGTGCTCACACTCCGGGATTTTGCCATGCCCACGCCGCTGCCGGAAAAGGACATGCGCATTCTTCGTTTTGCCGTGGGGCAACACAACCTGAAAACCATACGACCAACCCTCCCAACTCACGTTGCAATACCCACCCAAGTAACGAGAGACGCAGATAAAATCGATATTTTTCGGGTAATGCTTGAACACTTCTCCAGTGACAATCCAGACCCAAGAGTCACCCATGGTTTTGTTGATATCCCGGGGAAATACACCCGTGAAATATATGACACTGTTATGGCTGAAAAGCCCGGGGATTATGCGCTGATCCAATGTGCAAATGACTTCAAGCTTCTCCTTATAGGCTGGCTTCACGATCTCCACTTTGCAACATCCATCAAAATATTGGATCAACGTAAATACATTAATAATATTTTTTCTTTTCTCCCAGAAGATGAGAATATTCGCCGACTTAAAGAAAAAACGAATCATTTCATTGATTATAATCTTTGCAAGTCTCCTTGATCTAATCAATACAAGGCATTAGAAAGAATAGAAGGGAGAAATAGTTAGCATGGCCCAAAAGAAAGACAGCAAAGCATACAACGCATATAATAGCGTCGTCATCGTGACCAACATAGAGGTCCACGCCAAACGAGACATGGCCTCAATGAATTCCTTTGGTGTACGTAATATAAAAACGTTTTCCGCAGGCACCGAAGCCATCGATTATCTGGCCAACAACGCCGTTGATCTGGTTTTATGCGACTCCGCCCTTAACGATATGACTGGCATTAAATTCGCCCAGATTATTAGAAAAAACATGAGTGGCCGCCCGCTCCCCATCGTCATGGTCACCTTGGAGAACAAACGGGACTACGTTCTCGATTCCATTGCTGCTGGCTGTATAGGCTATATCCTCAGACCATACTCCATAGATACCTTTGAAAAATATCTCATCCTCGCCAACCAGCTCGACAGCTACCCGGAAATCGAGGAAATGGAACTTGAAGAAGCCAAGGATATGGTGGAACGCGGCGATTTCGACGAGGCCATCGAAGCATTCGAAGAGCTTATTTCCTATCAGGACGAAGCCCAGAAGTATTACGACATGGGCTGCCAGTTCATGATCCAGAGCAAGTTCGGCAAAGCCATTGTCGCCTACAAAAAAGCGGTCAAGATCAACGACCTCTTTGCTGAAGCGTACAAAGGGTTGGCTGATGCCTACAAAGGCAAAGGCGATGTGGAGGCATGCAAAAAGTTCCTGCAAAGAGCAGCGGATGTTCATGCCCAGTTTGATCGTCTTGAAGAAACCAAAACCCTGTTTATCGAAATCCTCAAATACGATTCCGACACGCCTAACCCGTTCAACTCCCTTGGTGTTACCCTGCGCAAGCAAGGCGATTACCCCGGTGCTCTCCATGCCTACAAGCAAGCGCTTGAACTGACGCCAAACGATGAAAATATTTATTTTAACATGGCCAAAGCGGAGTATTTCATGGGCAGACTTGAGAAGGCGTCTGAAGACGTCATCATGTCGCTCAAGATGAATCCAGAATTTAGGGAAGCCAACAAGCTCTACCAACGGATTCATGGCAAGCCATGGACACCGGCCAAGGGCAATATTACGTCTCCACGCCCACTCGCCGAAGGCAGCAAGGAATCTGCCAAGGACATCGATCCCTAAACGCTCACACTGTACCACGGGGCTTCATGACTACAGATATTGCCATCCGTGCAGGATCTTTCATTCTCATACTCGCCATCATGGGCGTTGCTGAAAGCGTGTGGCCTCGCCGCGAACTTGACGCGCCCAAAGGAAAA
This sequence comes from Pseudodesulfovibrio sp., assembly GCA_022712855.1. GTDB lineage: Bacteria > Desulfobacterota > Desulfovibrionia > Desulfovibrionales > Desulfovibrionaceae > Pseudodesulfovibrio. The sequence continues at coordinate 4,972 of JAFLJT010000139.1, read as the reverse complement.
CGCTGGTTTTCCAATCTGTCCATGATGTTCATCGCGACCCTTCTCGGTCGTCTCATCCTCCCCATCGCACCCGCCGGATTTGCTCTTTACTGCGCGGATCAAGGGCTGGGGTTATTCAACCTCATAACGCTACCAAGCTGGCTCATCTTTATTATAAGCATTCTACTGCTTGATATGGTTATCTACTGGCAGCATGTCCTGTTTCACAAAGTACCAATATTGTGGCGACTCCATCGTGTCCATCACGTGGACGTAAATATTGACGCCAGCACGGGCATCCGATTCCACCCAATTGAAATATTACTCTCTATACTGGTAAAATTCGGCGCCATACTCTTGCTCGGCCCGCCCGCCAGTGCCGTGATAGTCTTTACGATCCTTCTTAATGGCTGCGCGCTGTTCAATCACGCCAATGTCCGATTCCCTATCGGCTTTGACCGAATCCTTCGCCTCTTGGTGGTGACCCCGGACATGCACCGAGTCCACCACTCGACCAACATGCACGAGGCGAACACCAATTACGGTTTCAACTTCCCTTGGTGGGATCGCATGTTCGGCACCTACAAAGCGCAGCCGGATCTCGGCCACATAGAAATGCACATCGGGCTGAACATCTTTCGTGAGCCGAAATACCTTCAGCTCAAGCAAATGCTCGCCATACCATTTATCGGGAAAATATAGATTTAATCAGAGACAGCTAGAACCGTGGAATGCCGCAACACACCTGCGCTTCCACGAATTCAGATATGCGTCTACGCGCATCCTTTTGATCTGATTTGAATTCAAGGACAGCATAGCGCTCGCCCTCTTTCATGAATGAATTGACGACAGTGCAATCAACTGAATATCCGTCACCTATATCGAAAGGATGGAACGTCAGGCGCACGTTGTTTTCAAATCCCTCGACGAATGACTCAAGCCCACCATTGAGAAATCGTACCCGAGAACATCGGGAAGACATATCTTCCACCACGGCCTGCGCCGCATGTTTTCCTTCCACAACTGTGGCAGGAAAACAGCAAGAACACCGAGGTTCGCACCGATCATCTGCGTCAAAGAGGGAATCCGGACCAGCCAATTCAAACACACATTCAGGAGAATCTTTGCTATTAAGGATACGCGATTTAAACCCGCGCAATACTCCCTCGTGAGCAAAACGGACCAATGCATGGGGGTCTGACTTAAGACGTTTTTGAACAACTTGGGGAATAGCGGAATAAACGATAAGCCGACCATCTTCCTTTACGTCAGTAATGACGCCCAAGAAACGGTCTCCAAACGTTGAGAATTCTATAAGAAGCTTTTCGCCAATCCCGAATTCGACCACAATATATCTCCCCTGATTTCTTTTAAAATACACCATGGTCATTTTCACGGCAATTATTTATACGCTTTTCATGCATACTTTTTTGGAGACACAATGATCAACAGGATACTTCGGGCGCTCGGCATCGGGTCATGGATCGCATGTATCCTTGTTCTGGCCTACCAATCACTGAATTGGGTAATCAACGCCTCTTGGCCAACATTGACGATGATGGACGCATCCCAGGCTCTACTCGGGATTGACCTCATCTCGCTCATCAATTCCCTGCCCTTTGAATTTGCCATAAAAACAACCTATATTCTCATCACCACCGAACTCTCCATCGCCTTATGGTGGATTGGTGTAGTTTTCTTCGGGCTTACCTTTGTCAGCAAAATTATGTTCAGTAAGTGAAACTTTTCGTAATTGACCGACGAGTCAATACCATATTCGTATGGACGAAACCCTGTTTTTTCAGCTACAAGACTCAAATACGCAAAAATCCGAGGTTGGTTCATTGCAAAGACGTTATTTCCCTATTGCCATATTGACCGGAATACTTTTTATCGCCGCCCTTGCGGGATACCTGATTCCTGCAAATTCCGAAGGTCCGCCTAAACGAATTCTCCTTGAAAGCAAGGGGGGTAAGGTTGTCTTTACCCATAAGGCGCATATCGACATCGAAGACCAAAACTGTGCTTCTTGTCACCACACATCTGGTGCAGTGCAAGAACCGCCGGCGTGTGCGACCTGTCATGTGAAGAAATTCGACGACGCATTCATCGCCGACCATCAGGATTCGATGGATGAAAAGCAGTGTATTTCCTGCCATCATCCTAAAGCGTCCATTGCCAATTTTTCTCATGATAATCATACTGAAGAGTACGCCGAAGGCGATTGTCAGTCATGCCATCACGGTGAAAGCATTGAGCCGGAACCCCAGGCGTGTTCCGATTGTCATGGAAAAGAAGCGCTCAAAGACGTTCCAAGTTTAAAAACGGCCAACCACACCCGTTGCGCCGATTGTCATGAAGACATGTACGACGAAGGCCTCAAGGGATGTCAGAACTGTCACTCCCGCGATGTGCCCACCAAGGCCAAGCCGGAGCCGAAAGAGTGTTCGTCCTGCCACGAAAAGCCTGTTGACCTGCTTATCCCCACCACGACCAATGCCTTCCACGGCAAGTGTATGGGGTGCCACGAAGAGCAAGAAGCTGGACCATTTGGCGATGAAGCTTGCTATCAATGTCATATGAAATAGGGGACTTGTAAGATATGACCACATTTAATTTCAGTTTGCTCACCGGCGACACTGGGCCCCTTGTGAAAGGGACCGAGCCTGACCGGTTGCATATCCCCATCCATGCCCACACCCCGATTCTTGCCGCTGGCGATCAGGTGTTGGCAGGGACAAAAATCGCTACTGCAAACCAGCCCGGCGAGGGCGATTTGCATGCGCCCATGTCAGGAGTCATCAAGGCGATCACGCCTGACTACATGCGCATCGCCGTGAATGGTGACGAACGTGCTGACGCCACCAAGCCGCCAGCCGATCTCGGAGAACTCAAACAGTGGCTTCGTGAGCAAGGCGTCAATGTCGGTAATCTCAATCAGGCATCAAGACTGATCATCAACGCAGTCCCTCCGGAACCGGGTATTACTATATACGACCCGCTGCTTCGTGATTACCGCAAAACTATCGAGCTGGGCGTTGAGACAATCCAGCGCATAGCCTCCACGTCCAAGATGAATCTTGTGGCCGCCAAGGGCAATCGGGCCAACGCCTTTGCCAACTGCACGGTCATGCACGTCGCCCCCACCTACCCCAACGGGTTGGACCAGCTTGTCATCAAGGCGGTTACCAAAGAGGAAGTATTGCTCGGCGCGCACCATAAAGATGCTGTCCTGCTTTCAGTCCGCGATCTGTATTTCATTGGCCGAGTCATGGAGACAGGCCGCCCTGTCACTGAAACGGTCATGACTATCGGCACTCAGAACCACCTTGTTCGCATCGGCACACCAGTGGGCTTTCTGGCAGGAGAAGCCGGAGCCACCGTACAACCCGGTGATCGCCTGATCTTGGGGGGCCTCATGCGCGGCATGGCAGCCCTGAACCTTGAACAAGGCGTCAACAAGGACACCACAGGCCTGCAACTGGTTCGCGACGACGAATCGATCAAGGCCACGGACAGTCCCTGCTTGGGCTGCGGTGAATGTGAACGCCACTGCCCGGCTCGCATCATGCCCGGCATGCTCAGCCGTTGCTCCGAATTCAAGTTTTTTGAACGCGCCGAAAAATTCCACATTCATTCCTGCATCGAATGCGGCATTTGCAGCTACTGGTGCACATCCCAACGACCAATTTTGCATTATATCCGGCTGGCTAAATACGAACTGGCACTGCTCAGAACTGCCACCAGCAATCTCCCGACTGATACACAAGAAGAAACCGGACAACAGACCGGAGAAAGTGAATGATAACCAAGCCACTCCAACCAATACTGACGGTATCCGTACCGCCGCATGCGCATTGTGGTCGGACCATCAAGGGCTATATGAGCGAGACTCTCATAGCGCTCTTGCCTGCCGCCATCATGGCCATCGTCGCCTTCGGCATGGGAGCCATGCGTGTGGTCGCCCTGTCCTGCGCCGTGGCCGTCCTCACCGAAGCCATTTGCAACAAACTGACAAAACGCGAACAGACACTCGATGATTTCAGCGGCCTGCATACCGGACTGCTCTTCGCCTTCCTGCTCCCGGCCTCCGCGCCCTGGTGGTTGGTAACAATGGGGGCGGCTTCATCCATTATCATTGGTAAAATGATCTTTGGTGGTCTGGGAGCCAACCCGCTCTCCTCGCCTCTTATCGGCTGGGCTACCTGCCGTATTTCCTGGGGCGATGCCATGGACACCAACACGACCATGCTCATGTCGGAGCTGCCCGCCCCCTTGCAGCAGCTCAAATATTTTGGCCTGGACTCCGTAGAAACCATTGACTCCATCTCACTCTTGCTCGGCAAACAGCTCGGTGGTCTTGGTGAAGTCCAGATAGCAGCCCTGCTTGCTGGCGGTGTGTTTCTGTTGATTCGTCGCCACATCCGATGGGAAATTCCAGTCGCATTTATTGTCGGCGTTGCAGTCACAGCGTGGATATATCAATTGATTGACCCCACGGCGTATGCCTCACCGCTCTTCCACCTGCTCACAGGCGGTACCATTTTCGGCGCTTTATTCCTGGCAACGGACCCGGCCTCGACCCCAGTTGGTCCGATCCCGACCATCCTTTTCGGCCTGATGGCTGGAATCATGGTCATCGTCATCCGCGTCTACGGCATCTATCCGGACGGCGTACCGTTTGCCATCCTGCTCGCCAACCTGTTCACCCCGCTGCTCGACCGGATTCGACCAAAACCGTTCGGCGGCGCCTACCAATTAACCCAGGAACCAGAGGATGAGGCACTATGCGAGAAATGCTAAAGATGATCCTCGTCCTGTCGCTCTTTTGCGGCTTATCAGGTTTGACCCTTGCGAGCCTGCGCCAAGCCACGAGCGAACGTATTGAAGAGCAGGTACTGACGTTTGTCCAAGGCCCGTCCTTGGCGCAAATTTTCAGCGACTACGACAACAATCCGGTCAAAGACCGCAAAACTTTTGAATTGCCAGACGG
>JAFLJT010000173.1 GCA_022712855.1 Pseudodesulfovibrio sp. | reverse complement strand
CCTTCTCGAAATCCTCGCGCAACAGGCGGCGAACCTTGGCAGCCTTATTGTAATATGCATCGTAATAGCCGGATGACAAAACGTACGTTCCCATGATGATACGACGCTGCACTTCATCGCCAAACCCTTCGGTACGGCTTGCGGTGTACATGTCGACGAGTTCTTCGGCCTCGGTGTTACGGTGCCCGAAACGCACACCATCGAAACGCGACAGGTTGCTCGAAGCTTCTGCCGTCGCGATGATGTAATACGTGGCAATGGCGTAATCAGTCAGCTTGAGCGAGACGGGAACGGTTTTGGCTCCCAGCGCTTCAGCCTTGGCGATAGCGGCCTTGCAGGCGGCTTCGACTTCAGCGTCCAGCCCTTCGCCCCAATACTCTTCAGGCAGACCAATGGTCAGGCCATTCAAATCCTCACGACCAAGTCCAGCCAGATAATCCGGTACTTCGACATCCACAGACGTCGAGTCTTTGGGATCGTGTCCGGCGATGACCTGCAATATGCGAGCGGAATCTTCCACCGAGCGAGTCATGGGGCCGATCTGGTCCAGAGATGAACCATAAGCAATCAGACCGAAACGGGATACGCGGCCATACGTCGGCTTGAGACCAACGATGCCACAGAAAGATGCAGGGGTACGGATGGAACCACCAGTGTCGGTGCCGAGTGCGGCAAAGCACTGGCCCGCTGCGACGGTTGCGCCGGAACCACCAGACGAACCACCGGGAACACGCTCTGTATCCCATGGGTTGCGGGTCTGGAAAAATGCGGAATTCTCAGTGGTGGACCCCATGGCGAATTCATCCATGTTGGCCTTACCGATGATGATCGCCCCGGCCTCGCGCAGCTTGGCAACGGCCGTACCATCATAGAACGGCACAAAGTCTTCGAGAATTTTGGAGGCACACGTAGTCTTGATGCCTTTGGTGGCGAGCAAATCCTTGAGGATAATGGGAACGCCCCATAGCGGTTTGCTTGCATCCGGTCCGGCAGCATCCATGGTCTCGGCTAGCACAGTGGCTTCGTCACCAATGACGGTGATGAGCGCTTTAACGGCTGGCTCGGTGGCATCGATGCGTCCGAGGCAGCTTTTTACGGCGTCAACGGCAGTAATCTCACCGGACTGGAGCGCTTTGGCCACATCGGAAAGGGTCTTTGTATAGAGATCAGACATAATCAATCCTGAATATATTGAGTAATTTACACAATGCGTGGAACAATGAAGAACTTGCCATCCTGCTTGGGTGCATTAGAAAGCACATCCTCGCGGGCATATTCCTTTTTGACCTCATCCTTACGCAGCACGGTGGTGTGTGTGACCGGGCTGTACATCGGTTCGATATCGTCCGTATCCAACTCGCCGAGCTTATCCATGTAGTCGAGGATATCGCCGAGCTGACCCGCGAATAATTCGAGCTTGTCCTGGGGCAGTTCAAGACGCGCTAACTTCGCGACTTTTGCAACTTCTTCGGGACTAATTTTCATCATCTATCTCCTTGATATTCCATGCCACAATAGTGGCTAAAAAATACTGCTTTCCTGCTTGATTTTCTCTTCTTCCATACGCTGCTCGTACGCCTCGACGCGTCTCTCGCGACGAGCCTTGGCACGAATAATCCGCCGAGTGAGTTTTTCGGCATCAACAAGCTGTTTACCATTGCGTACCGGGCTGAAGAGATACAAGTCCTGGCTGCCAACGCCCTGATCATCCCAGGTCATTGGTGCCATGCTAAATTCGATTCCCTGCGCCATGGCGATGCGTTTGTTCACTTCAGCCGCGTCCCAGTTGGAAGGGAGGGCGCCCATCTTTCCAGAGAAACGCAGGAAATCATACCCAAGCGCTACCCAGAAATCAGCCTGTCCAAGACCTTCCTCAGTCAGGTTGTTTTGCAGAGCGCGACCACCGTCGCTCAGTTCCCACCATGCGCCGGGGCACACAGCCAAACGGTAATAATGCTCGTCAATGTCCTTGGCGCTGTTCAGAGCGCGGCTCCACAAGCCGGGACCGAGAAAGACAAGTTGTTCACCTTCATAGAAAAAGAAGTTGGGCAGCAACGTCTGGGCCTGTCCCCAACCGTCGGGCAGAAAGACTGCTCCGAAATCGGGTTGATCCAGAGGGACGTCTTTATTCTCGCTGAAATTGGCAGGCACCTTGAGCAGTTTCCCAACCCGCTTGCCCCACTGCTTGAGGTCTTTGGACGGATAGGACTGCATGCCGCGAATACGCCCACCAAGCGGTGTTGCCTCGCGATAGAATGTCTCGGCCATGGCCCGTCCAAATTTCTCTTCAGGGTAGAACACAGCCAGATTTTTGATATTCAGTTCATCCACAGCCAGGCTGACAAGGCTACGAACCTCGTCATTACGACTGGTGAAAAATCTCCATGCTTCGCTTCCCTCTTCCAAACCACCAAGAGAGGACAGGAAGGTAAAGAACGCACGGTCATCAAGCACTCGCTCACCCGGAGCGATTGATTCATACAGTTTTTTAAACGCCTGCACACGCAAAGGTCCACCGACCACGGAATAATGGTTCGGCAGCTCGGCCAGTCGTGTATCCCAGCCAACAGCTTCGGTATTGATGACCCGAAGATCAATATCAACACCCTCTTGGGCCAGACGCCACTGGGCAAGTCCGGCTCCGCGCAGGATTTTGACGCCGACTTTGCCATATGGTCCAGTCAGCGGCAGGGCCAAAGCGATACCGATACGAGGTAAGCCATACTTGGCCTCAAGTTCGGCCAGCTTCACTTCTATGGGGATCAGGTCAGCAAGGTCCGCATTAGCGGACAGGCTCCGCAGGTTACGCCAGACAGAAGACCACGCTTCCGGGTCAGACGCAGTGCGAACATCATGCTCAAAACCAACCAGAGCATAGGGGAACCGCCATTGGTTCTCCGCGTTCACACTGGTGGAAAACTCCGTAAGCGTTTTATCATCGAACTCATAAATTCGTTGCAATGTTTCATGTTCAAAGGCTGACCGTGCCGTCATGTCCTGGGCTTGTTTGTAAAAGCCGTCCAACACGTCCAGCGAACGTTCAAAGTCGCCCTTCTCCCGGAAATAATCACTATACCAAAAGGCCACTTCTCGGCGGGTGGACCATGGCAAGTTGGTGCTCTCAAGGGTCCACTTGAGGTGATTTTGCAAACGCTCGGTCTTGCCGAGTGCATTCATGACATTGAGATATGTACGCTCCCAAGCCACGAGTTCAAGGGCGGAGGTATCAACATTTGCCCATTTTTCCAGAGCGATACGGGCCTGATGATAATGCTCGCTCTGGTATGCGGATTCGGCCAGACGCGAATAGATGGTCGGCAGCTCGCTTTTAACGAGATCCGGGCGCTCCAAAAGTTTGGCGTAATAAAGCTCCGCCGCCTCGTACCGCTTGGCCTGCCAGGAAGCGTCTGCCTCCACCAACAGATTCGGCGTGGAAAGAAGATCAGCACTTTTCATTGTCTGCTTGGGGGCACAACCAAAGGCCAGCAGAGAAATGAAGAGCAGAAGGACAAAGAGAGACACAGTCTGTCGGAGCATATTTTTCATATATATTGGGCGCATGGTATATTCCGTTGCAGCAAGTCTGAGCAGCTTGATAAATATCCGGCCAACGATCATCGTGAGCCGGATAATCCTATACTGTGCTTGGCCTCGTAAGGCAAGCCGCGAACAATTGTGCACAACTCAAGAATTCCGGCTCATACCAAAGAAAAAGGCCGCCGGGATAATCCCAGCGGCCTGTACTTTCATGAAGTGACCCGAAGGTTACTTAACTTCGGTGTAATCTGCGTCAACGACATCGTCGTCGTCATCCTTGGGGGCTTCGCCAGCGGCGGCGCCTGCTGCACCGGCTGCGGCGCCCATGTCAGGACCACCTTCGCCGCCTTCGGTAGACTGCTGTGCGTAGAGCTGTTCAGCCAGCTTGTGAGAGGCCTGTGCCATCTCTTCGGTCTTGGCCTTGATCTCTTCAGCATCTTCGGAGTCGAGGACAGCTTTCAGTGCTTCCATCTTGGTTTCGATATCAGCCTTGAGCTCTGCATCTACCTTGTCACCGAGGTCCTTAATGGACTTCTCAGAGGTGTAGATGAGGGTATCAGCTGAATTACGAGCTTCGATGAGCTCCTGCTTTGCCTTATCTTCGTCAGCATGGGACTCAGCGTCCTTGACCATCTGTTCGATCTCGTCATCCGAAAGACCGGAAGACGCGGTGATCTGGATGGACTGCTCACGACCAGTTCCCATGTCCTTAGCGTGGACGTGGACAATACCGTTGGCATCGATATCAAAGGAGACTTCGATCTGCGGTACGCCGCGCGGTGCCGCAGGGAGGCCGGTCAGCTCGAAGTTGCCGAGCAATTTATTATCAGCGCACATGGGGCGCTCACCCTGGAAGGCCCGGATGGAAACCGACGGCTGGTTGTCAGCCGCAGTGGTGAACACCTGGGATTTCTTGGTTGGGATCGTGGTATTGCGCTCGATGAGGTGTGTCATCACGCCGCCCATGGTTTCGATACCAAGGGAGAGCGGAGTCACGTCGAGAAGCAGGACGTCTTTCACATCACCGCCGAGGATTCCGCCCTGAATGGCAGCGCCCATGGCAACAACTTCGTCCGGGTTCACAGAGCGGTTAGGCTCCTTACCGAAGAAAGACTTAACCTTTTCCTGAACCAGCGGCATACGGGTCATACCACCAACGAGGATGACTTCATCAATCTCGGCAGCGGACAGACCGGCGTCCTTGAGGGCCTTTTTGCAAGGGCCTACAGTACGGTCGACCAGATCTTCAACGAGACTTTCGAGCTTGCTGCGGGTGATCTTGACCATCATGTGCTTGGGACCATTCTGGTCAGCGGTGATGAACGGCAGGTTGACTTCGGATTCCACAGAAGTGGACAGTTCGTGCTTGGCCTTTTCAGAAGCTTCCTTGAGGCGCTGCAGAGCCATACGATCTTCAGACAGATCGATACCGTTTTCGTTTTTGAACTCGTCCACAAGGTATTCGATGATACGATGGTCAAAGTCTTCGCCGCCGAGGAAAGTGTCGCCACTGGTAGCGCGGACTTCCACAACGTTGTCGCCGACTTCGAGGATGGAGATATCAAATGTACCGCCACCGAGGTCGAAAACCGCGATCTTTTCGTTCGCTTTCTTATCGAAACCGTAAGCCAGGGAAGCGGCTGTGGGCTCGTTGATGATGCGCTTGACTTCAAGACCGGCAATCTTGCCTGCGTCCTTGGTGGCCTGGCGCTGAGAGTCATTGAAATATGCCGGGACGGTGATGACCGCTTCGGTTACTTCTTCGCCCAGGTAGATTTCAGCATCTTTCTTCAATTTCTGAAGAATGATGGCGGAAACTTCCGGCGGGCTGTATTTTTTGTCTGCAATCTGAACCCAGGCGTCGTCACCATTACCAGCAACGATGTCGTAGGGACAGTGTTTCTGCCACTTCTTGACTTCAGGTGCGTTGGCGTTACGGCCCATCATACGCTTGATAGCGAAGACGGTTTTTTCCGGGTTGGTAACAGACTGGCGTTTGGCGATATCGCCGACCAGGCGTTCCTTGTCTGTGAATGCAACCACGGACGGCGTTGTACGGCCGCCTTCGGGGTTGGTGACGCATTTCGGGTCTTTACCCTCCATTACGTAAACACAGGAGTTGGTGGTACCGAGGTCGATTCCTATAATTTTACCCATGTATATGTCCTCCTAAATCTTCTATTGATACACTCGCATGCTGCGAGAGTTTTTCGTTCTTTCTTCAATAATCACGCTATCCGGGTTGTAAAGAGCCCGGAGTGCAGAAATTTGCATTAAGCCTTGTTGACCATCACCTTGGCCGGACGCAAAAGCCGTCCTTTAAGGATATAGCCGCTCTGTACGATCTGAGCGATTTGATTGTCGCCAAGTTCGCCTTCTTCCACTGTGCCGACGGCTTCGTGAATTTCCGGATTGAACTCAGTGCCACGTGCCGCGCCAACAGCTTCCAGACCATGATTTTTCACAGAATCAAGGAAGATCTTGCGCGTCATATCCACGCCGACAACAAAATTCTTGCAGGCGGCATCCAGGTTATCGGTGTGCGCCAGAGCGAGGTCGAGGTTGTCGAGCACTGGCAGCAGGTCGGCCAGAATGGACTCACCCGCATACTTTTTCAGCTCGGCAGCTTCACGCATGAGACGCTTCTTGACGTTCTCGGTATCGGCCAGAGCCCGCAGACGAGTGGCATCAGCCCGGGTTTGCGTATCACACGCAGGGCAAACAGACTCACGGCACAATGCTTCAAGCTCGTCCTGACTCAGAGAGACTTCGGCTTCCACCGCGTCCTCGCCTTCGACAACTTCAACATCGGCCGGAGCTTCGTCCTGAGAACCAAAGAGGGTACCCTCTTCGTCATACAAACCATTAACGGGATTATCACTATTCGTTTTCTTCGCCATTGAACCCATTTCCTTACAAAACTTATTTTGTCATAAAAAAGCCCCGCCATAAGCGAGGCATGTTCGACAAATAATCACGAGGAAAATGTTGTCAATGCTGTTTTGAAAAGAAACCGATCAATTGTTCCAACTTGAAAAACACGAAACAACGCCGATGGCACACAAGTATCCTTACACCAGATTCTGACTCTCCAGCCATTCGCGCAGCTCATCCACTGACCCCATGATCGGTTGGTCGAAGTGTAACCCGATAAAGCGCTTGTAGAGCCAGGCAATCTCACCTGTGGTGTCTTCAAAAAGCGCTTTTGAGCCTTTCAATATATCTCCGAGGATCGCAGGATCACCTATCTCAAGGTTGTCGTAATTTTCAGCCAAAGGACACTCCAAGAGTGCCCCTTCCACGCTCACATTTCTAATAAGACAATGTGTCGAGACAGAGCCCAATTCAATGGTACAGATCATTGCTGCTACCAATTCTTCACGAGGTTGTGCCCGCTTTTCTCCCATTACTCACCACCGTTTTAATAAGGTCTTCGGAATCTTTGTAACCCGGGGATATCTCCCTGAGGTGTATGAGACACTGCTTCGCCTCACGAGGCTGGTTAGCCTTGGTGAACACCGAACAGAACTGGTACGCCAGTTCGGGCCTGCCCTTGTACATTTCCGGATTAATGAGCAATGCCTGCGTCATTCTTCTCGCGCTCTCGTCATTTTTTTCACCCTCAAAATACGCAAGACCCAGATTGTACTGAATGTTTTCATCCTTTGGTGAAAACCGAGCGGCCTCACTATAGGCTTCAACAGCCTCCT
>JAFLJT010000312.1 GCA_022712855.1 Pseudodesulfovibrio sp. | reverse complement strand
TTCCCGAGAACCTCGTTCCTGTGGACGCTGCTACCGGTAAAAAGGTCATGGCTCTGTATGAAGCATTGGAAGACAATGAAGACGTACAACAGGTCTTCATGAACGCTGACTTCCCGGACGACATGTTCGACGAAGAGTAGCCTGTATGAGCGAAGGCGGATTGGTAGTCATTGGTCTTGATCCCGGTTCACGGGTGACGGGCTACGGCATTGTTCGGGAGATTTCCGGGCAGGCCACACTCATTGAAACAGGCACCATCCGCACCCCGGTCAAGAAGGACATGGCGACCCGCTTGGGCGTCATTTACGAACAGCTCGAAGTCCTTATCAAGACCCACGGCCCAGTTGAGGCCGCCATCGAAAACGTATTCGTATCAAAGAACCCCTCGTCCGCCCTCAAACTAGGGCAGGCGAGGGGTGCTGCGATGGCTGCCTGTGCAATGCAGGGGCTTTCCGTGGCCGAATATACTCCCACCAAAGTGAAAAAGAATCTCGTCGGCGTGGGGCATGCTCCTAAAGATCAGGTTGCTTTCATGGTCGCCCATTGTTTGGGAGTGAAGAAGCCCAAGTGGGCTGAAGATGCTTCGGATGCTTTGGCGGTGGCTATATGTCATCTGAATGAACGGCGGATGCGGAAATTGACTGGCATGTAATTTTTGATTGTTGAGAATGAAAAAAGGTCCACCCGATACGTCGGGTGGACCTTTTTATGTGTATGAAATGGGAAGTTATTTTTTCTTTCCCTTGCTCTTGTTCTTATGCTTGTCCTTGTTCTTCTCTTTGCCTTTTCCCTTGCCAGCGGCAGAGGCGTGGATGCCACATTCCTTGGCGATCTTGCCCCAGCCCATACCGGAGTTGCGCATGGCCTGAATCTCTGCCGAGGATTTGCCGCATTGGACGGCAAAAGCATCAGTGCGTGCCGTGTCGAGTTTTTTCTCGGCATCTTCATATTTCACTGCAGCTTCTTCAACGTCTTTTTCAGCTTGTTGCTGTTCTGCCGTTGTTCCCTCTTTAAGGACAACATCCAGGATTTCCTTAGCCTTTTTGAGGTCTTCATTGGCCTGGGTTGTTTCTTCGATAATGGCTTTTCCGATCAGAGACATCAGCTCGTCAGAAGCACTGGCTGATGGTTCTTGGGCACTGGCTGTGTTGAATGGCAGGGCAAGGGTAGCGGTGAGGAGTAGTAGGGAAATAATTTTTTTCATGAAGGCTCCTGTGTAGGGTTGGTATGCTAGTATATACTTCTTTTTTTGTTCGTGTGTCACAAGAAAGATGTGGTTTGTTTGGCTAGATGGATGAGAGGGGGGAGGAGGGGAAGGCTGCCTAAAGGCAGCTATTGAAGAATGTGGGGGAAGAGTTTTTTTAGATTATACCATTCGTCGCGCGTCCGCGTTGGTAGTTCTGTGGGTTGCCGTTTAATCGTGTTTCGCCTTTACGGCGAGGCGCTTTTTGCCTGAAGAGCAGCAAAAAGGGCCCAAAAAGTGCCCTTAAGAACGGGAGCTTTTCCGCCTTGTATTAGCAGATCAAGAATCTGATCAAAGCAGCGGAGGCTCCACTGCGAAGCTTGACAGCAAAATGCACGTGAGAGCCACAATAAACTCACCCAATGAAAAACCGTGCGAGGGCGAAGAGCCGCCTCCACTCCTTTGTCAGCTTCTAAGCCTTGCTAATAAGGGCTAGGGCTGGTCGTTGGATGGACATAAGAGTGGGCACATTTAATAGGTATGGTGTCTCCATATTTACTGGTATCCGTCAGGCCCCTAATTTTAGCAGGGGACGGCTTTCTTTTCGATACTCTCAAGCTGCTCACACAAAAGGTCGAAGAGTTTATTGAACGTGTCATATTCGGTCCCAATACTTGTATGAGTGCGATCCCACAAATCTGCCCGGAGAGGCTTCCCCTCTTCCATGGCTTTATCGATCTCTTTGATTCGCCTTTTAAATAGGGCTTCGCGAGAGGCCATGGGCCTACGTTTTCGGGGGAGCTTGCTTTCATTGATAGGGAAGGGGTAGCGACCTTTCCAGACACTACACATTTCAAGCAACTCTAAATCATCTTTCTCACTATCATCTAATTCAATGCCCACAAGTACGACCAACCTATTCAACTTGTGCCATTGAATAGCCCCTTTCAAGTTCCCCTTAATCGTGAACAGTTTCTTCCGTTGTTCATTATCATGAAAGAAATGTGCTTTGATAAGATTCTCCAGAGCGTAGGCCATAAGCATGCGAGCCATATTTGCGGGAAAGAAGGCCTTTGATCCTTTTGGAAGCTTATCCATGAGAGCATCTTGCTCACGCTGAACAAATAGATCTGCACCGAGCTTCAACTCTATTGCCTTGGCCTTCCAGACCTCCACATCATGCATATAGTGCAGCTCTGACTGCCAATATTCGCTGTTCGACAGATATTTCTTCACTTAGCTTTCTCCTTTTGCAGTGATGTATAGCACTTCCACATCAGATAAACTATTCTCCAAAAGCACCCACCCCAGCCCTTTTTCGCAAGGCTTAGAAGCTGACTACGCAGTGAAGGCGGCTTTTCTGCCGGGACACGCACGATTTCGGACGGCCCTCAATTGTCTTGATTGGCAGGGCGTTTCACACTTCGACGGTGGAGCCTTTGCTGCGTAGATCAGATTCTTGATCTGCGAAAACCGGGCGGCCAAGCTCCCGTTCTTAAGGGCACTTTTTGGGCCCTTTTTGCTGCTCTTCAGGCAAAAAGCGCCTCGCCGTAAAGGCGAAACACGATTA
>JAFLJT010000015.1 GCA_022712855.1 Pseudodesulfovibrio sp. | reverse complement strand
GTCAAAGTCTATGAAGAAGACACGGCCTCCGAGATGGAGGACATGGTCAAACAAGCTGACTTGGCTATAATTGAGACCATGCGCGGGCTCGAAATGGAAATGGGTGAGCTTGATCTGCTTGATGTTGAGATGCGCAAACTCAACGGGCGTGGCTACCATTTTCAGGTTCTACAATTGCCCGCCGTTGCAGATAAGAATATGTTTTTCAAAGTGTTGCAGACGAATTTGGCAAAACGATTGCCCGATGTGTCGACCCTGACTGTTGCTGACACCAGCGGCCTTTCTATTGCCATCAATGCTTTACCGACGCATAAGCTCATGCTTGAGACAATTCCCATGACGTTGCCGAAGCCTCAGGCGAAAGGGCCGAAACTTGCCATCGTCATCGATGATGTTGGCGAGAACATGAAGGTGCTTAAGGGTCTCGTTAATCTCGATTTTCCCGTGACGCTGGCAGTCTGGCCTAACGCAAGTAACACTCGAGCATCTGTTGAATTGGTCATCCAGAAACGAAAAGATCTCATTATACACTTTCCCATGGAGCCGAAAGCCTATCCCAAATACAACCCGGGCGATGATGCTTTGTTTGTTTCCATGACCGCTGAAGAGATCAAGAAACGGGTCGCTGAAAATGTTGCAAAAATCCCCGAGGCCATCGGCGTCAACAACCATATGGGGTCGAAGTTCACAGGATACGCGCCCGGTATGAACATCGCTTTGGCAGAATTCAAACGCCATGGTCTTTTCTTCCTTGATAGCCTGACAACGTCCAAAAGCGCAGCACGCGCCAGCGCCAGAAAAGCTGACATTCAGTTCTATGAACGCGACATCTTCATCGACAATGTCAAAGATGTTACCGCCATAGTTCATCAGCTTAAGAAGGCTGAAAAGGTAGCCCTTAAACAAGGCTACTCCATTGCTATCGGCCATCCATATCCGGAAACATTGGCCGCCCTCAAAGTTTGGAATGCTGGACGTAACAAAGATATTTTGCTTCTTCCTCTCTCAAAAATGGCTACACAGTAAAAAAGCGCCCTCGTTCGTATTTTGTGGGGATGTATCCTCATTGTCATTTTGTTTGATCATCTCATTTCTACTGGCTTGGGTGTCGATACTTGCAAGGTGTTAATTTTATTCGCTTAAGTTCTTTGAACTTTCTTCTTCATGACTTTCAATGTGACAATCTCAAGACTTTTTCTAAAAAATATGGCCTTTGAGAGCCTTCAGCTATTGCTTTCACGTCATGGCGAGTGTAACAATTACTTAAGTTAAATCACCTTGCTGCCGAAAAGACAGTGAAAGGTTCGGTCCGTTTTTTGCTAAACGTTACTTAACGTTCAAATAACTGGCATGTGTCAGTGGCAAATTGGACCAAAAAAATATGGATGTAGTGAGGCTTTTTCCCGATGAGCAAAATCCTCGAACAAGATGAAGTTGATGCCCTACTCCGGGGACTTTCCGGTGGGGATGTCGAAACCGAAACCGAGATACCGGAAGATGATTCCGGCGTTGTCGCGTTTGATCTGGCCAACCAGGACAGAATCATTCGTGGTCGTATGCCCGTTCTCGAAATCGTCAATGACCGTTTCGCTCGCCTGTGCACCAACGCACTGGCCAATACCATGCGCAAGCGGGTTGATATCAACCCCATCTCCATCGACATGTCCAAGTTCGGCGACTTCATGCGCTCCTTGCCTGTGCCGACATCCATCTCCATCTTTAAAATGGACCCCCTGCGTGGCAACGCCCTGCTCGTCGTTGACTCCCGCCTCGTTTTTGCCCTCGTAGAAAATTTCTTTGGTGGCGCAGGCAGCCAGCCCAAGGTCGAGGGTCGTGATTTCACACCCATCGAACAGGCCATTGTCGAGCGCGTGGTGAACATCGCTCTGTCTAACATGGAAGAGTCATGGAAGCCGGTACACGAAGTCCACGTCGAGCTGGTTCGTACCGAGGTTAACCCGCAGTTCGCCGCCATTGTTCCGCCATCTGACGTCGTTATCGTGGTCACTTTCGAGGTCGAACTCGAAAACGCCATTGGTTCGCTCATCGTCTGCCTGCCTTATGCAACCATGGAGCCTATTCGCTCGAAGTTGCACGCATCTTTCCAGTCTGAGCGCCTTGAAGTTGACCACGTATGGATCAACCGTTTCAAGGAACGCCTCATGGAAACCCCGGTCGAACTGGTGGTTCGTATGGGCCGCACTACTATTAGTAGTCGGCAGCTTCTCTATTTACAGGAAGGCGACATCATTTTGCTCGACACCGATGAAGATGAACTACTCGAAGCAGAGGTCGAAGGTGTACGCAAGTTCCATGGCTACCCTGGGCGTGTCAAAGGCAACAAATCGTTCAAAATCATGAAAGAAGAAGAGATTCGATACTAACCTTGTTTTTTATCCTGTTTCCACGAGGCCGCCACATGGCGGCCTTTTTTATTGATGAAGTATGGATATCTCTTGACTTTATCATGCTCGAAAGTTCAATATTTGTCCGAAAATAAACTGGAGGGACCTGACCAATGAAAAAGATTCTTTTGACCATACTTGCACTGCTTGTCATTGCCACCAATGCCTTTGCTGGCAAAGCCTACACCGTTTCTGTCACCCAGATCGTCGAGCATCCCGCTCTGGACGCCCTGCGTAATGGAACCATTGATCGTTTGAAGGAGAAAGGCGTTGATGTCACTGTCAATGTCCATATCGCCCAAGGCAACGCGGCCACCAATGTTCAGATCATCTCCCAGATCAAGGGTGAGGCTCCTGACCTCGTTTTGGCCATCGCCACTCCCGGCGCTCAGGCTGCTGCTCAGAAAATCCATGACCATCCGATCCTGTTCACAGGCGTTACCGATCCTGTTTCCGCAGGCCTCGTTAAAGACCTACAGAACACTGACGGCAAGAATATCACCGGCATGTCCGATTTCAGCCCCATGGATAAACATGTGGAACTGATCAAGGAAATAGTTCCCGGCGTGAAGACCATCGGCGTTATCTATAATGCTGGCGAACCCAACTCTGTTGTTTTGATCAACAAGCTCAAGGAAGAAGCAGCCAAAGCAGGTCTGGGCGTCGAAGAAGCAACCATCGCCAACTCCAGTGGCGTGTATCAGGCAGCCAAGAGCCTGGTCGGTCGTTGCGAAGTCATTTACGTTCCCACTGACAACACTGTCATTTCTGCTATCGAATCCGCCGTGAAGGTCTGCACTCAGAATAAGCTGCCCCTTATCGCAGCAGACACTGACACAGTCGCCCGTGGCGCCATCGCCGCTGTTGCCCTTGATTACTACAAGATGGGCCTCCAGACTGGCGATATGGCTTACAGGATCCTCGTTGAAGGCGTGAACCCCGGTTCCATGCCTATCGAATTCCTCAACGATATCAACCTGCACATCAACAAGAAGTCCGCAGACGCCATGGGCATAGCTCTTCCTGATGCACTGGTTAACCGCGCTGCAAAGGTCATTGAGTAATCACTGTCCCATTTGCTAATTAATTGCATTCAGTATAAAAGGCGCGTTGTTCACAACGCGCCTTTTTCCTTGCTTTAGGCATTGGTGCTGCTTGATGGATTAGTAGAATTTAAGGAATAAATATGACCAGTTATGCTCTCTATGGTGCTCTGGAACAAGGGTTTGCCTATGGCCTTATGGTTATTGGCGTTTACCTGACCTTCCGGATACTTGATTTCCCGGACCTTACGGTCGATGGCAGCTTACCGCTTGGAGCTGCTGTTTCCGCTGTGGCAATCACTGCAGGATACTCCCCGGTCCTCTCTATTTTCATGGCGACCTGCGCCGGATTCCTGGCCGGAGTTGTGACTGGTATACTCAATACAAAATTCAAGATTCTCCACCTGTTGGCATCGATCCTGACCATGATTGCCCTCTATTCGATCAATCTCCGAATAATGGGCCGACCAAACATGACCTTGCTTGGGAAGGACACTGTGGTCGACTGGTTCATGAACACAACGCAAATCGTCCCTTATATTTCAACACCCATTCTGTTCGGTGTCATTTGCGTCATTGCTGTCGTCGTGCTCATCTGGTTCATGCATACGGAACTCGGGCTTGCATTTCTGGCTACGGGCAACAACAAGCAGATGATCACCAGCCAGGGCGTTAACACCGATACTGTCATCATATGCGGCGTTGGCCTGTCTAACGCCCTCGTGGCGACCTCTGGGGCCCTTGTAGCCCAGAACCAGGGGGCCGCAGATGTCAATATGGGCGTCGGGACAATCATCGCCGGTCTGGCGTCAGTTATCATCGGTGAGACAGTGTTTGGCGACAAGACTATCTCCCGCGCACTCATTGCCGCCCTGCTCGGATCGATCCTGTATCGTGTTGCCATCGCGCTGGCCCTTGGCCTCAAGCTCGGCAGCTTCTCCATCACACCGAGTGACCTGAACCTGATCACTGCCCTTCTTGTCATCTTCGCTTTGGTCATGCCGCAAGTGAAGAAGAAACTCATCGCAAGGAGAGCATAATGATAAGTATTAAAGGTCTTTCCAAAGCGTTCCATAAAGGTGACGTCAACGAAGTTATAGCGTTGGATAACGTTAACCTTGAAGTCAAAGATGGCGATTTCATCACGATCATCGGCTCCAATGGCGCTGGCAAATCAACTTTTCTCAACGCACTGGCCGGATCTTACCCACTGGATGCCGGACGCGTCGTTCTCGACAATGTGGACATTACCAAGTGGCCTGAATACAAACGTGCAGCCCTCATAGGCCGCGTCTTTCAGGACCCGCTGCTGGGAACGTGTGCCGGAGCATCCATCGAACAGAATCTTGCTATGGCGCTTAAGCGTGGAAAGAAACGTGGGCTGAGCCTTGGTGTCAGAGGGAAAGACAGAGAGTTCTTCAAGGAAAAGCTCTCCGTGCTCAAGCTCGGCATTGAAGACCGTCTCAAGACGCAAACCGGGCTTCTGTCCGGTGGTCAGCGCCAAGCCCTGACCATGCTGATGGCGACGCTGGTTCGTCCTCATCTCCTTCTGCTCGATGAACACACAGCCGCCCTTGATCCGAAAACCGGGGGAATGATTCTCGACCTGACGGCGGAAATCGTCGAATCGCAGAATCTGACAGCCTTGATGGTGACGCACAACATGAATCAGGCAATCAGCATGGGCAACAGACTCATCATGTTCCATCGTGGTGAAATTGTTTTGGATATCGCGGGCGAAGAAAAGAAGAATCTCAAGGTCGAAGACCTGCTCAGGCGCTTCTCCGAATTACGCGGTGAAGAAGGTGTTTCCGATCGAATGTTGTTATGTTAGGACCTTTTTCGCGGTCCTTAGGGATAAATTGGCAAATTGCTGCTAATACGTATAAGTAAGAAAACAATGAAATGGAGGCTGACATGGCTATCGAAAAAACTTTTTCTATCATCAAACCCGACGCAGTAGAACGTAACCTTATTGGCGATGTCGTCAAAATGATCCAGGACTCCGGTCTGAAGGTCAAAGCCATGAAGATGATCCAGATGGATCGCGCCAAGGCTGAAGGCTTTTACGCAGTTCACAGCGAACGTCCTTTCTTCGGCGAACTGGTTGATTACATGATCTCCGGTCCGGTTGTTGTTTCCTGCCTCGAAGGCGAGAACGCTATCGAAAACTACCGTAACCTCATGGGCGCAACCAACCCGGCCGACGCTGCTGAAGGCACCATCCGCGCTGCTTTCGGTCAGGACATCCAGAACAACTCCTGCCACGGCTCTGACGCTCCTGAGACCGCTGCAACCGAAATAGCTTACTTCTTCAACGACGACGAACTGGTGGGATAATGACCAAAAAAATCGGGTTCATAGGTGTAGGCAACATGGGCTCGGCCATTATTAAAGGCCTTGCTTCCCATGACGACATTGAGCTGCATGGTGTTGATCCGCATCCGGACAACCTTGCCAAACTCAATGCTGAATGTGGTCTGATAGCGCATGACAAAGCTGCTGATCTGGCGAAAGCTTGTGACTATGTCATCATAGCCGTCAAACCACAGTATGCCGAGTCTGTAACCAAGGAGATGGCGACGGAATTAAACACTGAAAAGTGTCTCATTTCCATCTGCGCCGGCCTTGCACAGGCTAAGTTCTCAGACTGGACCGAAGGGCGTTGCCCCGTGGTCCGCGTCATGCCGAACACCCCTGCCCTCGTTTCAGAAGGCGTCTCCGCCATCTGCCTTGAGGACAAGAACCTGACCGAAGAGATGAAAGCCTTTATCCCCCAAGTTTTTGAGGGTATCGGCCAAGTACATATCCTTCCGGAGAAACAATTTGATGCCTTTACTGGTGTCATTGGTTCCGGGCCTGCGTATATATACTACTTCATGGAATCAATGATCGAATCGGGTGTAGCTCTTGGTCTTACTCGACCGCAGGTGACTGAGATGGTGAAAGGACTCTTCCTCGGGTCGGCCAAATTGGCTGAAGAGAGCGAATACTCCGTCACACAACTCCGAGAGATGGTCTCATCTCCCGGCGGGACCACTATCAGGGCGCTGAACCACTTTGATCGTATGGCCGTCAAAGGCAATATAATCGACGGGGTCTTTGAATCCTATCTACGAAGCATCGAACTCGGAAAATAAATATCAGGGCTCCTCACGGAGCCCTTTTTTATTCTCATCATAATAGTCAGTTATAATATAATTGCTTTTCCCTACCGGTTGAGGCTACTTTATCAAATCCAAGCAGAAAGTTTGGATGAGTCTTTCAAAGATGGTGGGGAGTTCTCTTTTATGGATTTGACGACAGCACTATCAAGCGCATTAATTCTCCTTGGCGCTGCCTTGATGTTTGTCAATATACTGCATCACAGGCAGACCATCCGTGCTGCCAATAAAATTGAACAACAAACCCAACAGACTCAACTTCTCGTAACTGCCCATTTGATCTTCATGGTCTTTTTCCTGCTGGGCTACCTTGCTGTTCTTTATCTCTTCGTTCAAGACGTCGAATTTTCAAGCTCACTCTTCGTGGCTTTGATCTTCTTTTTTGGTGCAATCTTCGTTTTCATGGGGATAGTCATTCAAAAAAGGATGTTTTCAAAGCTGCAAAAGAACAATGAAGCTCTTCATCAATTCAATGATCGCCTGGTAGATGAACAGGCTAAAATGCTCAAAATGAATGAGCATCTCAAAATCGAAGTGGCGAGCAGGGTAAAGGCTGAGGAAGCTGACCAGATCAAATCCGACTTCCTGTCATTGGTTTCTCACGAACTAAGAACACCGCTGACATCCATCTTTGGATTCACCAAGCTGCTTGAAAAGCGTGTTGAAGCATTGGATGGGTCAGAGGACGCGGCTTTAATGAAAAAGGAGAAGGAGCGCATTTCAGGCAATCTCTTCATTATTAGTGACGAGTGTTGCAGGCTGACCCGCTTGATCAACAACGTCCTCGATCTGGCGAAGATCGAAGCGGGTAAAGTCGACTGGGATGATCAACCGGTCCCTCTTCAGGATCTTGTTGATAGCGCTCTGAATGCGTCGCGCGGATTGTTTAGCGAAAAGGATTCTGTATCCATTGAACTCGATATTCCTGACGAATTGCCCACGATTAAGATCGATTCGGACCTCTTCTCACAGGTTTTGATCAATATCCTCAGCAACGCAGTAAAGTACACTGACAACGGTATTGTCTCCCTTGCTATCAACGTCACATCGGAAGTTATCAGCATTGTTGTTAGTGACCAAGGGGAAGGCATTCCGCCTGTTGATTTGAATAAAATCTTCGATAAATTCTACATGGTGAGTAGCGGTGATACCCGATCAAACAATAAGATGGGGACCGGCCTTGGGCTGCCGATCTGCAAGCAAATCATCGAACATTATGACGGGCATATCTGGGCTGAATCTGATGGAAACAAGGGAAGTTCTTTTCACGTAACTATCCCCGCTAGCCTTATAGTCACGTAGCTAGTGCGTCTTTATCTAGAAGCAAGACGAAGATGCTCTAGAAAATTATTTGCAACCACCCGAATGTTCCAATGAAAATCCAGGCTGCCATGTGGCCTGAGGATTTACATGTGGTGATGAGCGAACGAATCATGTGCTTGTCCCACATTTTTCCAATCGGTCCGAGTATCGGCTTTTCTTTTTCTTCGCCAAAATAAATAGCTTTTCCGCCCATTTGACCGCCAAAGAGCCATGCGGTTGCAGCCATTGGCCATCCAGCATTGGGACTTTCCATGGTCTCGGCATCTGCTGCGAAGTTCGCCTTGGCTTCTTCGTACGCAAGGCCGTGCTTTTTACCAACGAGCAACAGAATCCAAGCCGTGATCCGTGCTGGAATAAATGCCAGGACATCATCAGTCTTGGCCGCTGCGTATCCTAAATCTTTGTAGCGATCAGTCCTGTAGCCCCACATGGAATCCATGGTGCTGACGACTTTATACGCCCAAAGACCGCCTGGGCCAAAGATAGCGAGGTAGAACATGGGAGCCACAAAACCGTCATTGAGATTCTCACTCACGGTTTCAGCCAATGTGCGACGAACGTCATTTGGATCAAGTGCTGATGTGTCTCGACTCACCAACATGGATAAAGCTTGGCGCGCACCGGGTAAATCTCCGGTGTCGAGAAGAGACGCCACACGCCGGGCATCTTTGACCAGACAGCCGAGAGCAAGGCCTGCGTAACCCAAGTATAGAGCAATCAAAACACCGAGATACGGTATGGCTATGAGGTATTCAGCAATGGACCAAGCGCCAACGCTGAACAAGAGGACTGCTGTCCACCCTGCTACGCGCATGTTGAGTTTTACTCTGCGGGCTGAGGCCTCGAAAATGTCGAGTCCCTGACCTATGTAGCGGACGGGGTGCGGCATGGATTGCGGATCGCCGAACAATGAATCAAGGATGACGGCAACAAGCGGGATGATAAATGCGAAGACGTAGGATTCCATGATGAATACTCTTACCCGTTAAATGAGAAAAGGCCGGGAAGGTGTCCCCTTCCCGGCCTGATATGATGTCTAGAGCATCTTAGCCTTGAAAAGGCTTAGAGACTCTGATGCATTTTATTTAAATAATGCGTCATTATTTAAATTTTTCAGCTTGTTTGCAAGCTGAAAAGGCGCTAGTTTTCGAAGTAGGACCTGAGTAGTGCGCTTCTCACCGGGTGGCGGAGCTTTCTCAGTGCCTTGGCTTCGATCTGACGAATACGCTCACGAGTAACATTGAAGAGCTTGCCCACTTCCTCAAGGGTGTGGTCAGA
>JAFLJT010000264.1 GCA_022712855.1 Pseudodesulfovibrio sp. | reverse complement strand
GGGTCACAAAGTGCACGGTTACGAAATTCATCACGGTCTGACCAAGCCGCTCAACGACAATTTACGCGTAGCTCTGCGCGACAACGAGGGCCAACCGTTAGGATTCACACGCGCCGATGGCCGCGTCTGGGGTACGTACCTTCATGGCTTGTTCGACGCCGACGAGTTTCGTCGTTGGTTTATCGACCAGTTGCGTATGGATAAAGGACTTTCCCCACTTGAGGACGTACAGGTCCGTTTTGATTTGGAAGACGCGCTCGATCATCTGGCGGGGGTGGTTCGCGAGGCGGTTTGTATGGAGAAGGTGTATAAAGCGCTCGGCTTTAGTGGTTGTTGCAACCAAGCGAGCTTGTTCCATAAATCTGGTGGATAGGGATTGTATTTTGAATTAATGGAAGAGATTTAAGAGATAAGAAAATTGGAAGGCCGCCTTTAAGGGCGGCTTTTTTTGTTGGTTCATCCGGTTCAAACGTACTTTCATTCTGTAAAATACGCCTCAGTCTGATGACCCAGAAAAAGCCCTCTGCACATGGTACAGAGGGCCTATTTTATCGTATAAAAGAAAAGTTACCGACTATACATCACCCAGCGAGGTAGACACGGCTTGGATAACAGATCCATTAGTGTTGTAAGTGGGAGCCGCTTCAGTTGCGACAAGCTTGCCCGCCAAGGAAGGATCAGCCATGACCTGCCGCTCCAGCTTTGCTTTTGAGATGTTCTTAACATCGTTCGCGTTCGATTCAGCACTACTGTTCTCCTGCTCCGCCACCTTCTGCTCAGCTACTTGCTGCTTAGGCAGTCCCATCGCTTGACTGGCTCCACTGATTTCCATGCAATCCTCCTTGGATTTTTTTGTTTTCGTTTAATCCTTATCGGCACATGTCCTGAAGTTCTTTAGGGAAGGGCGTAATTATTTTGATGAACCACAATCGAACAGGAGTGGCGCTTGCCATTTCGCCACAAGATTTTTTTGTCAAAAGTACGCTTGAGCCGGATGGGTCTTGTTTATTGGGTGATGAGTGAGGAGGGGAATGGGGACGGGGATGGGGACGGGGATGGGGATGGGAGCGAAGCCACCGTATGGCGGGATGAAAAATGGGTGAAAGCTCAAGACTGAGCAACGTCAGTCGAAGACTCTTTCCATGGCCTGCCAGCCGGGCCGACTTTTTTTGGCTGAGCCGCCACAAAAAAAGTAGCAAAAAAATGTCGGCTTTTAAGAACTAGCTTGGCCGCCTCGCATTTGCCGCTAAGAATCTGATTGATTCGCCCCGTCCTGGGGCTCACCCCTTCGGGGCGCCGGTAGGAACCGACGTCAAAATCCGCTGTCCTGCGGATTTTTCAAGCAGCGGAGGCTCAACCATCGGAGTGTGGCACGCCGTGCAAATCATAAAAATTATGGGCCGTCCAAAGTCATGCGATTCTCGAGAGAAAAGCCGCCCCCACTGCTTGGTCAGCTTCTAAGGCTTAGCAAATAAGGGCTGGGGTTGGTCGTTGGGTGGAAATAGTATTGTGTTCCCCAATTCCCGCTAAGGCTGCGACCGTGATTCTAAGAGCTGCTCCACGTGGATTATCTATTTCTAAACCTTTTGAGATGGATGGCTGAACAAAGATTAAGATCAACCACTACAATAATTGTTCAAGTATACACATTATCATCAATCTGATGCACATAAATCGAACCAGAGACCATACTATATCAAGGTGGATAAAATGAAAGTCATAAAACAAATTGGCGAAGGTGGGTTCGGCATTGTCTCTCATGTACAAGATGAAAATGGAGATGATTGGGCAAAAAAAGAACTTTCATTAGAAAAAATCCATCCAGATTTCATCGAACAAGCCGTGAGAAGGTTCAAAAGAGAAGTAGGGTATCAAAGTGATATCAATCACATTAATGTCGTCAAAATTGAAATAATCAACCTTGAGGAAGACCCCCCTTGGTTCACAATGCCATTAGCAAGCCATTCTCTCCAACAAAGCTTAAGTGAAGACCGTACATTAGGAGGGGACTACACCCTTCCTTTATTTGACATACTAAATGGCCTAGAAACTATACATAACAAAGGTTATTATCACAGAGATTTAAAGCCAGCTAATATATTGGCATTTATTGATGAAGAGAGCACCTCTTACGCCATTTCGGATTTTGGACTAATCTCAGCCAAAGACAAAGAAACTACTCAGATAACCAGTACTGGGATGCAAGCTGGCACAGAAGCATACTCCGCACCAGAATGCTACACCAACTTCAAAGACTCAAACCACTTAGCAGACATCTACTCTTTCGGCGCAATTCTTCACGATATTTTTTCAGAGGAATCATCCAGAATCCCCTATTCAAACCTGACGGTACCAGGCAAAGTTGGACCAGTCGTAGAAAGATGTACCCAACGAGAACCCGCAGCTAGATTTCAGGATATTGGAGAACTGCGTGAAGCATTCGAAGTTGCGATTAAAGGGCTTCCTGTCAACGTACAACTCACTGCTGTCCAACAGATTATTCAACGACGGGAAAACGATCAGGATGCTGCACCTTCGGAATGGCAAAATGCATTGAAATACCTTTCCAACACAGTTGATGAGGACGCCGAAGAAACTCTTCTAAACAATCTTAGCCTGTCAGAAATCGATACTATTTCCAACTATCAAGGATTGTTTTCCAGATTAGCGATCAAGTTTGCATCGCATATACAAAATAGAGGCTTCTCGTTTGAACTATGCGATGGATTAGCTGATAGAGCTATGCGCTTCTATCAGTTAGGCACTGACTCAATAAAAGCTAAAATGACCATAGCGACACTTGAGCTTGGCGCAAGTCACAACAGGTGGTATGTTGAGAACATATTTGCAAAAATGGCTGAACCAACTATTTCACTAACAACAGCTCAACGAATACTAAACGAAGCGAATATTCAGGAATACGCTTTTTACGACACAGCAGTTAAAGCTCTAAAAACGATTCATAAGAGCGAAAGTGCTATTCACCCCCTGCTACTAGGAGCTAGTTGATGAACTCTGAAATGATTGGGTGTTATTTCTCAAAGCCCAAACTTCAAGGCCAAACGAATCAAGACCATATTTTACCACCAACATTTATGGGAAATGGCATTGTAATGGCTATCGCTGATGGCATTGGTGGGGACTATGGAGGGGGCACAGCATCGTATCTGGCTATAAACCGGGCCAAAGAACTCATATTTGATGCTCCGAATATTAGTATGAAAGCTCTATTCGCCAATACAAAACAACAACTCATAGATACTGCCAACATAGACCCATCTCTCTCAAGAATGGGAACAACCCTGACTATATGTATGATAGAAGCGAACACTCTACGCATAGGGCACTCTGGAGACTGCAGAGTGTACATAGTCAGCAAAGAGGGTTGTAGACAAATCACACGAGATCATACTGAATTGCAGCAGTTACTTGATGAAGGAGTGTTCACCAAGGACGAGCTAAAAAACTACCATCGCAAAAATGTTTTAACATCTGCCCTTAGCCCAGAAGGGAAAATGACAATTGATGAACATACTGTTGGATTACAACAGGAAGACTTTATATTGATGGTTTCAGACGGTGTATCAAAAGCTATTGAGTTGGAATCTGTCCTAACACACAAATTCAAGAATCCTATGCAACTATGCAATGAGCTTCTTTCTATAGTTGAAACGACAGGGCCATCGGACGACTTCTCTGCAATTTGTATTCAAATTTGAAGTAGGTATGTTCCTCCCCCCCCCAGCGTTAAGCCTCATTAGCCTTAGAAGCTGACCAAACGGCGGAGGCGGCTCCATTGCCGGGACACGTACGACCTTGGACGGCCCTCGATTTATTTGATTCGCAAGGCGTGCCACACTCCGAGAGTGGAGCCGACCCGGTTGGATCAGATTCTTAGGCTAGTGAGACAGCGGCCAAGCTAGCGCAAGGAGCTTTTTTTCGTCCCTTTTTTTGCTCCAACAAAAAAACGGACCCCGCCGGGAGGGCTGCTTAAGCATCTTACTCTTAATCTCCCTTCTCCATCCCAACATTCCCCCATCGCGCCACAGGCGCATCCCCATTCCCTCCACCCATTATTATATATATTAGACAACCCACCCCAAATACCTTACATGTCATGTCCAAACGTCCGAAATGGGGTCTTTACCCGTTCCCGGCGATTAATAATCACGCAAACAGAGAAATATGACCAAGATCGCAAATATCAGAAATTTCAGCATCATCGCCCACATCGACCATGGCAAGTCGACACTGGCCGACCGCATCCTCGAAATCACCGGCATGGTCGGCGACCGCGAGAAAAAAGCCCAGTACCTCGATAAGATGGACCTGGAACGCGAACGCGGCATCACCATCAAGGCGCAGACTGTCCGAATCCCTTACACCGATACCGATGGCGAAAAGTATATACTGAACCTCATCGACACACCCGGCCACGTGGACTTCAGCTACGAAGTCTCGCGCTCGCTCTCAGCCTGCGAAGGCGCACTGCTGGTGGTCGACGCCACACAGGGTGTTGAGGCGCAGACGCTCGCCAACGTGTATCTCGCCATGGATAGCAACCTCGAAGTTATCCCGGTGCTCAACAAGATCGACCTGCCGAGCGCCGAGCCGGAAATGATCTCCCGCGAGATCGAAGATGTCATCGGACTTGATTGCACCAACCCGCTCATGGTTTCCGCCAAGACTGGGCTGAACGTGCAGGACGTCATTGATGCCGTCATTCACGAGCTACCGCCGCCGGAAGGTGATCCCGATGCACCGTTCAAGGCGCTGATTTTCGACTCATGGCACGACACCTATCAAGGCGTTGTTGTCCTCTTCCGCATCATGGACGGCACCATCAAGAAAGGGAGCCGAATAAAGATTTTCTCGTCAGGCAAGGAATTTGAAGTCACCCGCCTCGGCGCATTTATGCCCGAAGCCATGGACATCAAAGATATGGGGCCCGGCGAGGTTGGATTCCTCTGCGCAGCCATGAAAGATCTGGGCGACGCACCCGTGGGCGACACCATCACCATGGCCGAAAATCCGGTGGTCGAACCGTATCCCGGTTTCAAGCCTGTCCTGCCCATGGTGTTCTCCGGTCTGTATCCCATCGAGCCTGCTGAGTATGAGAACCTCAAGTCTGCGCTGGAAAAACTCCAGCTCAATGACGCGGCTTTCAGCTACGAGCCGGAAACTTCGCAAGCGCTGGGCTTCGGCTTCCGCTGCGGATTCCTCGGCCTGCTGCATATCGAAATCATTCAGGAACGCCTCGAACGCGAATTCGACGCCAAGCTGATCACCACCGCGCCGTCTGTCATCTACGAAGTTGAAGACATTGACGGCGTAGTCATGACCATCGACAACCCGAGCAAGCTGCCCGAACCGTCGAAGATCGGCGCTATCCGCGAGCCGTTCGTTCGCCTTGAAGTGCACGTTCCCAACGAATTTGTCGGCGCTGTTCTCGCCCTGTGCGAAGAGAAACGAGGCATCCAGAAGGACATGGCCTACATCACGGAAAAACGTGTGGTCATCACCTATGAGATCCCGTTCGCCGAAGTCATGTACGACTTTTTCGACAAGCTGAAGTCCTCTACCAAGGGTTACGCCAGCCTCGATTACGAAATCATCGACTACCGTGTGGCTGACCTTGTTCGCCTTGATATTCTTATCAACGGCGACCCCGTGGATGCATTCTCCTGCGTTGTGCACCGTGAAAACTCCGCCCGCATCGGCCGCTCGCTGGCGCTGAAACTCAAGCGCTCCATCCCGCGTCAAATGTTCGAAGTCATCATCCAGGCTGCCATCGGCAGCAAGATCGTAGCTAAGGAACGTAACGCACCGTTCAGGAAGGACGTCACCGCCAAGTGTTACGGCGGCGATATTTCGCGTAAGCGCAAGCTGCTCGAAAAGCAGAAAGAGGGTAAAAAACGTATGCGCCGCATGGGCAACGTTGAAATCCCGCAGGAAGCTTTCCTGTCCGTTCTGAAATCCGACGACGACTAGACTGAATTAAATCGAAGTAAGGAATATACATGTCTCAAGATTCAATGAAACAATTCCGCGACACTATTGAAGCTGTTGTTGTTGCCCTGCTCCTTGCATTTGTCATCCGCGCTTTTGTTGTTCAAGCATTCAAAATCCCGTCGGGGTCCATGCTGGAGACATTGCAGATCGGCGATCACCTGCTGGTGACCAAGTTTGCCTATGACGTGCGTCTGCCGTCGAACATCTGGCTCGACACCACGGACGGCAAGGTGCTGTATAAGTCAGGCGACCCGGAACGTGGCGATATCGTTGTTTTCAAGTTCCCTGAGGACGAAAGAAAAGATTTCATCAAGCGCGTCATCGGCCTGCCCGGTGATACTATCGAAATTCGCGAGAAGGTTGTGACCATCAACGGCGAAGTCATTGACGAGCCATACGTGATGCACACCAAGGCAAACATGATGCCCATTCGCGACAACTTCGGCCCATTCACCGTTCCCGCAGACCAGTTCTTCGTCATGGGCGACAACCGCGAAGGATCGTACGACTCCCGCTGGTGGGGCACTGTGAAGCGCGAGAAGATCGTGGGTAAGGCACTGGTAATCTACTGGTCCTGGGGTTCAATCACCGACGTTCGCTTTGGAAGAATCGGAACGCTCTTCAACTAAGCTGACCGACTGAAAAAGACCAAGCAAAGGCCGCCCGACAATCGGGCGGCCTTTTTTATGTATCCCAAGGACGACAGGGATGCCGGAGTCTGTCCGGCAAACAAATTTAGAACCACTTCAAAAAACTGAAAAATCCCTTCTTTTCCATGTACGCTTTCGGGTCATTGATGAAATCCGTCAGGCATTTGGTGCTGCAAAAGAAGATGTCTTCACCCTCGTGCATAAATTTTCGCGCACTCGGGCTTTCGCAATCGAGCGTCTTTCCGCACACAGGGTCACGTACGGCTACTTTAGTCTCTTTTCGATCAAAGCATGCGTCCTCATAACAGCCGCAGCCCTGTCCACACGTATTCGACATAGACGCCCCCTTTACCTGAGGTTCATTCCCATGAACCGCCAAAAGAATTAACCTACATTTTATATAATAAGCATTCTGGCGCGAAAGGGAAGTCCACTCGTTTACTGCCCTAACCGCCAAACAAGTTGACACCCGACCCGTTTGTGGTTTGAACTATGCATCAGAATTTTGTTCATATTAAGGAGTATAGTGATGCGTAGTAAGAGAATGACTGGTGGATTGGAGAGGGCCCCGCACCGTTCGCTGTTGTATGCGACTGGACTGTGCAAGGAAGAATTAGACAGGCCGCTCATCGGCGTCTGTAATGCTGCCAACGAGATTATCCCCGGTCATGTTCACCTAGACACCATCACCGAAGCCGTGAAAACCGGTATCCGCATTGCGGGTGGTACTCCCATGGAATTTCCTGCCATTGGCGTCTGCGATGGGCTGGCCATGAGCCACGAGGGCATGAAAATGTCCCTACCGAGCCGCGAGATTATCGCGGATTCTGTTGAGATCATGGCAACCGCGCACCCTTTTGATGCCATCGTCTGCATCCCCAACTGCGACAAGATCGTACCGGGTATGCTCATGGCGATCCTGCGCCTCAATATCCCGGCAGTGGTTGTTTCCGGCGGCCCGATGCTGGCTGGACGTAAAAAAACCGCTGACCTGATCAATGTCTTCGAGGGCGTGGGCAAGGTTAAGGCCGGCACCATGACCGAGGAAGCTCTGCAAGAATTTGAGATGTCCGCGTGTCCGACCTGCGGCTCCTGCGCTGGTATGTTCACGGCCAATTCCATGAACTGCCTCTCCGAGTCCATCGGCCTTGCGCTGCCGGGTAACGGCACCATCCCGGCTGTCATGTCTGCCCGTAAAAGGCTGGCAAAACAGGCTGGAATGCAGGTCATGGAAATGTTGGCAAGGGATATTAAGCCCCGCGACATCGTCACGAAAAAAGCTGTGCACAACGCGGTGACCATGGATATGGCGCTCGGTTGTTCCACCAACACCACCCTGCACCTGCCCGCGCTGTTCGCCGAAGCAGGGCTGGACCTGAATCTGGAGATGTTCAACGAGGTCAGCGCCAAAACGCCGAATCTGTGCAAACTGTCTCCGGCTGGCCCGCATTTCATGGAAGACCTGGAAGAGTCCGGCGGTATTCCTGCGGTCATGTCCGAACTGGTCAAACGCGACCTGCTCAACCTTGATGTCATGACCGTCACAGGCAAGACGCTGGGTGAAAACTTGAAAGATCTGGACGCCAAGGTCACCAATTACGACGTTGTGCGCCCCATTGATAATCCATACTCCGAGGAAGGCGGCATCGCCATCCTGTACGGTAACATCGCGCCCGAAGGTTGCTGTGTGAAGCAGTCTGCCGTCGCTCCTGAGATGATGCAGAGCAGCGGCACGGCCAAGGTCTACAACTCCGAGGAAGATGCCGTAGAGGCGATCCTCGGCGGCAAGATCGTGCCAGGTGATATAGTCGTCGTATTGTACGAAGGCCCCAAGGGCGGACCTGGTATGCGTGAAATGCTCACACCGACATCCAGCATCGCTGGCATGGGGCTAGGCGAATCCGTAGCACTGATCACCGACGGCCGCTTCTCCGGCGGCACACGCGGTGCGGCTATCGGACATATCTCACCCGAAGCAGCCTCTGGCGGCCCCTGCGGTTTGATCCAAAACGGCGATACGATCAAAATCGACATCCCGGCCCGTACAATCGAGCTGATGGTAGACGAGGCCGAACTCGCAGAGAGAAAGAAGCACTTCAAGCCAATAGAGAAAGAAGTAAAATCCGCCTTCCTGCGTCGCTACGCCAAGCTCGTCACATCGGCCTCCAAGGGCGCTGTGTATGAAAAATAGCTGCCTATTCAACAGAAGATAAACAATAACAACCCCGGCTTGCCGGGGTTGTTTTTTTATTAATGACAAGCCTCAATCTGGCAGGCTTCTGAGAAAGGTTCGAGTGCAAGGCGCAAAAAAAATCCAAGGCCGACGCGTATTCTTATACGCTAGGGTTTGGATTTTTTGCAGCAACGCAGCAATCGGGCCTTTATCAGAAGCCTGCCCCAGAAACGAGAAAAGCCTCCTTGTGGAGGCTTCGTTGTTTTTCTCGTGTGCAAACAAAAGGAAGATGCTTTCTTTATAGCAGGAGCCGTGCCAAACTTTAGGAAACAACATAAAATATTATTTCTTCCATAAAAATCAGCCAGCTAGACTCACCGCCGCAAAACTTACAGAGGCAGGTCTTCACAAGCAAAAGTACAAAAAATTCTACTTTTCTCCCAGAGTTCAAGTCTGAGACAAAATTTTTGTATATGACCCAGCCGTGATCATGCTGCCTCTTCACTTGATGACAAGATTTCGATAATTGTCTTGATCGTGTCGGCAGATTTTCGAAAGGCTTCCACTACTCGTGGGTCGAATTGGGAGCCTGAGCAATGGATAATTTCCTTGCACGCACTCTCAAACGTCCGCGCTTTGCGGTACGGACGATCTTGCAACATGGCAGACAAACTGTCGGCGAGGGTAATAATGCGCGCGCCAAGGGGGATGGCGCACCCTTTAAGGCCGCACGGATACCCTTTACCGTCATATCGTTCATGGTGATGCAGAACCATGTCGACAACGCCAAGCTTTTTCAGCGCAGCAACCGGGCAAAGAATATCTGCCCCAGCCTGTGGGTGTTTACGTATGGCCTGCCACTGCTGTGTATTGAGTGGCCCCTCTTTGCGCAGCACTTCATCCGGCACCCCGATCTTTCCAATATCGTGTAGGTGACCTGCCACATGGATGATATCCGCCTCGCGTGGGGTCAGGCCCATGGTCAAAGCGATGGCGTGAGAAATTTGTGCCACTTCGTCGGAATGCATGGACGTATGCTGATCCTTGGCATCAATGGCATTACCAAGGGACTCAGCAAACTGATGAAGGATGGTAGTGACGAAGTGGGTGGAATCCAAACAACGGGACACCCCCGGCAGCGGAGAGTCCGCCGCCAAGGGTTGTTGGTTCTGAAACATTTACGCGGCCCGCCCTTCTGCTTGCTCAAGTCGGGTCAGATTGCGATTGATGATCTTGTGGAGCTTGTTGCCAGCACCAGCGCCTTCAATGGCTGACTTCGCAGCGATACGAAAGCAAACAAGTGCTTCATCGGTGTTACCGGACACCTGATGCACCAGCCCGATGCTGTTCCGAACCTTGGCCTCGTGAAGGGGCGATTTCAATTGTCGGGCGATACGGTTGGCCTGGACCAACTGAAACATGGCGTCATCAACTCTGCCTGAGTTCAAGGCAGTCATTCCTTCACGATTCAACATTCCGAGTTTTTTCAAACGGCTCATACTTTTCTCCTTGGGGTAATGTTTCCCGGCCTGACGCACCACGCGTTGACCGGCTTCTACATCGCCCAAAGAGCAAAAACTTGGTTGCCTCGACACCCACTGTGCCTGCTTTGATACTATCCATATTCTGTCCTTCCTTCTGTACCCATTTGCTCAAGCACGAGTCGGACTATATTGATAATGAAAATCAATTTCAACACATTTCTTCATTTTTTTCCTGAGGAGAATTGAATAAAAAACAGCCCGGTCCGACATATGTCGAACCGGGCTGTTTTGTGTATTGGGATCTAAGCTTAACGAGCGATCATGGCGCGCAGATGGTCAGCACAGTTCTCGGTGTTGTGGCCCATATCATCGAGACAATCGATAAAGTGCATGAGCTGGTAAATATCCTTGAAATCGAGATCCATGGCGTAGAGTTTCTTGTGCAACTCATTCTTGAGATTGCGTACGTTATCGCGTTCGGCGCGGACCTTGCGGAAACAGGCCTTGGTGCCGTCGCGATCGATGGATTCGCCGTGGACCAGGGCGATGGTCGCCTTGAGGGCAGGCCCGAGCAGGACGGTGGTCTTTGCCACGGCGTCGAGCAGATAGATGAGGTCCTTCTGGATAGTCTCAGGGATGGCGACCTTGCGCATGGCAAGCCAATGCAGGGCATCCTGAGCAGCGTCGAGAATGTTGTCCTGAGACTTGGTGTAGCTCAGGAACAGCTGTTTCTCAACGGCCATGAAGATGCCCTTGGGCAGGTGGTTGCGGATGCTGCGCTTGATGACGTCCGCGTGATTCTCGATCTCGTCGATGGTGCGGGTGAGTTCTTCGAACTCACGGCAAACGCCACCGGAGACATAACATTCGAGAGAGTCATCAATGGTGGCGATGCACTCGGCAATTTTGTCGTAGTGCTCGACCAGGCCGTCCATGGGATTACGTTTGGTGAGAAGACCGAAAAAGGGAATTCTGAGAGACATATTATCAACCTCTTTGAAAAGGGTTCTTTTATTCTAGTAGCCTAGCTGTAACACAACCATTTCAGCAGCACAAAGAAAACGATACTGGTCAAGGCCGCGATGGGAACAGTGGCGATCCAGTAGGCAACGATGCGGAACAGGACCCGGAAATCAACTGCGTGGAATCCGCGAGCAAGGCCGACACCGACAACGCCGCCCACTGCAGCGTGGGTGGTAGAGACCGGCAGGCCAAGATTGGATGCCACGAGGACGGTTGAAGCCGCGCCAATATCAACGGCGAAGCCGCGTGTATTGGTCAGGGTCGTGATTTTGGTACCCACGGTGGCCATAACTTTATGACCTAATACGCTGATTCCGATGGCGATTCCAACACCACCGAGGGCAAGCATGGCAATCGGTACATCCGCCTGGGCAAGCAATTTGTGTTCCTTGGCAATCAGGTAAATGGCAGCCACAGGACCGACGGCGTTGGCAACGTCATTGGCTCCCTGAGACAGGGCGACATAGCAGGAGGTACCCACCTGCATTTTTCGGAAGACTTTTTCCACGCCTTCCGCGCCTTCTTCCTCATTGATGACTATCTTGTTGACGAAAAAACTGCCGATAAGCCAGGCCACAAGACCAAAGCCTATAGCAACGAGCAAGGCCATGGCCCAGTGCAGGTGCAGGTTCTTGCCGACCGGAGTCTTATACAAGAACGAGAGACTTATCATAAACAGAGTCAGCGCTACCCAGATGGGTGCCCAGAACTTAGCCTGTCGTATGAACTGCCGCTTAAATAGGATG
>JAFLJT010000356.1 GCA_022712855.1 Pseudodesulfovibrio sp. | reverse complement strand
CATATAAAACGTGACCGCACCAAACATGGACCCATGATCAGTAATGGCAACAGCAGGCATCCCAAGGTCTTTCGCCCTTGAAAGCAGATCCTTGATGCGAATAGCACCATCGAGCAACGAGTACTCGGTATGGACATGAAGATGAACAAATTCGGCCACTTAACAAAACTCCCGTCTATGTGTTGCCGATGATAGCGCAAAGTGCCTGAGACGGCTAGTGGGGAGTTAGTCGGCTTCTTGGGCTTTGGCGAGGTCTCGCTGAATTTCTTTGTACATGCGGCCTGCAAAGGAATTGGGATACTGCTCGGCAAAGGGTGCTAGTATCTCAATGGCACGAAGGTAATATGTAACAGCCTGATCCGAATCACCTGTTTGCATGAGGATATCCCCACGCACCCCAAGGCTTGTAGCCAAATCGGGCAGGAATTTCGCAGGATTTTCCTTTGCGAGCTTTTCCCTGATTTTCACCGCCTTTGCGATTGCCTCCATGGCCGCAGCCGTGTCGCCGAGAGCGGAATGGCGATTGGAAAGGTTGTTGAGGCTCACTGCCAGATTGGGCAGGAATTTCGCGGGATTTTCCTTTGCGAGTTTTTCCCTGATTTCCACCGCTCTTTTGCACGCGTCCATGGCCGGAGTCATGTCGCCGAGTTCAGCATGGTGATTGGAAAGGTTGTTGAGGCTCATTGCTAGATCGGGCAGATATTTCGCGGGATTTTCCTTTGCGAGTTTTTTGAACTCTTCCAACGCTCTTTTGCTCACGGTCATGGCCGCAGCCGTGTCGCCTAGAGCGGAATGGCGAATGGCAAGGCTGTGGAGGCTCATTGCCAGATTGGGTAGGTGTTTTGCGGGATTTTCCTTTGCGAGCTTTTCAAACTCTTCCAAGGCTCTTTTACTCGCGTCCATGGCCGCAACCATGTCGCCGATGTCGGAATGGCGAGTGGAGATGTTGTTGAGGCTCGCTGCCAGATCGGGCAGGAATTTCGCGGGATTTTCCTTTGCGAGTTTTTCGTACTCTTCCACCGCTCTTTTGCTGGCCTCCATCGCTTTTTCGGTGTTGCCGATAGCGTAGTAGTCAACAGAAAGGTTGTTGAGTCGAGCAGCCTTTTCTGCATCGTCAATCCCTTCTTTGTTCGATTTTTTCTCTCCAACAGCGACGCACAATAGAGCAAGTCCATGTGGGACGTCTTCTGAAGTCAGGAAAGCGAGGATATCATCCAATTCGTCGTGCGCTTTAATGTGCTCGGCCAGCAATTCGATTGGAGTTGTCTTCTTTTCCAGAACGGTAATCATGTCTGTCTTAATGCGGCAGAGATTTTCAATCCATTTATCACCCTCGGCTAAGAGGATGGCATGGCGGGACAAAAGTGCTGGCACTCCCTCTTCAGCTTCTTCAAAGACCTTGGCTATAAAACCTGCGCCGATAATGTCGGGTTGGACTGGCTGGAATGCTTCTTCGCACAACCAACCGGATGCTTTTAATTCCCTGTAGACGTTCCATTGGTTGGGAATGCCAAGCATCTCCCGCAAAGGGGCGTCCATCGATTTCACGGTCTTCCATGGCAAGCCGTCGGCGATGGTTGCCATTGCAAACAGGCGAGGGAGTGTGTCCGGGGCTGCCCCGCACCCTTCGGAGGCAGTCCACAATCTTTTGTGCTCTCTTGTCACCAATTCCTTGACTATTTGTACCGCGGAAAGGGTAAGAGTGTTCTTGTCTGGGAAGTACGCTGCATGAATACCTGCTGCGACCAGAAAGAGCGGCTTGGCATGATGTTCCGGTTTTTTTTCAATCCATGCTGTCAAAGCTTCTTGAGAAAAATTTTGAGCTGGCCCTTTTGTCATTCCGCTCTTTTGGAAAATTTGAGAAGCTCTACGGGCTGTGGAATTGCATATTTCCAACGCATCATCATGTGAAGTTTCCAAGGGAGTGAGGTGGACAGGTTCAAGATCAACCCGCCCATGTACGCCTGTCGAAATGATTTTTTGTTCCCACTCTCCCATGGACGTTCTGGTCAGGAACAGAACCCGCACCATGTACTCTCTGGGTATACCCTTAATAATCTCGAAAATGGTTTCCACTTGCTTGGGGTCTTTTTCAGGGTAATCAATGACGATCAAAGTTCCCTTTTTCCCGAGCGGGATATCACCTATTTCCTCAAGGCGGTAAAAACCTGCCTCCCAGCCATGCGTCTCTTTGAAGTGATGGGCGATCTCTCCGGCAAGGCGGCTCTTGCCCGTGCCTCCTTCGCCAGTGACGAATTTAACCGACACCCGGTCATCATCGGATTTCTCATTGCTGTGCAGCCAGTTGGTGAGAGCGACTTTTTCTTCCTCACGCCCCACAAAATTTGAAAGATTGCTCTCCCATGAGAGCATATCGAAAATCGCGGGTTTCTTGAAATTGGGAAGCAGTCCAGGCTCCAATCGTTTGCAGTCTTTAAGGCTCTTCATTTTACTAACCGAAGAACCGGGGCTGAACAGATTGATAGTAAGGCCGATGAACGATGGTCCGAATCCAAAAAGAGGCATTTGCAACTCGTATGTTGGATGTATGTTTATAGGGAAAACAATAAACATAAGGCCACGTATTGGGCAAGCCCCTTTGCCCAGTTGACACCCACCCCTAAAAAGGCTCCATTATCCCAATGGAATCCCTTGGCGATATATCGACGTACCTCTGGCAACGGCTGCCGCTGATCCTGCTCTTTTGTGGTGGGTATCTTGTGTATCAGCTTATGGCTGCGACGCGGATTACTGACGGGTTTGTGGCGTGGGCGTTGCGGAAGAGTCAGGGGAGCGGGCCGATTCTTATTCTTTATGTCATTGGCGCGGCTGCTGCGTTGTCTTCGTTTATGCCTAATACTATTACTGTTTTGACGTTGTTGCCGGTGTTGAAGCGGTTGGATAAAGGGTTCGCTGACGAGGGCGTGCCGGGGATGACTACCGTGCTCATGTGTTCGGCCATTTATGGGGCGGCCATTGGGGGGATGGGGTCCATGATCGGGTCGCCTGCCAATGCGGTGTTGTTTGCGGCGCTCGATTTGTTTCAGGTTCCGGGACGTGAGCAGATTACATTTTTGAACTGGTTCATCTGGTCCGTGCCGTTGGTTGTCCTGCTTGGATTGGCCGCCTGGGGTGTGGCTGCCGGATTGGGGCTGCCCGCCAAGGCGCGGG
The DNA here is from genome assembly GCA_022712855.1 of Pseudodesulfovibrio sp. Lineage (GTDB taxonomy): Bacteria > Desulfobacterota > Desulfovibrionia > Desulfovibrionales > Desulfovibrionaceae > Pseudodesulfovibrio. The sequence goes on along the minus strand of JAFLJT010000356.1, from coordinate 6,368 downwards.
AGATTACCGTGTGTTTGGATTGCCTTGGTGAGACGTGCGAGACCAATGATCGGCAGCGGTTTGGTGGCCGATTGTTCTGGCTCTACATGAGCTTCTGGATACTGGAGGCCGTGACGCGGCAGGCGGTGCCCGGATTTGCTGATATTTCACCCATTGTTTGTATCGGATTCACCGGATTTTTCTGCTCCCTGATTTTCATCAAATCCGCGCCCACTTCTCCTTTTGCGCAGGGACCATTGCTCAAGCCGCTTGATCTTGTGCGGGGCATTCCCCGTCGCGGGCTGATTTTTATATTGAGTCTGGCCGTCATCTTCACCATCGTCCATTGGTTCAAGTGGGACGAAATGGTGGTGGCTCTTGCGGGCGATCTCTTGCAGGGCGACATGCCCGGGCTGCTGCTCTTTTTCCTGACCATAATGGCCGTGATTTTCCTGACCGAAACGCTGTCCAACACCGCCGTGGTCGCCGCGTTTTTCACCATCGCGTACTACGCGGCGCTCGGCCACGACATGAATCCCCTCTACCTGATGATGGGCGTGGGCATGGCGTCGACCTGCGCGTTCATGACGCCCATTGCCACGCCGACCAATGCGCTGGCCTTTGGTGAAATGCGTGGGGCATCGCTCAAGACCATGCTCTTTCTGGGATTTGTGCTGAACGTGCTGGGCGCACTCATCCTGACCGGATGGCTGAGCTGGGTGCTGCCGTTGGTGTATTGATCCCCCTAGAAATCCAGCTTGGTAACCTTACCCGACTTCTTCTTTTCCGGCTTTCGTGCGGAGCTTGATGAACCGCCGATGGCGTCCATGTTGTAGGCGGCGTCAACGTTGGCCTTTGGCTTGGCTGCGGGCTTTGCGCTTGAGCCACCGCCGACCATGGCGTCCATGTCGTAGGCCGAGGACGTGCTCTTGGCAGAACGGGCATTGCGGTCCTGAGAATTCTTGGGCGGTATGCGGTCGCGGGCGGCCTTGAGGCGTTTTTTGGCGGTGCGATTGTTCGGGTCGATATCAAGGACATGCTCGAAGAATCGTTCGGAATCTTCGAATTGGCGCAGGTCGAGGTAGAGCGAACCTATATTGAGCGCGGCGCCGACACTTCCTGCGTAGAAATGCGGGTCGAATTCCATGGCTCTTTCAAAGCTCTTTATGGCGCGCATACGCTCATTGCCTTCCCAATATGCGAGGCCCATGTTGTAGTGAACGACCGGGTCGTCGGGGACGATTTCGAGTGCTTTGCTGTAGACCTCCACAGCTTCGTTCCACTTGCCTTCACCACGCAGGATGATGCCCAGCCGATTGAAATGGACGAGATCGTCGCGGCCAAGCACACGCTTGTTGTCGATGACACGGTTGAGATATTTTATGGCGAGTTCCGGGGCCACGCCAGACACGGCGTCCACGATACGTTCTGTAAGATCGCCGACCATGCTGAGGGTTTCGCGTTCGGCCGCTTCAACACTTTGGTCAAGATAGATTTCGGCCTCTGCGGTCTCGTTGCGCATGAGATGCTGCTCGGCTATCTCGATCTTGCGCTCCGGGTTGAGCGGGCTGATTTCGTCCAGCTCCTTCATGTAGGAGAGGGCGCGTTCATCGTCCATATCCTTGAAAGCGGCGGCGAGCTTGCTGAGTGGCGCCATGAAAATGGGTTTGCTCTCGTGGGCCGTGATGTACGACTGCACCGCCTTGTCCGTCTCGCCGATACCCTTGAGCGCATCGCCGCGCATGGTCAGGCCGCGTGCACTGTTCGGCTTGAGCAGCAGGATGCGGTCCGTTACCTCCAGCGCTTCATCAAAGTCGCCGTTATTAAGCAATTCGGTGCAGCGATTCATCTGCTTCTTCAGGTCGCTGGGCGGGCTGATGGTGAAGGCCATTTCTTCGATGACCTTGTTGGCAGAGGCGGGCTTGAGCAGCATACGGCTGATGCCGATTTCGAACAGATAGGCCACGGTTTCCTGGGTGGCCTGCCACGCGAGGATGATTATGCGTACGTTGGGGAAGTCGCGCTTGAGTTTGATAACAAAGTCAGTGGTGGGGCGTTCTTCAAGCATCCGCTCAATGAAAATGACGCACGGCGTTTTGTTGTCACGAAGCTCTAAACATTTCTGCAAAGCCGTATTGGTGTTGGTAAATTGAAAGAGTGCTTCGCCCTTGAAGCCGATGTCGCGCGAGACGATACCCCGGATGGCGCGGGTAAAAACAGCGTCGTCTGTCAGATAGACGATGACGCCGTGTTCCTCTTCAAGAAAACGTCGTACAACATGATCATACTGGCCTGCCATATGTCCCCCCAGACTGAGTAGGCAGCGGTCAGGAGAAAGTACTCCCTATTACCATTAGTACGCGATCTGAGGGGAAATGGTCAAGAGTTCTAAAAACAACGACGCCGGGAACCGGCGTCGCAGATTGATGACAAGCCCCAATCTGGCAGGCTGCTGAGAAAGGTTCGAGTGTAAGGCGCAAAAAAAGATCAGGGCCGACGCGTACTTCCTGTACGTTAGGGTCTGATCTTTTTTTGCAGCAACGCAGCAATCGGGCCTTTCTCAGCAGCCTGCGACGCCGGGAATCGGCGTCGTTGTTGATTGTTTAGTCGAGAGCTTTTTTTATTGCGCTGATTTTACGCTTTGTCGTGCCGTTGTGCGGGTTGATTCGATGAGCATTTTCGTAAAACACCAGCGCCTTTTCGAACTTGCGAAGCTCCGCATAAATCTTGCCCATATTCATGGAGACGACTTCACTTTGCTTGTAGAAATCGGGGTTCTTTTTCAGAGCTTTGTCAAAAGACTGGCCCGCCAATCGTTTTTCGTCACCATCATAATAGGCCATGCCCATATTATAGATGAGTCCTTCGTCATCGGGAGAGATGGCCAGCGCGCGCGTGTAGTTCTCGATGGCTTCCCTCCACTTGCCTTGACCGCGCAGGGCGATACCGAGCTTGTTGAAGAGAGAGATGTCGTCCTTGGAGAGGTGTTTGCCCTTGGCTTCGATAACCCTGGACAGGTACTTCTCGGACATTTCCGGAGCCACGTCGCTCACGGCTAGAGAGATTTGTTCCGCCACGTTGCCCACCAGACTCATGGCCTCTCGGGTGGCAATATCTATAGCTTGGTCGAAATATTTTTCCGCATGGTCAAGCTCTTCGCGTTTGACGTGGATGGCGCCGATGCTCGTCTTGCGCTCTGTGTTAAGCGGGCTGAGCTTGTCTAGAACCTTCATGTATTCTAGGTGTTTGTCGTCATCGAACCCATCGTAGGCATTGGCCAGCTTCTTGAGCGGTTCGAGATAGAGGCGTGAGCTTTCATGGGCAGCTTCGTAGCATTTAATGGCGTCCTCACGCTTGTCGCTTTCGAGGAAAACGTCGCCGCGCAGCATAAGTCCAGCCGGGCTGTCCGGCTTGATCTCGAGGATCTTGTCGCTTACCTGAAGGGCTTGATCATGTTTGCCAGCGGCCAAGAATCTTTTCCCGATATTCATGTATTCACTCAGCTTGCCCTGTGGCTTGAGAGTGAACGCCATTTTTTCGATGATATTGTTGACGGACGCGGGCTTGGAGATGACGTTGTTGACGCCGATCTCATAAAAATAGGCGATGTTTTCGCTCTTGGTTTCACCCACCAGCACGATGATGCGCAGGTCCGGCATGAGCCGTTTCATAGCGATGATCGTGTCTGTGCTGGGGTGGCTTTCCAGGAAGCGTTCTATGAAAACGAGACACTCCATTTTTTGGGCCTGACATTGTTGGACTCTCTTCAGGCCAGGCTGAATCTCTTCAAAGGACCAGAGACAGTCGCGCTTGGTCCCAATGGTCTTGTATATTGTCGATGTCAGCATCCTCTTGAACAAAAGATCTTCGCTCAGGAGGACAATGCCGCCGCCTCGCTTTTCGAGGTAATCATAGACTATGGAATCGTATCGTTTTTCCAAAATGGATATCCTTAGTGCGTTCGTCGTATTGTCGGTTCATACGATTTGTTACTTAGTCTGTTTCGTAACCGTGAAATTATCTTTCGCATGAATCCTTTGAAGATGTAACCCCGTTATAATTCAAAATGCTGTCATACAGCCAATATTTGCTCGTCTGTCACAATTGGTTGCACCCGATAGTAGTATTGGCCTCAACGTTGAAATGGTCTCCTGGTTCCGGCAGAAATACGTGCAATTGTGTTTCTTTCTTCCCTCTGGAGATGATCGTCTGCTTGTTTTCGCGCCGCACCATGCGCTGCACATGGACCAATGCCAGATGTGCGGCTTGTGCTTCCCGCGCGAATTTGATGGATGAATCAACCGTTCCATGGCCCGGTTTGGTCGGTTCAAGGGAAAAGGACTCATGAATGATCAAATCACATCCTTGGGCCAAAGCCTGCGTTTCTTTGGTCGGCTCGCCATCACCCGAATAGAAAATTGATTTCCCTTCGCTTTCTATACGGATCGACAAGCACGGCATGGGGTGGTCATTGACGGCAAAACGAAACTGCATCTGGTCAGATGCCGCCGGGGTTTCCGGGTGGCACTCAATGAAATTCAGAGCGAACTGCGCTTTCTTCAGGGAGTTGGGATAGGCCATGTCCATAAGCTGCCTGATTTTGCCAGCGACTCCCGACTGACCCATGATGGTCAATGGTTTGGATCGGCCTTCTTCAATGGACCGGACCAGCAGTGCCGGAATGCCAAAATAGTGATCGCCATGAAAATGGGAAATGTAGAGCATGTCCAGCTCCAGCGGCCGTTCTGCCACTGCCCAAAACGCTGATGGCGCTGTGAATCCACAGTCCAATAATATGGCAAGCCCGCCGGACTCAACCAGCACGCTCGTATTGGACAGGGTCTCATCAAAGGCTTCGCCCACTCCCACAAAAGTCACACGCATAGGGAACTCCACTTCGGCCATGGTTTTGCGATCATGCAAAGTATTGCTGGAATAGTGCAGAAGAGCAAGCGTCTAGCGTTATAATTTCGTCCAATTCTCGCTTTCAGAGCGATTGCCGATGGGCGAAAAAAAGCGAAACGGCTCTGCCAGAAGCACAGCCGTTTCGCTTTATTAGCTGGTAGAATGGTCGGTTAAACTATGTCGCGATCGCTGAGGCCGATCAGGTACAAAATGCTGTCGAGTCCGAGGGTCGAGATAGCCTGGCGTGCGCCTTTTTTGACCTTGGGTTTGGCGTGGAAGGCGATGCCCAGGCCCGCAAGGTTGAGCATGGGCAGGTCGTTTGCGCCGTCACCGACTGCGATGACCTGTTGGAGAGAGATGGATTCCTGGTCTGCGATGGATTGGAGCAGCTCGGCCTTTTTCTCGGCGTCCACGATTTCGCCCACAGCGTGGCCAGTGAGTTTGCCGTCCTTGATCTCAAGCTCATTGGCGTAGACATAGTCGATGCCGAGCTTTTCTTTCAGGATGTTGCCAAAATATGTGAACCCACCCGACAGAATGGCGATTTTGTAGCCAAGGTTCTTGAGAGTGGAGATGAGGCGTTCAGCCCCTTCGGTGAGCGGCAAACGCTCGGCAACGGTTTGCAGTACGGATTCGTCCAGTCCCTCAAGAAGGGCAAGGCGCTTTTTCAAGCTCTCTTTGAAATCCAACTCGCCGCGCATAGCTGATTCGGTGATGGCTGATACTTCATCACCAACGCCCGCTTCCTTGGCGAGTTCGTCAATGACCTCGGCCTGAATGAGTGTGGAGTCCATATCAAAGGCCACAACACGGCGGTTGCGCCGGAAAATATTGTCTTCCTGAAAGGCGATGTCCGCCACAAGCTCAGCGGAAATATCAAGGAATTTCGAACGAATGGCCGCGATGTCCGTGGGTGTGCCACGTACGGAGAATTCCACGCAGGCTCGGGAACATTCGTAATCATTGCAGTCAAGCGGAGCCCGCCCGGACAGTCGGTGGATGGTGTCGATATTCAGGCCGGATTCACTGACGACATTAGTGATGGCCGCGATTTGTTCGGCAGAGATGGAGCGCGCCAGCAAGGTGATGATGTGGCGCTGTTTGTCTGCGAAGCCCACCCATTTGGCATAGTCGTCTTCATCAAGCGGGTGCAGCTTCATGGTCACGCCCAGTTCATGGGCTTTGAACAGCAGGTCCTTGAGCACTGGCTGCGAATCGGCCGGAAGCCGAATAAGTATGCCAAGTGTCAGAAAATTATGAATAACCACCTGGCCGATATCCAGGACATCCACTTCGAATCCAGCCAGAACACTGGATAATTCAGCGGTCAATCCCGGCCTGTCGCCACCCGTCACATGCACCAATATGATCTTTTCCATAAAATTTCTCCCTTTCGAACTGCTACGGACATTCGCATAAAACACGGCGGCAGTAAATGGAGTCTCCTTATGCAGAGAAGTCGGAGCAAGGATACATGGACAATC